>CAMDTE010000005.1 GCA_945907425.1 Owenweeksia hongkongensis DSM 17368 | reverse complement strand
ATCGTTTTCTTGTTGCTGTTTTTGAAGCCCCTGTGGGCTTTTGATGTTGGATTTCAATTGAGCATTTTATCTCTTTTTGGAATCATGGCGTGGGTTCCTTCGTACCAAGGTCGATGGGCATGGCTGAAAGAAAGTATAGCGATTTCTTGGTGCGCCCAAATGGCAACCCTGCCCGTTACGTTGCCTCTTTTTCATCAGTTCCCACTCCTGTTTATTGCTTCCAACATGCTGGCTGTCCCGCTCTTTACCGCCTTGTTGCCGGTTTGGATTGTACGATGGATTTTGGGCCTGTTCTTTGGCGAAGTTTGGTTCTTTGATTCCTTCCAAAACCACTTTGTTGCACCCCTTTTAGAGTGGATTGTCTGGTTTGGGAATCTGCCGTGGGTTGCTTGGATGTCCCTGTATCCATCGCTAGAAAGGTATCTCCTTGTTTGTTGCGTGGCCGTGGGAACGGCTGCTTTTTGGCGTGTTGGATTTCGCCGGTCGACGGGTACCATGCTCAGTGCGATGGGACTCATATTTGTTGCGGCGTATGGGAGCAAGCCGTTGAATACCTCCCATTTGGTCTGTTACAAAACCACTTCCGCTTGGGTTTTAGAATTTTCAACTCCCGAAAAGCAGTGGGCCTATTGCACCGCAAATCAAGTAAAGAATGATTTCTTTTGGGAGAAAATGGTTCGAGCCGATGTCCTGAGGCGCGGAAAAAGTGAACTACCCACACTGCGGGTGGTGCCATCCGCTTATTTGCGTTTGGCTGTTAAGCAGTGGCCGGAATTTGATGCTACTGCGGTGTATCAGCAATGGGACTGGACCCCGAAAGGGTGGCGTCGCGCATTAGTGATTGATGCAAACGGACAACTTCTATCGCTTCTGTAACGTCGTGAACTCGGAGAATTTTCGCTCCCCGGTCTAAAGCCCACGCATGCAGAGCCGAGGTTCCGTTCAAGGATTTTTCTACGGTGGTATTCAGTGACTTGTAAATCATGGATTTTCTAGAGATCCCCACGAGAAGGGGTAGCTCCAAAGCGTGAAAATCGGCAAGATGACGCAACAGTGTAAAATTGTGTTCCCTTGTTTTTCCAAATCCAAATCCAAGATCTATGCAGGCGACGCGCACTCCCAAAGAATGCAATTCTGCGTGCTTTGTTTGAAGGAACGCCAATACTTCTTTCGTGACATTTTCATAGGTGGGATGGAGCTGCATGGTAGCGGGGGTGCCTTGCATATGCATCAGAACATAGGGAAGGTCCCAGCGGGCGACCACCGGAAGCATCGCGGGATCCATTCGCCCAGCGGAGATATCATTCACTAAACCGATGCCTTCTTGCGCCGCGCGATGCACTATTTCACCTCTGTAGGTATCGATAGATAGGAGGATGTTCGGGTGGTGCTTTGCACAGTGTTGAATCGCGGGTTCCACGCGTTTCCATTCTTCTTCTAGCGTCGGAGGCACAGCGCCAGGCTGGGTAGAACATCCGCCAAAATCCAGTGCCCGAGCGCCTTGAGCGATGAGTTCGTCTGCTCGAGCTATAGAGGTGGAAGAGGATGCATACCGCCCCCCATCGAAAAAGGAGTTGGGTGTTGCATTCACAATTCCCATAACCAAGGGTTCTTCCAAGGAAAGGGAGTGCGTGCCCCAGCGAAGAGAATGCGTCATGGGTTGTATCTTTCGGCTTCAAAGGTATAGCATGTCCACTACAGCCACTGAATTTCAACATATCATACTCCAATGCCGTTCGTTGTTTGAAAAGAAACTGCACGATTACGGTCCCGCTTGGCGCATTTTGCGTGTCGCTTCCTTAACAGATCAAATCTACATTAAGGCCAATAGAATTAGAAGCATTCAATTGGCAGGTCAACAGAAAATAGAGGATTCCATAGAGGGCGAGTTTATTGGTATTTTGAATTACAGCATTGTAGCGCTGATTCAACTCGAGTTGGGTGTGGTGGATCAGCCCGATATGAACGCAGAGAAAGCATTGGAATGCTTTGATGTTCAGTCGAAAAAGGCATTTGACTTAATGAAAAACAAGAATCATGACTACGGCGAGGCGTGGCGTGACATGCGCATCCCTTCTTTGACGGATATGATCTTGCAAAAAATTCTCCGGGTGAAACAAATAGAAGACAACCAGGGAAAAACGCTGGTGAGCGAAGGGATAGAGGCCAACTATTTGGACATGATCAATTACGCCGCCTTTGCACTCATCTTATTGACTAAAAAATGAAGAGCGCTATAACCCACATCGCCCGCCTGCTCGTGGGGGGGTTGTTTGTTTTTTCGGGGGTGATCAAATTGAACGACCCCATGGGTTTTTCGTACAAACTGGAAGAATATTTTTCTCCCTCGGTGCTGAATCTGCCTTTTTTAGAACCTTTTGTACTCCCCTTGTCCTTTTTTCTACTCGTCCTAGAGGTCTTGGTCGGGATTACTTTGTTGCTGGGAATGTTTCGTCAAGGAAGCTTGTTCGTTTTGGCTGGCCTCATGATTTTTTTCACCTTCTTGACCTTTTATAGTGCCTATTTCAACAAAGTAACGGACTGCGGATGTTTTGGAGATGCTATCCCGCTGACACCCTGGGAATCCTTTACCAAAGACGTGATTTTGTCTGTGCTGATAGGATTATTGTTTTGGGGGCGACAGAGGATTCAACCGCTGTTTCCACCCCGGATCAATGAGCTTCTTTTGGGCATGAGTTTTTTAGGGTGCGTTGGGTTTGGAACCTATGTACTGAACCACTTGCCGGTGTGGGATTTTAGAGCCTTTAAGCCGGGAACGCACATTGAAACAGCCCTAAAGTCGGCAGAAGAATTGGGACTCCAAGGACCTGTTTACGAAACCTTTTACACGTTAAAAAACAGTGCCAACGAAAAGTCAATAGAGGTTTCAGGCACGGCGTATGTGGAGGAAAAATGGTTTGAAAAACCCGAGTGGGTAATGCAAATAGAGGCAACGCGTTCAGAAAAGATAAAAGAAGGATATGTTCCTCCCATTCATGATTTTTCTCTGATCGTTGAAGGAGAAGATAGAACGGCTTCCCTGTTGCAGGAGGAAAAATTAGTGTGGATAACAGCCTACCGGTTGGATCGTTCAGACAAAGAAAATTTTCAACGCATTGCAAACGCGGCGTGGGCCTGGGAAAAACAAGGGTTCAAAGTGATCGCCTTGACTGCGACGGATGAGGCCGCTGTCAACGAGTGGGCTCACGAAATCAATGCTCCTTTTTCGTGGTGTATAATGGATGGAACGACGGTAAAAACGATCAATCGGGGCAATCCAGGCATTACGTTACTAAAGAAAGGAAAAGTCATCAAACATCTTCACGGAAACGATGTGGATGAGCAAACGGATTTGATGATTTATTTCCAATGAAAAAACAATTCCTGCAAGCCCTTTTGGTGTTGTGGGGAGTGGCCACGGTTGTTTTTTTTCTCTTTCATTTGGTTTCTGGAGACCCGGCCAGAATGATGTTGGATCAGCGAGAAGATCCGGAACAATTGACACTTCTGCGAGCGCAATACGGGTTTGATCAGCCCATCGGTGTGCAGTACATCCATTATTTGAACGGACTTTCTCCGGTGCGATGGGAAGAAGGACACTGGATAGTCGGCTGGCCTGATTTGCAGACATCTTACCAGCGTCCCGGAGTTTCCGTGACCACATTGCTCAGCGAAACATTTCCCAATACAGCCCTCTTGGCTTTTTTATCCATGGCGATAGCGATGCTTATTGGAATACCCTTGGGGATGATCAGCGCACTCAAAAAAGGAACGTGGATCGATCGCTCCATTGGCATGGTAGCCACTTTAGGCATGGCGGCTCCTAGCTTTTTTACTGCTTTGGTTATTGGATGGTTTTTTGCTTTTGTTTTGGGCGAGTACACAGGATTACCGCTCTCGGGAAATATCAGAGAATTAGATGATTTAGGAGAGGAGGTTCATTGGCATTGGAGCCATGTTCTTCTGCCGGCGGTGACACTGGGTATACGGCCCTTGGGCGTTGTGGTGCAAATGATGCGATCCTCTGCGCTAGATGTTTTGGCGCAAGATTACATACGGACAGCCAAAGCCAAGGGGGTAGGCACCTGGGACCTTGTTCGACGGCATGTTTTGAAGAATGCGTTCAATCCGTTGGTAACCACCTTGTCCGGTTGGTTGGCGGGCCTGCTTTCGGGCGCGGTCTTTGTAGAAGCTGTCTTTGGTTGGAACGGCACGGGTAAATTGATGGTGGATGCGCTCAATGGTAAAGATTTGCCCGTTGTCATGGGGTGTGTTTTGTTGTTGTCCACTGTTTTTGTTTTTCTACAATCTTTTGTAGATGTCATGTATAGGCTTTTGGATCCGCGGGCACGAGACCTTTGATTCCTCTTTGTACCTTCACCCTATGAAAATTCTTGCCGGAAACTGGAAAATGAACACCCTCCCAGAGGAGGGGTTGGCCTTGTTGGATGCGTTGGTTCTGGGCTTGTCCCCCGAGCGATTGGGGGAGGTGAGAATCGTCGTCGCGCCACCTATGGTGCAGCTCTCGCAAGCCGTTGAACGCTTATGGAATGTGCCGGAAATCAGCGTTGCAGCGCAAACCTGTCATCAGCAAAGCATGGGTGCGTTTACAGGAGAAATTTCTGCCCCCATGCTGCGCGCATTGGATGTCGATGCCGTTATCATCGGTCATTCTGAAAGACGAAACTATTTCAACGAAACCGATGCAGATTGTGCAGAAAAAATCCGCTCGTGCCTTAATCATGAGTTGTCTCCGATCTTTTGTGTGGGCGAAACCCATCAGGAACGCCAATCGGGACGTGCTTGGGAGGTAGTAAAAAATCAATTGCAGACGGGACTTTCCCAAGTATCCTCAGAAGAAATAGTGGATGTGGTCATCGCCTACGAACCCGTGTGGGCCATCGGCACAGGAGAAGTGGCCACACCAGAACAAGCGCAAGAGATGCACGGAGCCATTCGCCAATGGTTGCGAGAAAAATACCACGCGAGTGCGCAGAATGTTCCCTTGTTATACGGCGGAAGCTGCAAACCCTCCAATGCAGCGGAACTCTTTGCTTTGCCCGATGTGGATGGAGGATTGATCGGCGGCGCTTCTTTGGTTGCCCATGACTTTTTGGCATTGCTGGATGCCTTGCGCGAGTCCTAATGCATTATTACCAATTGACCATCGAGGTTTCATCGGCAGATGCGCTGGCTTTGTTGATGGCGGACTTGGATGGGTTGCCGGTCGAAACAGTGCATTACCCGCAGGGAGAGGAGGGCCGTGTGGCCGAGGCGTATATTCCTGAGAATCTGTACAGAGAAATGACGGAGCAGGATTTTCCTTTGGCCGGATCGTTGGGAGAGGTTCGATGGACCACAACATGGGTAGAACATCAAAATTGGAACGCCTTGTGGGAGAGTAATTTTGAACCCCTAGAAGTCGACGACACCCTTTTGATTCGTGCACCTTTTCACGCGCCGCCGATTCCCGGTCGATTTGCCTACGAAATTATTATGGAGCCAAAAATGGCTTTTGGAACAGGTCACCACGCCACTACCTATCTGATGTGTCGGTGGTTATTGGAGCGCGACTTGACGGGAAAAACCGTTTTGGATATGGGTTGCGGCACAGCCGTTTTGGCGCTGGTCGCGAAATATCGTGGAGCTTCCTTTGTGGAAGGGGTGGACATTGACCCGTGGGCGATTGACAATGCCAAAGAAATTGTGAGAGACAACGGTTTTTCGGAAATCCCGCTGTGGGTAGGGGATGGTCAATGGATACAGAGTCAGTCATTGGAAGGGAAGCGATTCGATATCCTATTGGCCAATATTCAACGAAACATTTTGATTCAGGATATGTTGATTTATGCCTCCGTTTTGTCTCCTTCAGGTCGTTTGGTGGTGAGTGGATTTTTTACAGAAGATCAATCGGTAATACAAACAGAGGCGGTGCGCTGCGGACTTCAATGGGCGGGGTCGGAAATCAAAGACAAATGGTGTCGAATGGAATTTTTACAACCCGGAACATGAGATCACGGATCCTTCTGTTGCTTTTCCTTGTGGTAGCGGTTCATAACCTATCCGCGCAGAGTATCAAAGAGATGCGTTTAGATCCTGCAGATTTTTTGGGTGATTTCACAAAAAATTACACAGGTTTGAAAGGGGGAAAAAAGCTGGCGGAACCTCAACTTGCTCCTTTTCAGGCGGTCTGGAACTCCTTTGCCTTCACGGAGGAGCAACAAGTTCATTTGGCTGAAGTGGCGAATGTGCTGGTTAAAAAAAGGACAACGGATCCTCTTGTGTGGGAATCCTATATGCAGTGCATCCTGGGTTTAGCGAGCGGAATGACAGAAGAATTTGTGTCTGCTTGGTCCAAGCATTCTCTCGAGGTGCTTCGCAAAGCCTCTTTGAAAGAAGTCACGGTCCACTTTGAAACCTGGAATCATGTATTTCACAATGGAATCTTGTTTTCAGACGGTCAAATCACTTGGCGTTGGCAGGGGGGATCTTCTTCAATGGAACACGATCCCTTTCCACAATTAATCCTCGATGGGGTGAAGATGATAGGAAGATACAAGGAGGATTCTATTGTTCTCGAAGGCGTATCCGGCCTATACAACCCTTCTACGGGTACCTTGCACGCTTCGGCTGGCCTGGCCCATTGGCAGCGCGCGGGATTTTCTCCCGACGAAATGTATGTGGATCTAGGCTCGTTTGTGCTCGAAGCGAACAAACCGGGTTTTGTAGCGGATTCTGCTGTTATTCATAGCCAACACTACATTCTGACGCCGGAAAAAGGTCGATTTGAAGACCGCTTAACGGCTCGAAACGAAGAAGAAAGGGCCATTTTTCCGCGTTTTGAGGCGTATAGTCGTTTACATTTACTCGATTTCTTTCCAGAGGTGGATTACGAAGGCGGCTTTTCTATCGTGGGAAGAAAATTTTTCGCCTCTGCCCGAGACGGTGAAAAGGCACAATTCTTATTTTATTACGATGAGAAACCCGCATTAAAATTGCGCGCCAAACGATTTCTGATCACGCCAGAGGGAATGAGTTCTGAAGAGTCCACTGTTTCTTTTTTATTGGGACCGACCGATTCGCTGTACCACCAAAAAAGCTCGGTTCGTTACCATCCCACAACGGGAGATTTTTCAGCCAAGCGACCGCAAGAAGGCTTAGCCCTGATCCCTTATACCGACACCTACCACGCGCTGGATGTTTATTTGGATAAAATAGAATGGAACACATCAGAGCCTGTTTTTTATCTAGGAACATTGAATTTGGGAACGCCAACACCCATGATTTTGGAGAGTCGACAGTATTTCCGTGGGGAGCGATTCTCTCGATTGCAAGGATTGTCGTCCAAGAATCCCTTGGTTCAAATAGAACGCATAGGTACGGCCTTCGGAAACCAATTGAGTCTAGCAGACATGGCCAGTGCGCTCAGTATGAGTGTTCCGGCGTGCGATATTTTCATGATGGAATTGGCGCTGCAAGGTTTTGTTCGCTACAGTCCAGACACGCGCTGGATAGAGGTGCAACCCAAAACGCAAGAGTATATTCTGAACAATGTCGGAAGAAGGGATTATGATGTCATTCGATTTGTGTCCGAAGTGGCCGAAGGAATGAATGCAAAAATTAGTTTTTTGAACAACGAGATGGAATTGGTGGGGATTCAGAATTTGACAGTGAGCGATTCGCAAAAAGTGGCCTTGTTCCCGGTGAATCAGCGAATTCTTGTCAAAAAGGGACTCGATTTCGACTTCAATGGAACCGTTAAGGCGGGGCGATTTGCTTTTTATGGTCGAAAATTTTCCTTTTCCTATGCGCCTTTTGAGCTGAACATGCCCACCATTGACTCCATGAAATTCATGGTGGAATCCTTTGACGCCGAATCGGATGGTCGTAAACGAATGGTCTTGGTGAAAAACACGCTACAAGACATCAACGGTCGCCTAGAGATAGACCATCCTCTGAATAAATCGAGCCGTAAGCGCTATACGCATTACCCCATCTTTAATAGCGGAAAAAGATGTTACGTGTACTACGACAAACCCTCTACCTACGATGGGATATACAAGCGGTCTCGGTTTCATGTGGAAATCTCCCCTTTTACTATCGATTCCTTGGACAATACCTCTACCCAGGGGTTGAGATTTGACGGGATGTTGACTAGCGCGGGAATTTTCCCTGTGACCCGGCAATCTATCGGAGTGCAGCGGGATTATTCGCTCGGATTTTCAACGCAAACACCCCCGGAAGGATGGTCTGCTTATGCTGGAAAAGGCCTCGTGAAGGGAAGAGTATCCCTCAGTAACAATGGATTAGAAGCCAAGGGAGAACTCGTGTATGTCCGATCCGTTTCTACCTCCTCTCAATGGGTCCTTTTCCCAGACTCTACCCGAGGAGCGGCGGAAAATATGCACCTAACGGCATTGTCTGGATCCACAATCACCGGACACCCCGACGCTTCGTGCCAAGGCGCTTGGGTCCAATGGCAGCCGTATGCCGGCCGTTTGTTGGTTACATCCAAAGCCACGCCCTTGTCTATTTATAGTGCCCACAAAGGGACCGCCACCGGTCGATTGGCCTATGCACCCGATAAATTGTCCTTGCGCGGTGTGGCCGGCATGTTTCATTCCGAACTGGAAAGCCAGGACCTATCTCTCTTTGCGTTGGGGTATAAATCTCCAAGTGCCACTTTTCGGGTGCGGGCGACCGATAGTGGGCCCTGGGGTTTTGTGATGCCTACGGCCACCGCTCAAGTGGATTTGACCACCAAAAAAGGACAATTTGTTTCTATTTATGGTGCTTCGTGGGTAGAGTTCCCTATCAACCAATACAAATCCTCCATGGACCGCGCCTACTGGGATATTTCCGCCCAGGCTGTGGCGCTTGCCAGGGGAACTTCTGGCGCAACGGCAGAAATGGTCTCTTTGCATAGACACCAAGATTCTCTTCGGTTTATGGCGGAAAAAGCCATCTTCTTTCTCTTGCCTAGTGTGCTGAAAGGAAGGGGGGTTCCCTACATCGACGTTGCCGATGCGCGTATTTATCCAGACTCAGGGAAGGTGGTGATAGACCCTGTCGCTGTGATTCGTCCGTTGGTCCGTGCCAAAATGGTGGCTGATCGAAACCATCAATACCACCGTTTGGAAAATGGAGAGCTGCGCATTTCCGGTAGAAATTCCTTCGGGGGAACCGCAACTTACTTGTACAAAGACGCTGTAGGCAAAATCAAGCCCATCTTATTTTCCAGAATTCAGTCGGACTCCGGAGAGACTACCTATGGTCGTGGCGAGTTGAGTGAATCGAGTCCTTTTGCTCTTTCTCCCCAATTTTCCTTTTACGGAGTGGTAAAAATGTATTCCACGAAAGAACACCTTCTTTTTGAAGGATTTACTTCCATCACGGCTGTGTGTCCCGCGGTGGTTTCCGGCTGGTTTAAAACAGCATCCTATGTCAATCCAAAAGAAATTGTTTTGGAATTGCCCTCTCGTGATTCGGCCAAAGGCATTGAACGTGTGTACAATGGTATTTTCATAGCACAAGACTCCGTTCGGCCTTATGCTGCCTTTGTCGGCCGCACAGGAGCGTCCTCCGCCGTTGAACTTCTGACGGCTTATGGCATTTTGTTTTACGAACCAGACAAACGTCGCTATGTAGTCACAACACGCCGCCGCAAAGAGGATATGGAGGCACCTGACAATTGGATAGCCCTGTATACTGAATCGTGTATTGTGGAAGGAGTGGGCCAATTACAGTTGGGTAAAAACATGGGATTGGCCTCCTTGGAGGCCTACGGTCAAATGAAAGCGGATTTGCGTCAAAAAACGATCAAGGCATCCGTCGCGATGAAAGCGAATTTCTTATTCAACGAAGAGGTGCTGAAAGGGCTGAAAACGGAACTGTCCCTTTTGCCCAAAGGAGATATGTACGGAGATCCAGCCGCAGAGATGGCGAATCACTTGCTTTCACCGAGAGAAAAACAATCGTATTACGGGATAGGTCTGCAAGGAAAACTCCCCAAGGAATTCAAATCCACCCTATTTTTTGAAAAGGTCGACGTGATGTGGGATCCATCAGCCCATGCATTCCGTAGCCAGGGCCCTGTGATGATTGGCGGGATAGAGGGAGAGGCGATTCACGCGGAAGTGGACGGTATTCTAGAGATTCGCAAGAAAAACAGAGGGGATGAAATGGCCTTTTACCTGAACAACGGAAACGAGCATTTTTTCCACTACAAGCGAAACAACTTGCAATTTTACAGTACACACAAACCCTACATGGAGGCAATCCTTTCTCTTCCTCCAGACAAAAGGAGTATTGCTCCTAAAAATGGTCAGCCTCCGTATATGTATAATTCGTCTTCCAAAGGCCGGATGAAGTTGTTTTTAGAAAATCAACCCCTTGTGGATGAGGCCAGTAGTGAAAAAAAGGAAGGGGAGTCATTGGATTCCCTTGGCGAAACCCCGTAAAGTATTTCGATAATAAATTCCGTAGTGTATATTTGCACTCTCCAAAAGGGAATGGCCTTGTAGCTCAATTGAATAGAGCACTTGACTACGGATCAAGAGGTTTTAGGTTTGAATCCTAACAGGGTCACAAAAAACCCCGCCACAAGTGGCGGGGTTTTTCTTTTGGCACCGATCCCATTCTTTCGGCGGCGGACTTGTCCTCCTTGGTGCGGCGGACTTATTCTAAATTGCAGCGGCGGACTTGTCCTCTAGGTTAGAAATGATAGCCCAGTTTGAGCGTGGCCGTATTGTTCCCACTGTATAAACCCAAGTGAGTAGTAACCTCTGAGCTTGTCCAATTCAAATTGAAACTAGCAACAGTAATCATTTCTGCTCCGACAACTAGATGCTTTGTCAATGGAATGTCCAGACCAAAGAAGGGTCGAGCATGCAATCCTACCGAGTTGTAACTGCCACCGGTTGGATCCGATAGGTAGGCGTTGGTGGACAATCCGCCATCCATTCCATAATAAATACGCGTGGAGCCTACTGTTTTTCTTCTTTCTCTTCCAACATACGCCTCAAGAGAAACGGAAGTAGCGTTGGTCGTGTGGTAGAGGTAAACCATGGAAGTATACCGAGCCGCCTGCTGATCGTTCCCTACTTTCAGCATGACTTGATTGGTCGTTCCAAAGTTCATGACGTTGATGGTTCCGTACAAGGCGTATTTGGAATACTGAAAGTCAGATACTTGCGCCATTGCGGAGAAAGAGACGACGGCAAAAGCAGTCAAAAAGAACTTTTTCATGAATACAGGTTTTTTATAGTACTAAATATAGCCTATTTTGGATTAAGAACGCGGATTTTTCATTACAAAAAAAGCAAAAAGAAACGCCTATGTTTGCTAAAAGGAGGTAACTTTGTTAAACGACTAATTGACTCTGTTATGAAAAAAGTGATCACACTTATTGCCGCGCTCTTGATGGGTACAGCGGCCTCTGCACAAATACTAGAGCCACATTTGGGAGTGAATATTAAACATTCGGAAGGATTTACTGTTCCTAGATTTGGCGCTTCTATGCTCGATATGTACAAGGGCATAGGGGTATACTCGACTTTTGAGATGCGCAACAACGTGACTTTTTCCGACGATGCCAATGGGGATGGAAATTATTTCCGATACCTGATGGGCCCCACCATTAAAATATCCAAACCGATGTATTTGTTCGCTGGATTGAGCCCCTTTGGAAAGTTTGGTTTCAATAACGACCTAGGGTCCGACGGATTTTTTGATAAGGTGAGAAAGGAAGTAGGTGCAGCTTATATCTACAAAGGGATTGCCCTGCGTATCACGTATTCCAATTGGGTTGGGCTGGGCACAACACTGGGTTATCAAATCCCATTGAACGGGCCTTTGAAATCCTACAAGGATAAAAAACAGAAAGTTCCGCATACGCCGCAAGAGTTCAAAGTAGCCTTAGTGGAAGAGGTGAAAGTGGTGATTGTGGACACGGCGAAAACAGTGGAAGTGGTGGTCGTGGAGGAGCCAAAAACGATAGAGCCAGTAATGGAGCCTAAACCTGTTTTTGATTTAGAGCATTGGCCCTTGGATGGTGTTGCTGCCACCGTATACTTTAATTTCAACGATTACCGAATCAAGCCATCGGAGCGAATCAAGTTGGAAGAGGCGGTTTCTTATTTGAATAGATACGCGGAATTGCAAATTGTTATTGTGGGTCATGCGGATCCGATTGGAACGGATGCTGTAAATGATCAGATTGGTCGCGCTCGTGCCCTTTCGGTGAAAAATGAATTGTTGAATAAGTACTCCATTGCTGAGTCCAGAATTGAAGTCATTTCAAAAGGCGAGTCAGAAGCTTATTCAGAGGACAATGCGTTGAATCGCCGAGTTTTGGTTATTCTACTCAAGTAAAATTCCAGTACGTACAAAAAAGGCGGGCCGCAAGGCCCGCCTTTTTTTACTCCCCATTTTTTCCTTTTCCGTTTCTATCTCATTTTTCGGAGGAACGCACGGATCGTTTTGATTTTCTTTCCGCTTTTTTCTTCTGATGAGCTTGTTTCCAGTGAGTGTCGAAAAGAATCAGTTGGATGCCGCCGTACACATTGAGTCGATCCAAATTACTAGGAATCAACGCATCAGGACCGGGCAACATCAATGCACTGGAAGAGCCAAGATAGATTTGTGTCATAGGAAGAAGACGAGTCTGGAGTTGAAAACTGAGTTGGTTGCTCATCGGAAGGGTAAACCCGTGATTCCATTGATAAGAGGTGCTGAATTGTATGTTGCGAGTCCAAAATCCATGATACTCCAGGGAAAGACTAGCATAGTTTGCGCTGGCCCTTTGAACCCGCAATAGGTTGATGCCCAAAGCGTGTTTTGAATAGGGGTTGTAATAGCAACCTAAGTGTGTGGTCTGAAAAGGTAGGGTTTGCATCGCGCTTCCCTCTGTCCATGTGATAGACTCCTTCAGGTCTTCTCTGAGTTGAGCATAAAACCCTTTCAAGGAGGCTGTGTCGCCAGAGTTGTACTGAAATCCAGAATATATCAAATCTGTGTTCACTTGCATGGACACATTGTTCTTTGTCGAAGAAACCCTTTTTCCAAGCCCCGTGATAGCGCCTGTGATTTTCAAAGTAGGACTGACTTGGTATGTTGCGCCGAAAGAGGTGGACAGAAACCGCGTCTCTCCCTTCCAAAGAAGTCCTCTGTAGTCCTTAAAATACTGCAAGAGTGGATAACTTCCATTGATCAATGAATCCAAAGGCACTTCTAGAAGAGATAAACCATGGAGTTGAGCCTCTCCGTGTACACCGATGTTCAACGTGTTGGTCCCATCGGGTTGAAGAACACTGTTTACTTGGAACGCATTCATTTTCAGCCGAAAATCAAACACGTGATTCGTTGCTTCAATAGTTCCTCCAAAAGTTAGCTTTGGACTCAGTTTTTTCTGCCATCCGACATAGCGAATGATTCGGTCTTGAACAATGAGGGAGGTGTTGGAAAAATCTCCCGAAAAATGGGGGTCAATTACCCCATTGGAATCGCGCATTCCATGAAATGCGAACCGCATCAAGTCGTTATCCACCGAGCCAAGGAAATCTGTTTGATGACGTATGCCAGCGTACACATAGGATTTTTTATACTGCCATCCTATACTGGATACTTCCCAGTCTGCTTGCAAAGAAATGTGCTCTGATGGGTTGGTAAAATTATCCCATTGGGCAGATAAGTCACCCCAATATTCGCCCAGTGGCCGCTCCAGTTGGGCGTTGAAATTACCCACTGTCCCTAGAAAAGCATGGAATCGAAGATCAGTCTGAGCCCCGGGATTTTGCAACAACGACAAGGGATTTCCTTTGATTCCATACAGTAGACTGTTTTGACCAACAGCAGGAACAAAGAGTGCGATAAAAAGAAGTGTGGCGAACTTTTTCATGTCGTTTATGGAAATAATTTTTTCTGGACTTCTAGCTGAAGGCCAACATGCAAATCCAATTGTGCCGTTGTCAAGAGCTTAACGGGAACGGTCCCCGCGAAGGCCGTATGAAGGACGGCTTGGATTTCCACCTTTTCTGCTAGTAATAGGGATTGAATGCGTTGTTGGTCTAAGAGCAGGTGTGATTGATGCATAGAGGGCCCTGTTACCAATCCGGTTTGAGGGTCAAGAACACCGCTTTCCAATAAGTCGACTTGATCTGAATAGACCAATGTGCCCATGGAATCGTAGAAGCGGAAGAATACATTCACTCCCAATGGCAAGGTGTTGCTGCTGCCGATGAACAGCTCTCCTCCGATGAATTGAAATTTTGTCGAATCATAGGCATTTGTAATACCTGAAATGTCCAATGTATCCACCAAGCCAATGCCTTGTGCTGTAAAATAAAAAGGCAATTCAACGAGAATCCCGGCTTCTATTGCCCCGAGATGAGAAATGAAATTCTGTCGTCCGTTTGCCGTCGTGTCCGCATTGATGTACACTTCTCCTGTATACGAAATGCTTTGCTTGGGCAGCGTCAAAAAGCTGACAATGGACGTGTTTGTTTTGTCAAAAACAACGGTATCCTCAATGGTTTGTCCCCATTGACCGATGGTCGGATAGGGGAGCAAAGTGGAGTGAGCATTCAAGGGAGTTGCTGCGTGATTGCTTGAATAGGAAGTCAAATCCAAGTCTAAGTGGACGGGCAATCCTATGCTGTTTTGAATGGGCAATTGCACGGATGGCTCTGCAAATTGTATTTGTCCTCCCAGCTTATTGACCCAATCCAAGGGAATGACAATAGAATCTGCCCCAATTGAAAGGGTGTCTTGTCCGAAAAACCCTTTGAGATGTTCTATTTGAATTGCTTGGAGCGAGAAAGTCATGGCCAAAGAAGACGAAGAGTCCAAGGTCACCAAGTTTCCAGAGCTGATCAGTTGTGCATTGTAGGAAACGGTAAATGCATTGAAGGGCTGTTGTGGATTCTGGGTTAAGTCCAATTGAACACCAGCCAAACTAAAATTACCACTGGTTGTTTGCCCAGCAATGGCCGTTATCGTTTGAATCCAGGGACTGCCATTGACGAGGGATCCGGGAATAGACAATTGGAATTGAACGGCTTCTGGTAAAGCAGAGGCAAAGGAATAGTGAAAGTTTCCCGATAATAGTTTGCATTCTTCCAATTCAACACCTTGAGCCGTACCAAAGTCAACAGACAATGTGTCTGCAGTGATTTGCTGATTGCTTGTCTTGGCGACAGCATTGTATACTTTCAAGTTGGTTCCTGAGACGGAAACACTCAAAATATCATTGGTGTCAATCAAAACGTAGGTAGAAGGCTGCCCCATGGTTCCAACACCCGGTGAGCTGAAGTTTTTCAATTTGAAGCGCAATTGATTGGGAATGGTTTTCCCAGCCAAATTTCCAGAAACCACCATGGAATCACCAGGAGCTATGGTGGGAAAGATATAATTCAACAACTCTGTTCCCGTGGTGTTCGTGAGGGCCATGGTAAAAGCTATGGGCGCTTTGTATTGGTTGTACACCTTCATGTCCAAGCTTCCAGAGGCAAAAGACGCCGTTTGAAAATTAGGTATTGTGGTTCCGGCAATATCGCCGGGGTTTTGCGCAGGTACAGCTGGAATGAATCCATTTGTGTTGTGCGCATTTTTTATTTGTGTACCAAAACCAGGTGGATTTGCAATGTGTCGGGCTAATTTCCCAAAAGGAATGTTCGTTCCTGTGAGGATGTTTGGGATGGATATCAATCCCATAGAAAAAGAATTCTGAATAGGGGCTTGATTGGGAATATCGATTAAATCATGGACATGCAAGGAAATAAGGCTGTCTTGCTTATACACCAATCGATACATTCCATTATCATCCGCGGTAATGAGGTTGCTGTCAGGAGCAATGATATCGGAAAGGGTCAAATGCGCATGCCCCAGGGGGATCATTACCCCGGGCCGAAGTGTCGCGGACAAATCGGAAGGATCTAAATTTTCCCGTTGACAACTTGTCAGAGCCAAGACCAATAAAAGAATGGAAAACGAGCTGAGAAAGGAACATTGCATCGGAGTGGGAATTTGATCAAAGGTAAACGATTCTTTACGCTTACAGGCCGTAAATTAGCCTTGTGAATGCAGAGATAATAGCCATTGGAACAGAATTGCTCATTGGGCAAACGGTGGACACAAACGCCGCATGGATGGGGCAGGAGCTCAATAAGGTAGGTGTAGAAGTGGTGCGTGCGACACGAGTGAAGGATTCCCCGGAGGATATGGTTCGGTCTTTGGATCAATTGTGGCCGGAAACCAAATTGGTTTTGTTGACCGGAGGGTTGGGCCCGACCCATGACGACATGACGAAAAACGTGTTGCTTTCCTATTTTGGAGGGGAATTGATTTTCATCCAAGAGATCTATACTCACATTGAACAGTTGTTTCAAAGCATGGGGCGTGTACCTTCATTATTGAACCGGGCTCAAGCGTTCGTTCCTTCCACGTGTGAGGCTCTTTTCAACGCCAAGGGTACGGCTCCTGGGATGCGATGGGAGAGAGAAGGGGTGGTTTTTATTGCTATGCCGGGAGTTCCGTACGAAATGAAACACCTCATGGAAACGTACGTATTGCCTTGGGCCGATGAAAATTCGCAGGATCTAATTCTGCACCACACTCTGCACACGCAAGGGGTTCCTGAATCCCAATTGGCTGAAATTCTTTCTTCTTTTGAATACGAACTTCCATTTCATGTTTCCTTGGCTTATTTACCCTCGCCGGGTAAGGTGAAATTGCGCTTGACTTGGCGTGGAAAAAAAACCGATTCTATGCTAGCAGAAAGGGAATTGCAGGTTTTGGTTTCCGATGTGCGAAGGGCCGCAGAATCAGCGTATTATGGAGATAATGAGGATTCGTTGGAAAAAATGATAGGTGAAATATTGACGCAGAGGGGACAAACACTGAGCACGGCAGAGAGTTGTTCCGGTGGATCCATTGCGGCCGCCGTCACTTCTGTTTCCGGCAGCAGCCAGTATTTTACGGGGGGAGTGGTAGCGTATTCCAACGAAGTAAAAGTGTCGCAATTGGGTGTGGATCCCATGGATGTATTGTCTCAAGGCGCTGTGAGCGAGGTGGTTGTGAAACAAATGGCTGAAGGAGTGAAAAAACGCTTGTGTTCCGACTGGGCTTTGGCTACTTCAGGTGTAGCGGGCCCGTCGGGTGGATCGGACGAAAAGCCGGTTGGAACGGTTTGGATTGCCTTGTCAGGACCGATGGGTACAACCGCTGAAAAATTTGCTATGGGTACGGATAGAGGTCGTATTGTTCAAAAGACGGTGCTAACGGCATTGAATTGGCTACGACGAGAATTAGAAAAAGATTCTAATCCCCTTTGACATTAAAGAGAAATTCATATCTTTGCACTCCAAATTTTAGACAATTATGTCACGAGTATGCGAATTGACGGGAAAGAAAGCCATGACGGGAAATCATGTTTCTTTCTCCAATAAAAAGAACAAACGCAAGTTCAATGTGAATTTGTTGCGCAAGCGTTTTTACGTTGCTGCTGAAGACAAGTGGATTACACTTCGCATTTCTGCTGCTGCATTGAAAACAGTAAATAAAAAGGGAATCGACGCAGTGTTGGCCGATGCCCGCGCCAACGGTTTGACCTCTAAATAATAACAGATCATGGCAAAAAAAGGCAACCGCGTACAAGTTATCTTGGAATGCACGGAACACAAAGAGTCTGGCATGGCCGGAACGTCTCGTTATATTACCACCAAGAACAAGAAGAACACGCCCGATCGGATGGAGATTAAGAAATTCAATCCCATCCTTCGTCGCATGACCGTCCACAAAGAAATTAAGTAAACAACCCCCTAATCGCAAGGAATCATGGCAAAGAAAGTAGTAGCTACCCTGAAGAAAGAAGGATCTGCGATTTACACGCGCGCCATTAAAATGGTGAAGAGTGATAAAACGGGAGCCTACACGTTTGAAGAAAGAATCATGAACAAAGACGTCGCTGGTGACTTTTTCAAAGGATAATTCAAATCGTTTGTTTCAACTCAAACCGCTCTTATGGGCGGTTTTTTTGTATCTTTTCGTATGGGATTTTTTGGACTAGGGAAAACAAAAGAAAGTTTTTTTGGAAAGATAGTACATGCTATCGCGGGCAAGAGCACGATTGATGAGGAAGTTTTGGACGCTTTGGAAACCGCATTGGTGACATCCGACGTGGGGGTAGAAACTACCCTGGAAATCATCAAGCGATTGGAACAGCGGGTAGCAAAGGATAAGTACACAGGGACAGAGCAGCTGCTGTCACTTCTTCAAGAAGAGATGTTGGCACTTTTGGCCCCTGCCGAGAGTCGTGCAGCTTCCGCCTTAGGGTTTGAACTTCCCCACAAACCCCATATCGTATTGGTTGTTGGTGTGAACGGTGTGGGTAAGACTACGAGTATTGGAAAGCTGTCCGCCCAATACGCATTGCAAGGAAAGAAGGTATACGTAGGGGCTGCCGATACCTTTCGGGCCGCTGCGGTAGATCAGTTGGCGCTTTGGTGCGAACGCACGGGGGCTCGTTTGATTGACCACGGAATGGGTGCGGACCCTGCTGCGGTGGCTTTTGCAGCCGTCGATGCAGCGGTGAAAGACCAAGCCGATGTAGTTTTGGTGGATACTGCCGGTCGGTTGCACAACAAAGTAAATTTGATGAACGAATTGGCCAAAATCAAAAGAGCCGTGGAAAAAGTGGTACAGGGGGCACCGCACGAGGTTTTGCTGGTTTTGGATGCGAGCACCGGGCAAAATGCGCTAGAACAAGCCCAGCAGTTCACCGCAGTGACGCAGGTCACGGGGTTGATATTGACCAAATTGGACGGCACCGCTCGCGGGGGTGTGGCCTTGTCTATTGCACACAAAATGAACATTCCGGTGCGCTTTGCAGGAACGGGGGAAAAAGCGGGAGATTTGGAAGTCTTTTCGCCATCTGGTTTCGTCAAAGCGTTGTTTTCTCAAGCACAACTTTCTTAATTGTTCTACTCCGTATGAAAACCAAAGAAGAAATTACACAGAATTGGCTTCCTCGCTATACGGGACAGCCGTTGGATCAATTTACCAAACACATTTTGCTGACGAATTTTGATGATTATGTCAAACGATTCGCAGAGCGCTTTCAGGTTCCTATCTTGGGAGAAAGCAGTCCCTTCCGGATGGCCATCGCCGATGGGATCACTATCATCAATTTTGGCATGGGGAGTCCCAATGCTGCCACCGTTATGGATCTGTTGAGCGCCATATCACCGGCTGCCGTGCTCTTTTTGGGAAAATGCGGAGGGTTGAAAGACCGGACGGTAGTAGGTGATTTCATTCTGCCCATCGGCGCTATTCGAGGGGAGGGAACCTCTGACTCTTATTTTCCAAAAGAAGTCCCGGCGTTGCCCGCTTTCAGTGTCCAGCGCGCCACGAGCCATATCATCCGCACCCGGAGTTTGGATTATTGGACGGGAACCGTTTACACTACCAACCGTCGCGTTTGGGAACACGATGATTCTTTTAAATCGTACCTCAATGAAATCAGAGCGATGGCCATTGATATGGAAACGGCTACTCTATTTTCAGCCGGTTTTAAAAATAAAATACCCGTAGGCGCACTTTTGCTTGTAAGCGATCAACCCATGACCCCAGAAGGGGTGAAAACGGTGGCTAGCGATGCGAAAGTCAGCGGTTCTTTTGTAAATGAACACATTGATATCGGTATAGAAACACTGAAAGAAATAATGAATGACGGTCAGTCTGTTCGCCATTTGAAATACTAAGTATGCGCACCAAGAGTTACAAGAAAAACAGAATCAATGTCATTACGTTGGGGTGCTCCAAAAACACCTACGATTCCGAGGTGTTAATGGGTCAGCTCCGAGCCAGTGGAAAGGACGTAGTACACGAAGCCTCTGGCAAGGAAGAGGGAGAAATAGTGGTCATCAATACCTGCGGTTTCATAGACAACGCCAAACAAGAATCCATCGATACCATACTTTCCTATGTCGAAAAAAAGGAACGCGGTGAAGTGAAAAAAGTGTTTGTAACTGGATGTTTATCAGAAAGATACAAGCCTGATTTAAAGAAAGAAATTCCCCAGGTAGATTCTTATTTCGGCACGCGTGATTTGCCCCTTCTGTTAAAAGCACTGGGCGCAGACTACAAAAAACAATTGGTGGGTGAACGATTGATGACAACACCCCAACACTATGCTTATTTGAAAATTGCGGAAGGCTGTGACCGCCCTTGCTCCTTTTGTGCCATCCCCTTGATGCGCGGAGGCCACGTCAGCACGCCCATAGATTCTCTGGTCCTTGAGGCGGAAAAATTGGCCGCCAAGGGAGTGGTGGAGTTGATTTTAATTGCCCAAGATTTAACCTATTACGGGCTGGATTTATACAAAGAACGCGCTCTCACCCCTTTATTGTCTGCCCTCTCCAAGGTGGAAGGGATCGAGTGGATTCGGTTGCATTATTTGTTTCCTACAGGCTTTCCGGAAGACGTTTTGGATGAAATGATAAGCAATCCAAAAATTTGTTTGTATGCGGATATCCCTCTTCAGCACATTTCCGATCGCATTCTCAAGAGCATGAAGCGCGGAACCACCCAAGAGCGAACGAATCGATTGGTGGAAACCATGCGAAAAAGGGTGCCCGGCATCGCTTTGCGCACTACATTGATTGTGGGCTACCCGGGAGAGACGGAAGAAGAATTCCAAGAAATGCTGCAATGGGTGAAGGATAGTCGATTCGATCGTTTAGGCGTATTCACTTACTCTCACGAAGAAAATACTTCCGCTTTTGCGCTGGTGGATGATGTTCCAGAAGAAACAAAAAAAGCCCGAGCGGAGGCAATCATGGAAGCGCAGATGCATATTTCGGCAGAGCTAAACGATGCCCGTTTGGGTCAGAAATACCGTGTTTTAATTGATCGCCTGGAAGGGGATTTTTATATTGCTCGTTCTGAGTTTGATAGCCCCGATGTGGACAACGAAGTTCTGATTCCGTCAGAGGGTTTACACCTAACCCCCGGTCGATTTGTGGAGGTCATAATTACAGAGGCAACAGAGTACGATTTGACGGCTCAATTGGTACCTTAGGGGTTCCCATGTTTTTAGTCTTCGATACAGAGACCACCGGTCTCATCCGCTCCTATTCCGCGCCGTTTAGCGACTCGGACAATTGGCCGCGCGTGGTTCAATTGGCCTGGCAACTGCACGACGAAAAGGGCAAATTGATGGAGCACGGTGATTTTATCATTCGCCCAGAGGGATTTGATATACCGTTTTCTGCTGAAAAAATTCATGGAATCTCCACGGCTTTGGCCCTACAGGAGGGAACTTCCTTGTCCGAAGCCTTGGATGCATTTGAATCGGCCGTTGGAAAGGCACACCGGTTGGTAGGGCACAATTTGGAATTTGATCGACTTGTTTTACAAGCGGAATATTACCGATTGCAACGCACCTGTACCTGGAATGAAATCCCGGTCATCGACACATGCCAAGAGGATACGGCCCAGTTGTGTCAGCTTCCTGGAGGAAGAAATGGAAAATTCAAATTCCCCAAATTAGAGGAGCTTTATGCCCATTTATTTTCCGAAAGCATTGCCCAAGCGCACAACGCAACGGCGGATGTTGAAGCGAGCGCTCGTGTTTTTGTGGCCTTGGCGCACCGTGGATTTTATTCGAAGGAACGCTTGGGAGCATCTCAAGAAGGATTTCTTGCTGCCTTTCCTAGGGGTGTGCCTCTTGCCGGACTGATCCATCGTGAGCTGAAACAGGCCTCTGCGTTATGGAGTGATTCTCCCCCTTCGGTTGAGCCCCAGGCGAATCAAACAGAAAAAGGGCAAGAGAAATTGGCACCCTTTTTTCACGCCCACGCCCACAGTCAGTTTTCCGTACTGCAGGCCACTGCCTCTGTGGTAAAATTAGTCCAACGTGCCATTGAAGATCAGCAGCCTGCTATCGCATTGACAGATTCTGGTAACATGATGGGTGCTTTTCAATTCGTAAAAGCCGTTCAAGAACACAATAAAATCAGATCGGAAGATCAAAAAGAATTAAAAGCACTCGTTGGGTACGAAGCCTTTGTCTGCAGGGACAGACTAGACAAGTCTCAAAAGGACGACGGATATCAGATTCCCTTGCTGGCGCTAACAAAAAAGGGCTATTCTAATATCTCAAAGCTTAGTTCTGCCGCTTTTATTGAAGGGTTTTATTACGTACCCCGCATCGACAAATCCAACCTGGCCTCGCATGCGGAAGATGTGGTGGCCTTGACCGGTGGGTTGTACGGTGAAATCCCTCAGTTGATACTCAATGTGGGGCTCCGTCAGGCGGAGGATGCCTTCGTGTGGTATAAGGAAACCTTTGGAGATAGATTTTACGCAGAAATCAATCGACACGGCCTGCCCGAAGAGGAGGTCGTGAACAAGACATTGCTGGCTTTTTGCGCGAAATACAATGTGCCCTATATCCCTGCGAACAACGCGTATTACCTTGACAGAACAGAGGCTGAGGCACACGACATTTTGTTGTGTGTGAAAAACAATGAAAAAAAATCAACGCCGATTGGACGTGGACGCGGTTTTCGTTTTGGATTTCCGAACGATTCGTATCATTTTGCAACGCAAGCAGAGATGCATGTCCTGTTTTCTGATTTGCCCGAATCTTTTGTGTCCCTCCAAGCCCTCGCAGAGAGCGTGGAAAACTATTCTTTGGCACGAGAAGTTTTATTGCCCAATTTTGACATTCCAACAGAGTTTCTGCACCCGGACGATGCCAACGACACGGAGAAAAGAGGAGAAAATGGCTACCTCCGTCATTTAGCGTTTGAGGGAGCGAAAAAAAGATACAGCGAAATCACCCCGGCCATTGTAGATCGTTTGGATTTTGAGCTGGAGACCATCCAAAAAACGGGTTATCCAGGGTACTTTCTCATTGTGCAAGATTTTTGTCATGCCGCCCGACAAATGGGAGTCAGTGTGGGCCCCGGTCGTGGATCGGCCGCAGGATCTGTGGTGGCTTATTGCACAGGTATTACCAATGTAGATCCCATTCGGTACGATTTACTTTTCGAACGTTTTCTCAACCCAGACCGGGTGAGTTTGCCAGATATCGATATTGACTTTGACGATAGGGGCAGAGACCGTGTCATTCAATATGTCATTGATAAATACGGATCGAGTCAAGTAGCGCAAATCATCACTTACGGCACCATGGCGGCCAAAAGTTCCGTCAAAGACACGGCGCGCGTCTTGGATATGAGTTTTGCGGAAGCGGATAAAATATCGAAGAGCATTCCGGATGGAAGAGGGCTTGTAGAGATGCTAGAAACGGATGAAAAAAAATTGCGCGATTCTTTGCGTCCAGAGGATTATTCCAAGGCGATGGATCTCCGCAAAATGGCCCAAGAAACGCATACCACGGAGGGTGCGGCTTTAAAGCAAGCCAGGGTTTTGGAAGGCTCATTGCGAAACACAGGAATTCACGCTTGTGGGGTGATCATCACACCGATGGATATTCGAGAGTTAATTCCCGTGGCAACGGCCAAGGACAGCGCCATGTGGTGTACCCAGTTTGACAATGCCGTGGTGGAGAGTGCTGGTCTTTTGAAGATGGACTTTTTGGGATTGCGGACGTTGACCATCATTTCCGATGCGGTGGTGCTGATTCAAAAACGCCACGGTATACTCCTAGAGAGGGAAGAAATACCTGTGGACGATGCATTGACGTATGCTCTGTTCCAGCGAGGGGAAACCGTGGGTATTTTCCAATACGAATCGCCGGGCATGCAAAAACACTTGAAAGACCTGAAACCGAGTGTTTTTGGTGATTTGATTGCCATGAATGCTTTGTATCGGCCAGGCCCTTTGGAATACATTCCTTCTTTCATTCGCCGCAAACACGGAACGGAAGCCATAACCTACGACCTGCCAGATATGCAGGAATTTTTAGAGGAGACATACGGTATCACGGTGTACCAGGAACAAGTAATGCGTTTGTCGCAGAAACTAGCTGGTTTTACCAAAGGCCAAGCGGATGTACTTCGAAAGGCTATGGGTAAAAAAGATGCGGCACTTTTGGCCAAGTTGAAACCCCAATTTTTAGAGGGAGGGAATGCACTGCAACACGATGAGGTTGTTTTGGATAAAATTTGGAAAGATTGGGAGGCATTTGCTTCGTATGCTTTTAACAAATCGCATTCTACTTGTTACGCCTGGATTGCTTATCAAACGGCTTATTTGAAGGCCAATTATCCGGCAGAATACATGGCGGCAGTCCTTTCCAACAACATGGACGATATCAAGCAAGTGACCTTCTTTATGGAGGAAGCGCGTCGGATGAAAATCCCTGTACTGGGTCCGGATGTAAACGAATCAGATTTCCCCTTTTCAGTAAATACAGCAGGTGCGATTCGATTTGGTTTGGGAGGTATGCGCGGAGTAGGAGGTGGCGCAGTAGAGCACTTGATTTCAGAACGAACGAGTCGTGGACCCTTTACAACGTTGTACGATTTTGTTCGGCGTGTGGATTTACGCACGGTCAATAGAGGAACTCTGGAAGCTTTGGCCGCTGGTGGCGCCTTTGATGGTTTGCAGGGTACACACCGTGGTCATTTTTTCTACGAGGATGTGGATGGTAAATCTTTTTTGGAAAAGGCGCGCCGCTATGGTCAAGGGATTCAAGAAGCAGCCATGAGCAATCAAGCTTCTTTGTTTGGGGAATCCATGGGAACAGAAATCCTCGAACCCACCCTGCCGGAAGTGCCCGTACCAAACCCCTTATTGGTTTTAAAACGAGAAAAAGAAATCAATGGGGTTTATATTTCGGCGCATCCGTTGGATGAATTCCGATACGAGCGCCGTGCCTTTATCAAAAATTCCATCGCTGAATTGGATTCTTTGGAAACCTTTATCCAGGGAAGCACAACCAAGGATTTCAGCGTAGCCGGAATGGTGACTGCCGTGACCAGCCGAATGACGAAATCGGGTAGGGAAATGGGTACGTTGCATTTGGAGGATGTCGATGGATCTATAGAATTGGTGCTTTTCGGCGAAGATTATTTGAAATTCAAACACTTTTTGGTGACAGATCAACTCTTGTTTGTCCGCGGACGCGTTCAAAAGCCTTCCTGGGGCGGGAAAGACGGCGCTCCCGAGAGATGGGTAATGAACGTGTTGGATATTCGATTGTTGGGTGGACTCCTGTCTAGTATGGGGCATAGCGTCCACGTTCATTTGCCATTAGAAGCCATTCGACCGGAATTCATCCAGGAAGTATCAGAATTGCTGCATAGGCACAAGGGAGATAAGAAAATTACATTTTATGTAGGAGAAGGCGGGTCCGGTCCACAGGTGACCCTTCCGAGCAGAACAATGAAAGTGCGGATGGAAAAGTCGCTATTTGAAGGTTTGGAAGCCGTAACAGGAGCGTCTGTGGTGATTAAAGCAACACGAGAGAAATGAAAAAGTTTGGTCTGAGTTTCCTTTTTTTGTGTCTTTCCTGGGCGGCCTTGGGACAGTCCGGAGAAGTGGTGAATCGCTTGAACTCACAAGGTCAAAAAGAAGGTCTTTGGGTGAAGTATTACGACGGAAGCAAAGGAATGCGTTACGCAGGCCAGTTTTCCAATGGAATCCCCGTAGGTACGTTTGTACACTACCATCCCAACGGTGTGGTGAAGGCAGAAATGGTCTATCGGGCCAAAACAGGCGTCTGTCGTGCGCGTGAATACTCCATGGAGGGAAAACGAATTGCCGAGGGAGTCTATACATCCCAGTCGACCAAAGACAGCGTGTGGGTCTATTATAGGCAGTCGGGTGAGAAAATTCAAGTAGAATCCTACGAGAAGGGCCTTTCTCAAGGAGTTTGGAATCTCTATTATCTGAACGGAAACTGCAGTGAAACGCACACGTACACACAGGGTAAAAAAGAAGGCCCTTGGGTGCAATATTTTGAAAATGGTCAATTGAAATGGCGGGGAAATTATCTGAACGATACATTGAATGGCCCAGTTGAATCCTTTGATTGGGAGGGAAAAATACTTTTCAAGGGGGAATACAAGAACGGACTCCCCTCGGGAACATGGACTTTTTTCGAGAATGGAAAAGTGGTCCGACAAGAAGTATATCGATCGGGTAAGCGAATAAAATCGAAAACGTTCTAGGATGGCCCGCGTAGTGGTTGGCCTTTCCGGTGGTGTGGATAGCAGTGTTGCTGCGGCCTTGTTGCAACAGCAAGGGCACGAAGTGATTGGTTTGTTTATGCGCAATTGGAACGATGCTTCTGTTACGCTGGAAGCAGAATGTCCTTGGGTTGAGGATTCCAATGACGCATTGCTCGTGGCCGAAAAATTGGGCATACCCTTTCAAGTGTTGGACTTATCAACGCCGTACAAAGAGCGTATTGTGGATTACATGTTTGCGGAATATCAAGCCGGTCGAACACCCAATCCGGACATCCTTTGCAATCGTGAAATAAAATTCGATTTGTTTCTAAAGGCCGCCTTGTCTTTGGGCGCGGACTTTGTGGCAACGGGTCACTATGTCCAAAAAGGAGTAACGCCAGGGGGTTTGTATACACTGCTGGCTGGGGAAGACTCAAGCAAGGATCAGAGCTATTTTTTATGCCAATTGACCCAGGAACAATTGGCCAAAGCATTGTTTCCTATTGGACACCTGAAGAAAACAGAGGTACGAAAACGGGCCTCTTCTTTAGGGCTAGCGACGGCTGACAAAAAGGACTCCCAAGGATTGTGCTTTATAGGAAAAGTAAAGCTTCCCGATTTCTTGCAACAGCAATTGGAGCCCAAAAAAGGGGATATTGTGGAGTTGCCATCCGATCTTCCCTTGTGGTCCCACCCTCTTTTTGGTAAATCGTGGGCGTTATCGCCTTCCATGGGAAAGGTGGTAGGAACTCATTCGGGGGCCCATTATTTCACCATTGGGCAAAGAAAAGGATTGTGGGTAGGAGGGAAGCCGAACCCTCTTTTTGTGGTGGCTACAGATACACATACCAATACAGTGTATGTAGGCCAATCGAAAGATTTTCCGGGACTCTACAGACCCTTTGTAGCCATTGCTGCCGAGGATGTTCATTGGATTCGTCCAGATTTGGCCTTGCATCCGGGCGAACGAATGGAAGCTATGGCCCGCATTCGATACCGTCAACCCTTGCAAAAAGCATCGGTTTGTTGTTTGGAAGACGGCTCACTTCGAGTTGATTTTTCTCATCCCCAGAAAGCTGTTGCGGCAGGACAATTCCTTGCCTTGTACCTTGACAATGAGTGTGTGGCTTCTGGTGCCATGCTCGCGTAATGCCCCATTTATGAAAAAATTCTACACCCTTTCTTTTATCTTCCTTGTTTCTTCCTTAGCGATGGGCCAAGTAGTTCCACAGTCCCAGCCCTTCTGGATTTTTTTAGAGGATAACCCCGCGCGTTGTATCGTTTCTCCTGCCTTGGGCGAAAAAGCCTTGCTTCGTCGGCAACGCGCGGCCATTCCGTTGCAGCCTTCCGATTATCCTGTAGCCCAAGCGGACATCCAAAGAATTCAAACGCTAGGGTATCACGTACTGGGCGCTTCCCGGTATCTCAATGCAGTTGCTGTACAAAAGACGAACGAGGCAAAACCCTTACCGGAAGATTTCGTGCTGTACACCACTCCTATGCGCTCAACGAGTTGGGCGGAGGAATCCACCGAGAGCTATGCCTATGGTTCCGGACTCACGGCCATACAGCAATTGAATGGAGTACCTCTGCACGACGCCTTTTATGACGCTGCAGGTATGCATATTGCGGTAATGGATGCTGGATTTAGCGGGGTTCCTGCCCTGGGTGCCTTTGCGTCCCTATTTGCTCAAAACAGAATCGTGACAACGAAAGATTTTACCGATGGAGATACCAATGTTTTTGAGTCCAGTACACACGGAACCAGTGTTTTGTCTACCATGTGCTCTGATCTGAACGGACTCTTTGTGGGTACGGCCCCAAAGGCCACTTTTTCATTGTTCAAAACAGAAATTGTCGCTTCGGAAACGCCCCTAGAAGAACTGCATTGGGTTCGGGCGGCGGAATGGGCAGATAGCCTGGGCGCAGATCTTATGAATACCTCCTTGGGGTACAGTGTCTTTGACAACCCATTGGACAATCACAGCTATGCGGATATGAACGGTAGAACGACGCCGATTTCTCGTGCGGCCGTGAAAGCAGCGCAAGCGGGCATCCTGGTTTGTGTATCCGCGGGCAACGAAGGCTCTTCCTCTTGGAGGCATATAACGGCTCCAGCGGACGCGGACAGCGTATTGACAGTAGGCGCGGTGAACCCCATGGGTGTTCGTACCCCGTTCAGTAGTCAAGGGCCTAGCTCTGATGCTCGTATCAAACCCGATTTGATGGCGTTGGGAGGGCAGGCAGGCATTGTGAATGGCGCAGGGGACATCGTGACAGGGAATGGAACCAGTTTCAGTTCCCCAATTTTGTGCGGAATGACGGCTTGCTTGATGCAGAAGCATCCCACACGTACGGCTCAAGATATTTTGTCTGTACTTCGACTCACAGCGAGTCAAGGATTTAGCCCGGATACCCTGATGGGGTGGGGAATACCCAATTTCGGGATGGCGGATACGTTTATTGGACAAAAAGAATACGGCGCTCCTGGCGTTTCGTTTTGGTTCTCAGCGGAGGGATTGAACGGAAAATGGGACGATGAATTTTCAGGAAAAGCCACACTTTCTGTCCTAGACCTTGCTGGGAGGGTTTTGTTTTTCCAAGAAAATGTTTTCGTAGAGAACGGGCGATTCGTCCATTCCCTGTCCCTCCCTTCGGGTCCAGTGGTGGTGCGTGTTCGGGTGGGTTCTGCGCTCTACGGCGCACGATTGATGCGCTGATTTATTTTACTCGAGCATCGTAGGTGCTGCCCATACTCGGGCTTTCTCCCATGTACTTATTCATCATCGTTTTCTTCACCATGTTGAATACAGCCATGTGGACATCCTCCGCCACTTCCATATCGTTGGCTGCGGAATGCACATGAATATCCACCTGAGTAGCCAATACTCCTCCAGAATACCCCGTCAAGCCTGCGGTTACAGCGCCGTGTTCTTTGGCATAGGCAATGGCTTTCAGCACGTTTTTGGAATTGCCGCTACCTGAAATCCCAATAACCAAATCGCCGGGTTTCAAGAAATTCTTGAGGGGTTCAACGAAAATATCGTCCCAGCCAATGTCGTTTGCAATAGCCATCAGGGAAGGCAAATTGTCGTTCAAACAGATCATTCGAAACCGTTTGTTCAAGCCAAAACTTGCTCCTTTCAAAAAATCTCCCGCGGCATGGGATGCACTAGCGCCAGAGCCGCCGTTTCCCATGGTGTAAATAGTGGAGCCGTTTTCGTATGCCTTGGAAAAACCATCGGCCAAGCGATCCACGGATTCCATATCCAGGGTTTCCAGTGTTTGTATAAGTAAGGAGCGGTATTCAGTGGGTTTCATGGACGTAAGTTAATCAGCATAAAGAACTTTTGAACCTTCCGACTCAAACGAGAAAGGAAATTTTCGTACAGCGTGCAGTGCCATATCCAATCGATCCTGCTCGGAAGGAGGACAGAAAAATAATAAAAACCCGCCCCCTCCAGCACCTAATAACTTTCCTCCTGTAGCGCCATTGCGCAGGGCCGTTGTGTATAATTGTTGAATGAAAGCAGTGGAAATACCGTTGGCTAAACTCTGTTTTAAGAGCCAGTTTTCGTGTAGGAATCGGCCCATTTCTGTCCAATTTTCAGCACGCAAAGCATCGGCCAATGGATCAACCAAAGAGACCATGGTGTGCAATGCGTTTTTCTTATCCGCTTCAGTGGCTGTTTTTGCAGATTGCTCTGACAGAATAGCCGAGGCACTCCGTTGGTCCCCTGTGTAATACATGACCAAATGGGAGGAGAGATCGGTCAAGGCATCGGCGGACAAACCGAGCGGTTCCGTAATCACTTGTCCGTCGGATAAAAAGCGAAATATATTCAAGCCACCGTGCGCTGCCGCGTATTGATCCTGCTTCCCGATCGGCTCTTTCAAATCGATCAATTCCACTTCACAGGCTTGTTGAGCTAAGAAATCTTTTGTGATAATTGAATTTAATCCTTTGTGAATTAGCATATTATGCAAAAGTCCTACGGTAAAGCTTGAACTCGAGCCCAGTCCGGTTCCCGAAGGAACATCTGCAATCGAGCTGACCTCTATCCCTTTATCAATGGCCCATTTTTGAAAAACAGTACGAAAAATAGGATGCTGTAAGTCGGGTAGTGATTGAACGGTTTCCGTCTGCGCATATTTCACGCGCCACAAAGACTCTTCAAAAAAAGCGTGGCTTTGAATGTACATATAGCGATTGATGCTCGTAGAGAGTACGGCGCCAGGCGATTGCTCATAGAAAGCGGGAAGATCAGATCCTCCCCCAACAAAACTTACCCTAAAGGGTGTTCGGCTTAAAATCACGTTGTTAGATGTGTTTCAGCGAAGATAAGACCCTTTTCAATGGCGGGAACTTCCTCTTGCAAGCGATTCTGCCACAAGGATTCCGTTTCTTCGGGTCGATTTCTCCAGTCCATAAAAGACAAAAATCGTTTCTTCCTTTTTTCTACGGATGTTTCCACGGCTAATGTCCAGTGCGAAGACTCGCGTAAAAAAGGAAAAGAAAGAGCAACAACTCCTTCAATTATTACCAAAGGTGCGCTCCGGAACGTGTGGGGTAGGGCGCTTTCATTGGGGTGCAAGGCATAGCCAGGGGCAGTCATTTCTTTTCCGTGTATCAGAAAATCTTCCAGGTTCTTGCGCAGTGTGTCGTGCGGGTAGGCATCCCAGGGTTTTTCCTCCGTGGTCCGATCCTTTTCGGCCCGAATCCAATGATCCAAGGAAATCAATGTGCACTCTATTCCGCTTCTTCTGGCTTTTCTAGCCAAGGCAGCGGCCAAGGTTGACTTTCCGCTGCGGGCTTGCCCTCCAATACTAATCACAAAAGGCTCCTCCGTTGTTTTCTTCGCCCATCGTTGCATGAATTCATTTTCAATACGAGCAAAAGGCTGATCCAAAATATAGTCTACCGCTTCTCCCAAATGGTCAAAGAGAAATTCGGGCATGGCTTCTTTGTTTTTGGATCCATGTCCTGTCCTCACGCCCACAGTGGTTACACCCGCTGCTCTGCCGGCCAGTACATCTCGTTCGGAATCGCCCACCATCCAACTATCGGAAAAATCAATACGAAACCGATCCGCTGCTTGAAGCAACATACCGGGTTTGGGTTTTCTACAGGCGCAGTCTTTTTTCAAAGCCATGACTTCTCCTGGAAATCCACCGTGTGGATGGTGTGGACAATAATAAAGTGCATCCACAAACGCCCCTTCCTTTCCCAACCGTGTGTCCATGTGAGAATGGATGACGTTTAATCCCTCTTCGTCTACCAAGCCTCTGGCCACTGCACTTTGGTTGGTCACTACAATACTCAAATAATCGCTTTTGTTGATGCGCCGCAAAGCGGAGGCTGTCCATGGGAAAAGATGAAAATCCTCTACGCGGTGAATTAGATCTGTATCTTCATTGATGACACCGTCGCGGTCTAAAAAAATAGCTTTTTGAGCCAAATGCAAGGACCGGTTTTGGACCCGTCCCGAAAGGAGCGCTTCCTCCCCTTCTTTCAGGCGCTCCGGGGTGCCCATGTCTTTGATGTATTCCGGAGTAGAGTAACCGAACATCGACAATTCTTGACACCATTTTGGAAACAAATCTTTTCCAAAATCAGAGGGTAAGTCTTTGGGTATGAGAGAAAAACACAAAGGCTCCAACAGGTAAGCTCCGGCATTTACGCAATTTCGAGCCACCAAAGATGTCGGATGAGGCTTGCTGTGAAGGGCAGTTACTTTGTCCTCTTTGTCCATAACCACTAAATCCGAATCGTGGGGATGGTCGTTAGGGTGCACCAACAAGGTGATGTCTGCTTTTTTGTCGGCGTGAAAGGCCGCCATCTTTTGCCAGTCTATTTCCGCTAAAACATCTGCGTTCAACACAAGGGTTGTTCCTGTACAATGATTTTCCAAACGGTGTAGAATACCTGCGGAGCCCATGGGCGAGGACTCTTCTAGGTATTTAATACGCACAGAAAAAGCGGATCCGTCCCCAAAATGGTGTCGGACTTGCTCGTGTAAATGATGAACGGAAAAATAAAATGTATCTATGCCTTGATCTCGGCAAGAGATCACCAAGCGTTCGAGTAAAGGAATGCCGCCCACAGGCACCATGGGTTTGGGTGTTTGGGGGAACAAGGCGGAAAGTCTTGTTCCTTTGCCCCCAGCGAGGAGTACCGCTGTTTTTACCACGTCAACGCGTTAAAGCGCCGCTTCAAGCTTTTGCGCCAATGCTTCTTTCGAGGCAACGCCCACTTGTTTGTCTATTATTTCTCCGTTTTTGAATACCAAAAGGGTAGGAATGTTGCGAATTCCAAATTGCATAGCGATGCTTTGGTGCTCGTCTACATTCACTTTACCTACCACAGCACGGCCCTCAAAATCTTCTGCCAATGCTTCTACGATAGGTCCAACCATGCGGCAAGGGCCACACCATTCTGCCCAAAAATCGACCAATACGGGCTTGTCTGATTCCAAAACGGTGCTTTGGAAGTTTGCGTCTGTTAATTCTAGAGCCATGTCTAAATTGTCTGAAACGGTTAAAGTGATGCAAAGGTACGCCGTTCTAAACTAAATAAGGTATTGTTCGAATGGACAGTTCTTGCCGTTAAACAGCGCGGCGAAAAAAACAAAAAGGCCAAGCGAAGCTTGGCCTTTTTATCTGCGGTGCGGACGGGACTCGAACCCGCGACCCCCGGCGTGACAGGCCGGTATTCTAACCAGCTGAACTACCGCACCAGTGTGTTCATAGGGGTTGCAAATATAGAACGAATTGACAATAAAACAAACCTCATTTCAACTTTTGGTGCGCCAAAAGAAAGGGGAGTAGAGCGTGCGCAACGGAATCCATAGAATCCAACGGAAATATTTGCACGCTGGGCGGCTGCTGTAGATGATGGAGCGCATCCTGCCGTTCCCGCATTGCCAATGAATATTCCTTTTGGACAGCGCTAGGCTGAATTTTAATGGTTTTTCCCGTTTCCGGGTCCAAAAGTTCAATCCACGGGGGATTTGTTCGCTTATCCCATTGCAATAAAGACTCTTCCGGGCTCCACACGCGGAACAGAAGGACCCAATGGTGTCTAGATCGAGCATGTTCAAGGGCTCTCTTTAAGTTTTCCCAGTTTTGTTCCTCTGGGTGTTCCACATCCCAAAAGTCAGTAAACACGACGATCATGGAGCGACGAGGACTTTTTTCAGCGAGCGCATGCAATGCGTCGCTTAGCGCTGTCTTTCCACCGTTAATTTTTGGAGTTTCACCCAAATAATCGCGTAGAGCCTGGATTATTTCATGCCGATGTGCTGCTGAAGTTTTGCACGGCCATGCTCGTTGCGTCCCTTCTCCAATCCATTCCAAGCCAACGGCATCTCGTTGTTTTCCTAGCAACTGTACAAGGGTAGCGGTAGCCAAAACGGAGAACACATCTTTGTTTCCCATCCGCATGGAGGCAGATCTATCCACAAGGAAGGTGCACTGTAAATTGGTTTCGGCCCGCGTGGTTCGAACCATTAGTTTATCTGTTTTTGCGTAGAGCTTCCAATCCACAAACCGTAGACTTTCTCCGGCCACATAAGGTCGATGTTCAGCATACTCAACGGAAAAGCCTTGGTAAGGAGCACTGTGATAGCCTGTCAATGTCCCGGAAATCAAGTGATTCGCGTAAAGAGATAAATGCTCAAGTCCTTGAGGTGAAAGCAACTCCGTCAAAGAGGGGGCGGGCAATTCGTTCACAATCGCACGGTTTTTCCAGGCTGTATTCGACCGATGATGGTTGTGGGAATAGCCATTGTGGCGACAGAAACAAAAAATAAAATGCCGTTAGCCAGTGCAAACGAGCCAAAATTCCAAGCAATGGGCACGAATCGAACGTAATAAGTGGCAGGGTCAAGGGTAATCACCTGCCCGTAGTATTGCACAGCGCACAGCGAGAGGCCTATCGCATTACCCCATAAAAGGCCCTGCGCTGTCAATTTTGCCGCTTGACCTACAAAGAGCATTCGTAGCAGTGAATTGCTGGCGCCCATGGATTTCAACACCCCAATATCGTGCACCTTGTCTAATAATAGGATGAAAACAACCACGGCCGTATTGAACAATCCTACGATGAACAACACGCCTACAACCAAGGCCAAATTAACATCGAATAGAGCCATCCATTGAAACAAAGCCGGATAGTCGTCTTTCGCTGTAAATGCTTGCATCTCGTGGGGAAGGTGTTGCCGAATCTGGGAAGCAACGGCAAAAGTGTTGGCTTGAGGGGTGAGATGTATTTCGTACGCCGTTACGCGGTTTGAATCCCATTTGACCCATTTTTGCAATCCATGCAATCCGCCCATCACCCATTGCCCGTCCAATTCCTCCACCGCAGGGTAGAAAATTCCGGAAATGGTAAAATAGCGCAAAGCAGGCAGTCGTTCCGCTCCGCGAGAAAACAAGAGGGTCATTTCATCTCCTACTTGCACATCCCATGAGCGGGCTAGACCTTCTGGAACAGCAATTTCCGTTGTCTGGATGCGCGGCCAATGCCCTGATTTCAGTTCTTGATTGGGTGAGTACTGTGGAGGAATTCCCTTGAAGAGGATGGCGGAAAGTTCGTTATTGTGCGAAATCATCGCGCTAGAAAGCGCGATTCCCCGGATGGATTCTACTTCTTTTATCTGATAAATATTCTTTAAAGTACTGATATCTAGTGTTATGCCTTGAGGTTTCAAGGGGTCAGGATTTCCGTACGATCGAATTTGAATATCTCCCCATAAACCGGTTAATTTGTTGGAGATAGCTTGCTGTAGGCCGGACCCTGTAGCGATGCCCAGTTCCATGACCGTCAAACTCAACGCAACAGCCCCTATGGCAATTCGCCTCGCCGTTTTTCCAGCGCGTGATACGGGACGTTTGAGCCAATACGGAGCCAGTGTTTGGAAGGGATTGGCCATATACTTCAAAGATAGCATGCCTCGGCTGATTTTGACTTTTTTCCTCGTGGTTGGGGCACAAAACCTACAGGGATCAGAGGGAGGTCCCGCCTTGACGATGCTTCCAGGAGCTGCACGCTTTGAACTGTACCTTCCCTCGCTACGCTATGCCCGCGTGGCTGTGGTAGCCCATGCAGCGTCTACTGTGACCGAAGGGGGGCAGCAAATCCATTTGGTGGATGCGTTGCAGTCCAAAGGAATCCGAGTGGTAAAGGTGTTTGCCCCCGAACATGGGTTTAGATCGACCGCATCGGCGGGGGAGTCCGTTCCCAATGAGCGAGATCCACAGACAAAATTGCCCATTGTTTCATTGTACGGCAACCACAAAATGCCTTCGAAGGCTGATTTGCAAGATGTAGATATCGTGGTGTTTGATTTGCAAGACGTAGGCGCGCGATTTTACACGTACATCAGCACCTTGTCCTATGTCATGCAGTCCTGTGCGGAGCATCAAAAACCGTTGATTGTGTTGGACAGGCCCAATCCTAACGGAACGCGTATAGACGGCCCCTTGTTGGACACTAGCAAGAGCAAATCGTTTGTTGGGTTGCATCCTGTGCCTGTTTTGTACGGAATGACTATCGGTGAGTACGGTCAAATGGTTCAGGGAGAAGGGTGGATTCCCAAAGCAGATCAATTGAGAATGACCGTGGTACCTTGTCGACATTACCAAAGACAACAGGTGATTCTTCCCGTTCCGCCTTCCCCCAATCTCACTTCTCCGGCCGCAATTTTTCTTTACCCCTCGTTGTGCTTTTTTGAAGGCACCCCGGTGAGCGTAGGCAGGGGGACAGACCGACCTTTTGAATGGGTGGGCGCGCCTTGGGTTCCTAGAGGAAAGTCCTATTTCATTCCCCGAGCAAAAGTGGGTGCCGCTGAGCCTCTGTACGAGAAGGACACTTGTTTTGGTGAAAACTTGCAGAAGATAGAAATGGGATACAGAATGCCGTTGGATCTGTCTATTCTGATTCGGTATTTTGCCCTCTTTGAAGCGCAAATACAAAAAGATGCGGAAAACACTTTGGCCCGACAAGCGTACAAAGCGCGCAAAAAAAAGAGGGAGTTTGAATTACGGAAAGCTTTACAGCAAGATTCCAATACCTTTTTTCAATACAATGCGGCGTACGACACGTTGTTATCGGCACAAGACACCATAGGATTGCCTTTGGACACGTCCCTTCCTTCCGGCCTGAACGAACCAGAGAAATGGACAGAGACGGACTCAACGCTCTTTTTCCCCACCCCTCGAGTTCCGAAAAGCACCAAGGCCAGAGGATTTTTTTGGCCCTTCTTCTCTCGATTGGCGGGAACGCCAGCGTTGCGTGTCTCTATTGAAAAAGGGATGTCAGAGCAGGAAATTCGCGCTCAATGGCACAGAGGATTGGTTGATTTCAAACAAAAACGCCGAAAATACTTGTTATATCCCGATGTTTTGGTAGAAACGAGCTATGAATCCTATACTCCGCTAAAAAGCAGAAAATAAATCAATTCTTTTTTTCTTTCAAAAAAGCTTTGATATTGTCTTCGTACGAAAAGGGTTGGTCCTTTTTACCGGAATCTTCCTTCCCTAATTTTAAAGCTAATTCAGCTGCCACTACAGCTTCCTTTTCTTTTCCGTTCTTTCTCAATAACTGGGCGTAGAGGTAGTGTGAATACCAATTTTCTGGAGACAATTGTACCGACCTTTCTGCAAAACCCAGTGCCAGTTCATTGTCTTTCCCCACGGAGTTCAAATAACTGGCAGCATTGCGGTATACCCGCGCATCTTCCGGTTTTTCGTCGATAGCTTTTTCAATATTGTTCATTGCATGCTCGTGCGTGCTAACCTCCAATGGCATAGAAACCTGTGTGTTTTCCCATTTCATGGTCAACACCGCTTTATCCAATGTGATTTCTCCCATTTCCAATGTCATGGTTTCTACCGATGAGTCCATACGGTTAGGTACAACAGGTATACGGGCCACATCGTTGGATTCGGAATACCCTTCAATTCCCCATAAATCAGTGGATTGATTCAGGATAATGGTCCAGTTCTTTGCGCTGGGTATAGTCATCAAACTGTACTTCCCTGCAGGAAGAGAAACTCCACAAAAAACAACCGAAGTTGAAAAGGTAATCAATGTGCTTTGGTTGGCGCCGGTTCTCCAAAGGGCATCGTAAGGGACCAATCCGCCAAATATCTTTCTCCCTCTCATAGAAGGGCGCGCGTAGCTCACTTCCACGTCCGTTAAGCCAACGCGTTGTTTAAAGGAGGCAGCAGGTGAAGCGGCGGGCAATTCCTGTCCGTAGGCAACCGCTGATGCCAACAACAGGAGAGAGAATAAGGTCTTTTTCATTTCCACCAAATTAGAGCATTTTTTCCATCGCTCGCTTAACAAAAGCGGTCAAGGCTTCCCCGTGCAAAAGATTTTGCTGCAGAAGAGCTAAGTCTTTGGCGTGTAGAATGATATCTTTTTTCATTTCCGCATCGGCGGCGATTATTTTTCCCGCCAATGCATGGTTTGCATTCACGACGAGATCATACATCTCAGGCATGTCTCCCATGCCCATAAATCCGCCTCCACCGGTGGCGCTCATTTCCTTCATGCGACGCATAAATTCGGGAATGGTAACGACCATCGGCACGTCGTCTGATTCCAAGGCTTCCACACGAACACTGAATTTGCTTTTTTCTATGGCGCTTTCCACCGTTTCTTTCAGATTGTTTTTTTCGTCCTCGGTCAACAACGAAGGGCGTTCTCCTTCCTTTGGAATCAACTTGTCCAATAAATCGGCATCCACTCTGGCAAAACGAATCTTCTCCTTGCTCGATTCAATTTTCTGCATCCAATGGCTCACTATAGGGGAATCCAAAACGATCACATCATACCCTGCCGCCTTGGCTTTTTCAATGTAGGCGTGTTGGTTATCCATGGAGGCAGCATACAAAGCAACGATGGTTCCCTCTTTGTCCGTTTGCAATGGTTTGATTTTATCAAAATACTCGTCAAACGTAAAATGTTTCCTATCCGTATTTTTTACCAAAGCAAACTTCTCTGCGCGTTCAAAGAATTTCTCTTCTGTGATCATTCCGTATTCTATGATCATTTTGATATCGTTCCATTTGGATTCAAAGTCTTCCCGGTCGGACGTGAACATTTCTTCCAATTTGTCGGCGACTTTTTTTGTTATGTGGCCGCTGATTTTTTTCACATTCCCGTCGGTTTGCAAATAAGAACGAGAAACGTTCAAAGGGATGTCCTTGGAGTCCAATACGCCGTGCAACATTGTCAAGAAGTCGGGTACAATCCCTTCCACGTTGTCGGTAACAAACACTTGGCTTTGGTACAATTGTATTTTGTTCCGCTGCAACTCCATGGTGGGTTTGATGCGAGGAAAAAATAAAATTCCCGTTAAGTCAAACGGGTAATCAACATTTAAATGGATATGGAACAGGGGCTCTTCAAAGGAATACGGATACAAGGCCTTATAAAACTTTTTGTAGTCCTCATCCGTTAATTCAGAGGGTTTCTTTGTCCAGGCGGGAGCATCTGCATTGATGATATCCGCTACTTTTTTCTTTTCAAATTTTGGCTCTTCTCCTTCTGCAGCGACATTGATACTCTCTTCTTTTTCTCCAAATTGGATAGGCACACTCATAAAACGTGCATATTTCTTCAGAAGTTCTCTGATTTTGAATTCTTCCAAAAAGTCGGTGCTGTCATCCGCGATATTCAGAATAATCTCTGTGCCTCGGCCTTCTTTTTTGCAGTTTGTCAGTTGAAACTCTGGAGATCCATCGCACGTCCAATGTGCTCCCTTGGACTCAGGGGATTGGGTATGGCTTTTGGTTTTGATTTGCACCTCCTTGGCAACCATAAAGGCAGAATAAAATCCCAAGCCAAAATGTCCAATCATAGAGGAGGCGTCTAATTTTCCTTCGTATTGTTTCACGAATTCTTCGGCTCCGGAAAAGGCTACTTGGTTGATGTATTTTTCCACTTCATCCGAGGTCATTCCGATACCACGGTCCAAAACGCGGATTTGTTTTTTCTTTTTATCCACCTCAACGTGAATCGTTAGATCGCCCAATTCCCCTTTGAATTCGCCTAAATTGGCCAAATGCTTCAGTTTGTTTGTGGCATCAACCGCATTGGAAATGAGCTCTCTTAGAAAAATCTCGTGATCACTGTAAAGAAATTTCTTGATAATTGGGAAAATGTTTTCTGCGGATACATTGATTTTTCCTGTGGCCATGGCTTGTTTGAGGTTACGTTTGGTTGCCACTTTTCAAGTTTTGTGCCAACGCATCAAAACTGACAATGTGTCATTCCTCGGCGGGAAGGACAGAAGCAAGGCGATCCAATGACCATTCAAGAATGCGTTCTTTTGGGTCAAAGGAGTGTATTTTGGTGAGCTGTAGGTACGCTACGGCGCTTTCTACGTTGGGAAAGTCTCGCAAGGAAGACAGGGGCATGAGACCTATTAGTTCTGAGCCTATCACTGAACCTCCTGCCTGCTGTGCTTCAAAAGCTACCGCATCAAACGCTTGTTTGGCCGTTGTTTGCTGGATATCAACGATGTTGCAGCTGACTTGCGCACATCCATATCCTTCCATCCACCAACCGATGGATCGAAGTCCTGGTAGCCCGCCGTTGCTTGCCCGCACTTTTTTCGCAATCCGTTGTGCCTGGACGACGTTTAATCCAGACAGTGCTATGTTGTAAGCGACCAGCAGAGGTCTAGCGCCAATGACCGTCATTCCCAAAGTGGACGATTTGTCAAAATTTCCAAAGTCAGGTGCCCACTCAGGCAATAAGGCTTTTCTTGGCAAAGCTTCGTACTCCCCTTTGCGCAGGGAAGCCAACGACTTTCGGTGCGGTTGCGTGGCGTTGTATTCGTAAAACCATCCGCTCTGTCCCAGGAGAAAGCCCAATTCAAAGGCTAGTTTTTTTCCTGCTTCTATGGCGACAGAGAGAGGGGTTGATCCCAGCGGAACCAAAGGACAGACATCCACCAATCCTTGACGAGGATGTTCGCCACGATGTGTTTCCATGCAGAGATTTTCTGAAACAGACACATACAAAGCGACCAATGCTTTCCTTACCGCATCGGCAGGACCCACCAGCGTATAAACGGTTCGATGGGCATCGGCATTGGCATCGGTATGCAGTAAATGAACTCCATCCACTTCCGCCATCACCTTCCCGAACAACGCGATGTGGCGTTTATTTCTCCCTTCGGAAACATTGGGGATTGCTTCTAGCCAACCCGTCAAGCGGGAATCGTTCCATTCCATTAAATCAATGGATTCAAGTGCCCTTTGATAAAGTCAATAACAATACTCGCTACAGTCTTTGCGGCTGCCAGATTTTGCTCCGTTGAACACAACGGAAGGGCAGTTTCGCATACGTGAAAATAGGCGGCTTGTCTTGTTTGTCCCATACGATAGGCAAATTGTCTAGCCTCCTCTGCCGTTACGCCTGTGTAGGACTGCGCGCTCGATGGGAAATGGGCAATGGCATCCACGTCTAATTCTATTCCTATAGGTGTTGAGAACTCCAAGAACTGCAGCAGCCGTTCGATGCTTGAGGAGAAGGAGGATTCTCCTCGGACTGCCCAACTTTCCAATGTGGCAAAGGCAATGTTGGAATCTTCTTTTATGCGCCTCACAATGTCTTGCGGTGTGTACGATTCGTGCAATCCGACAATGGCATATTTTTTTAAATAGCCCTGATGGAGAGCATAGGAAAACCCATTTCCAGAATGCCGACCTTCTAGGGGGCGCAAATCCGTGTGTGCATCCAAATTGATAGCATGGATGGGCTTTTGAAAGTGATGACTAGCCGATTTCAGGAGAGGAAACGCATTGTTGTGTCCGCCGCCGATGAGAATGGGAATTTTTCCCGCGGACAGCACTTCCAACACAACTTTTTCTACCCGTTGATCCACCTCCTCGGTTAAGGCTCGCAAGGCTTCTATCGGCAGGTCCAACGATTTCTGTTGTAAATCGTCCAGCGGTATCAGTCCATAGAGTCCGACAAGAGAGGCGGGGAAGAAATCATTGACCTGAAGGGTGCACAAAGCAGACAAAAGGGCTTCCGTGGATTGCGCAGCGCCGGGTCGGCCGCCGTTGGCCCGAACCCCTATATCTTCCGCTGCACCTATCAAAACAAAAAGAGATTCCGGAGTATTCCAGGGAGTGGATTCCCACTCCTCTCCGGTGCGTGTTTCGCCCTGGCGGGAGGTGGTGTATTTGTAGTTCACAGGAGAAGTATTAAGAAACGCCGTCAATGTACACCTTTGCAGCGTGGTTCTCGCCGTATCGGTAGGGGAAAAAAGCCAAAGAGGTGCTCGGTTCCGTGACAATAAAATGAGCTCGTTTGCCAACGGCAATACTGCCCATGGTGGATTCCAATCCTATACTATACGCCCCGTTTAGCGTGAGGGCAGCTAATGCTTCTTTGGGTGTCAACCCCATGTGAACACAGGCCAAATTCCACACGGTAAAGAGATTGCTGCATGGAGAGCTTCCGGGATTGAAATCAGAGGCGAGCGCTAACGGAATGCCGCGATCTATCAAAGTTCTTCCGGGGGCGTACGGTATTTTTAAGAAATGACTACAACCGGGAAGGGCGGTAGCCAGAGTGGGTCGATCCTTTACGAGCGAAGCAGCCAAAGCCTCAAAATCATTCTCCGTCATCACTTCCAAATGATCCACGCTGTAGGCATTTTTTGAAACCGCATGGGATACCCCTCCCAAGGAGGAAAATTGATTGACATGTACTTTGCTCGGAATTCCCAGAAGATGGGCAGCTTCCAGTAAGATGTCTTGGTGTTGGACGGAAAAATAGCCCGTCTCCGTAAAGATGTCGACAAAATCAATCAATCCCTCATCGGCTAATGCAGGAAGCCATTGTTCCACTACCTCTTTCACATACCCTTGAATGTTCCCATGAAACGATGTGGGTAGGGCATGAAGGCCTAAAAAAGTAGCCTTGATGGTTTGGGGCGCTTGTCGTTTGAGTGCGGCAATTACCCGCAGCATCTTTCTTTCCGTTTCCAAAGACAATCCGTACCCGCTTTTGATTTCCACTGCTGTGGTGCCTGTTTTGCGCATGGAATGCAATCGCTGCAGTGCGTCATCGCATAGTCTTGCTTCGTCCCTAAAGGAAAGAGCTAGAGCGCTATTTAAAATACCTCCCCCGGCCGCTGCGATCTCTTGATAACTGACGCCTTTCAACCGCATGTCAAATTCAGATTCTCTCCAAGCAGCAAAAACGGTGTGTGTATGGCTATCGACAAAACCGGGTAAGATCCAACGACCTTCTACGTTTTCTACCGTGTCTATCCCCGATAAATCCAACGCCTCGGGTGAATTCATGGCACCAAAACCAGCAATCAATCCTTTGTCAATGTCTAAATAGGCATTTTCTACAATGGAAATGTTGCCTTGATCGGCGCCAGAAACAAAACCGTGTGGATTTTGTGCTGTTTGGACAAAAGCGAGTCCTTTAATATGAGTAAATCGATGCCGCATAAGCAACGAATGTACAAAAGCCACTACTTTTGAAAAATGGCTGGGAACGTCTTTGGAAAAATATTTACACTTACCACCTTTGGAGAATCTCACGGAGCTGCCATTGGAGGGGTTCTTGACGGGGTCCCCGCCGGCGTTTCTCTGGATCTAGATTGGATTCAATCGGTTGTAAATCAGAGAAAAACAGGACAAAATTCCTTTTCATCCACTCGTACAGAAGACGATTGTGTCGAATGGCTGTCGGGCATGTTGCTTTCAGAAAATAATGAGCGAATCGCCACTACTTTGGGAACACCCGTGTCGTTTCTTGTCCGAAACAAGGATGCACGTTCGCGTGATTACGATGCGTTGAAAAATATTTATAGACCCTCCCATGCGGATTTTACATGGGATGCAAAATTTGGTCTCCGAGACCATCGGGGTGGGGGGCGGTCTTCTGCGAGAGAAACTGTAGCGCGTGTGGTAGCCGGCGCGGTGGCTCGTTTTGTTCTTCCGCCTTCGGTGGAAGTGGCCGCCTGTGTGGATTCCATGGGCGGGATTTCTGTCCCGGACAGCGTGTTGAAACAATCCGCTGTTTTATTAAAAGAGGCCACGGAGTCGAGTATTTTGCGTTGTCCAGACACAGCAACCAGTACCGCCATGGAGGGGCTCCTCGGATCCGTGCAAGCCCAAGGGGATACAGTGGGGGGTACTATTTATTGCTGCGTAGACGGTGTCCCTGCCGGTTGGGGAGAGCCCGTATTTGATAAATTGCACGCCGTTTTGGGCCATGCCCTATTGAGTATCAATGCGGTCAAAGGGGTAGAATTTGGAAGTGGCTTTGCGGGTTCTCAGCTTTTGGGCAGCCAGCACAACGATGCTTTTATCGGTTTGGAAAAAACACTAACCAACCGCAGCGG
>CAMDTE010000004.1 GCA_945907425.1 Owenweeksia hongkongensis DSM 17368 | reverse complement strand
GGATGATTGATTTTCTCACGAATGTCGATACGTTCCCAATACCGGGTAGACCAAACCATATCGTCTTGACGTAGGTAGGGATATTCAATGACACGGGCATTCGCATAATGACGCGAATCCTTTGGAACAATGCCGTCGTCATCTGGAGTCAATACCTGGGCTTGACCCGCGACAGTAGCGCCCATCCATACCACCAAGGCAGAAGCGCGAAAGAAAAAGCGGTTTGTTTTCATCGTTATTCGATTCAAATATTATTGCACGTCAATGGAAATCGGGCTAATATTGGTGACACGAGCCCCTTTGGGTGTTGTCGCAATGATTTTTCGCACGGTAACCGTAGCCCCTGGTTTTAATGCCAAGATGGCTGCTTTTACATTGCTATCAAAGTTGGCTCCGCGCACTTGGTAGGGAGCTTGACTGTTCAATTTCACTTCAAAACTGACCACCTGCAAAGGCAAGTCAAAAGGAAAATCTTCGTAGGCCGCTTCAATGATTGCTTTAGACATAGCCGAGGCAGACATCACACCGGTAGATTTCTTGAATGCCATACCCGCTGCTTGAGGTAGGCCTTTGATGCGAAACTCTCGTTTTCCCGCATTCCGCGTTTTGCCAGACTCTTCCACAGACACGCTGATGGTCATCGTTTTACCTTCTACTTTTGTCACATCCACGACGTAATTCCCGTTGCTACCAGAAACCCCCGGGCCAGAAACTCGCAAGTTTTTTGGATTAACCCCCGGCACGGAAATTTCCACTGGATTTTCCACGAGACGGTAAAAAACGTTCATTTTTGTGGGCGAAATCACCACCGAAGGCGGAGCTACCGTGTATTTGATTTCCGCTTGGTACGTTTTGTCGCTTCCGGGAATTGAAATGGTAATCATGCGTTTCACTTCGCCATTTCCTGTGCCGGTAATGCTGATTTTACCGATACCGTCCTCTACTTTGGAAACACTTACGCCTGAAAATTGGGGATTACGACTGTTGTCATAGGCCGCCAAAAATACATCGGCTGTGTAGTTGTCTCCTTGTTGAATATAGGTTCCATTGGTAGGCATAACAACCGCGCGCACATTATCAAATTTCAGCGCTTGAGCATCGATTTGTCCGTGCAAATGGTCCACTACTTTGGATTCCGTACGGCGTACACGGCTTTGTAGATCGGTTAAGAAGGGAATAACGCCTGCCAAGGGCAACTCAGAAAAAGTGGCTTTTTCCCACGACATTTTGGTGCCCTCTTCTGTTACATCCTCAAAATTGAAAGTGGATTGAATAATCGCAGTGAGAGCGGCATCGCCTTTGATTTCTTTCAATAGAAGTTCGCGGTATTTGATGAGTTTTTCCTTGACCTCTTTGGCCTTTCCTTCACCGCCCACTGCTTTGTCTACCACTAAATACTCTTCTCCTACATCCCGGTTGTCTCCTCCGGCGAGTGTATTGGACCCGTCGTCGTTGTATCCTCCCGTGGCATCAATCAGATGTTTTTTAATTTCCGCGATGTAATTCACCACTTCATCAGAGGACGATTTAATCCGCTGAGCGCGCTCGTTCACAGGGATGGCCCTGGGGTTATCCTTCATGGCATTGGTAATGGCAGAATAGATAACTTCCGTTCCTTTCGTCATGGTTGTTACACTCTCTGACATGCCCTGATCCAATTTGGTCAAGACTTTTATGATGTCTTTCGACACGTTTAATGCCAACATAGCGGTCAACACGAGATACATCATGTTGATCATCTTTTGACGTGGCGTTAGAATTCCACCGGCCATAGTTTCAGGTTCTTAAAAAGATTAGTTCTTGCTTACATTCATGGCAGCCAACATGTTGCCATAAACATTGTTCAGTTGACTCATATTTCCAGCCAATTTGCTCACCTCAGAAGTCAATTTCTCTGAATCGCTCACGGAAGCACTTAACTTTTCCATATAGTTATTTTGAGCGTCCACTTGGCTGGCCGTATTTTCCAACTGAACAGCGTACAATGCATTCAAAGCCTCCATGTTTTTAGCTGCCGAAGTCAACTGACTGCTGTACGCAGAGGTTGCACCGGCTGCATCAACAGTGGTATTCAATGAATTCGCTGTTTCGCTCAAACGACGCATACCGTCGCCCAACGATTGAAGCAATTCGGGACCAATCTTGGCGTCTTCCAACATCTTGTCCATTTCCTGTGTCGGGGTCAAAAGACTCGCTGCACGAGCCTTTTTTGGTGTAACCGCGGCCTCGGCCTCGGCCAATTCCGGGTAGACAACGCTCCAATCATAATCTTTGGCCGGTTTTTCAAAGGCGGAAATAAAGAAAATAACCGCTTCTGTTGTCAAACCAATAATCAGCATGAAATCTGCGCCTTTTAAGTGCAAAATTTTGAACAGCGCGCCCATAATAACTACTGCTGCACCCCATCCGTAGAGTTTACCCATGAAGTTTTTGAAACCCCTACTGTTTACATCGATTAAAACTGCCATTTGTTTGAATTTAAATGATTTTTATAGAATGGAAAAAAGGAAATAGAATTAAAAATCGCGAAGGTCACGACCCAAGAAGCTTTGAACGGTGCGGAAACCTACATAGCTTTTCGCTGTGTCTTGGTATTCGTAGTCTCGCATGCCGTTTTGCATATAGGCAGCGACATCTTTCCAAGAGCCACCGCGGATCACTTTCCGCTTCAATGTCTCACTGTCAGAATCCTTTGCGTTGTATTTGAAGTCGGGGTTAAAGTCGCCAGCGTAGTGGTACGATGCCTCATCCCATGCGGTACTTGTCCATTCGGATACGTTACCGGCCATGCAATACAAGCCGAAACCGTTCGGTTGATACGAAGTAGTCTTCACAGGATGAAAACCACCATCGGCTGTTAAATTACCACGAGAAGGCTTGAAGTTGGCCAAGAAACAACCAGCGCTGTTGGTTGCATACGGACCGCCCCATGGGTACGTTGTTAACTCAGAACCGCCGCGAGCTGCGTACTCCCACTCCGATTCTGTCGGTAGGCGGAACTCATGCTCTTGCATCTCTTCGTTGCTACGCAAAAATTCGCTGCGGTATTTTGTCCGCCAGTTGCAAAACGCAACCGACTGCTTCCAGCTCACGCCCACAACAGGGTAGTTGTCGTACGCCGGGTGCCAGAAATACTTATCGTGCATGTTTTCGTTGAAAGAGTAGGTGAAGTCAGCCAACCAAACCAAGGTATCGGGATATACATTGACTGTTTCTTTTTCAAAAAAGCTGCTGCGATCGCTTTGTTGCTTGCCGTCTTTTACATAATCACGGTAGCTAAATACTTTTCCATCACCGTCCGCATCACTGTAGTCGTATTTCGCACGGTTGCTTTTGTGAGCAGCTTTTTGCTTGTCGATCCAGAAATACAAATAATTCAATTGCCGCGCATCCACCATGCGACCTCCCATAAAGGTTTCTTCAGGGGATAAGTACAGGCCTTCAATCACTTCGGTATACTCTGCCGATGGGTAACGACGGGTATCGTAGGTCAATTCCGGATCCCAATTCAAAAGAGTTTGCATGGAATCAGGATAGTTCAAACCAACATACTCCTCAAAGAATGTAGGATTTTCCATATCGGCGTAGTTGGTGTATTCAAAATCTTCCACCATCGCTTCGGCTAAACGGTAACGCAAAATAGAATCCCGAACCCAGTACACAAATTGACGGTACTCGTTGTTGGTGATTTCCGTTTCATCCATATAAAAGGCGCCTACCGTTACCGTTTTTGTCGGTGCAGTCAGTCCAAAGGGAACATCCACATCGGAATTGCCCATATTGAACGAGCCTTGAGGAATAAAAACCATACCGTACGGGTCGGTTGGATACCACTCAGGACGGCTCTGCACTCCGACGAGTTCGCCGTGGTCAGAACCGGAGCAGGCAGCCAACAGAGCCGCTAAACTCAAAAACGCAATCCGTTTTTTCATGGTCATGTGTATTAAATAGGTGTCTTTATAAACGTCAAAAAGTCTGCGATATTACAAAAATCTTACATTTCTATAACTACCGTTGATTCGGGGAGGGATCTCAATGGTGAATTGATAGTTCACGAAAACCTCGTGAGAGCCTCCGCTGAAACCGGCCAGTTCCGAAGTAGTAATGTCGTAAGAATAGGTTAAACGCAAGGAGGGCATGATTTGGTATCCGGCCATCAAAGAATAGGCATCTTGTGTGCGGAAACCCAACCCTGCATAGATTTTATCTCGAATCACTGCGTTGACGTTGAAGTCGCCGTGCAAATTACCAGAGGAAATATCTGTTTTTAATAGGGTGGTTGGTTGCAATGAAATACCTATAGATGGCAGATCAAAACGATAGCCGCCCATCAAATAATAGTGCATCACGCTGCGGTAACGGGCGGTACCTCCTGTTACACTGGATAACGATTGTGCTCCTTGCAATAAACGATTGCTGGACAATCCAACAAACCAATTTTCCGTAGAATAATAGGAGCCAAAATTGAGTTCAGGCGCCATAGCGCTTGCCGTAGGATTGAAGACAGCGGGATCGTTGCCGTTCTCCGGGTAAATCCATAGGGCATTGCGAACATTTTTGTTTCGAAAATCAACAGAAAGTCCCAATCCGAGGGTGCCCATGCCCAGATTCATTTGGTAAGCGTACCCCAAAGCGGCAGAAATATCCTGAAAAAAGCCAATTTGGTCGTTGGTGATATTCAATAGGATTCCGCCGTGAAGCTTGTCAACGGGCAGTTCTACGTTTATATTCTGTGTTACAGGGGCATTATCGAATCCGACCCATTGCGAACGGTGTCCGGAATTCAAGCTAATGGCCTCGCTGCTTCCAGCCATTCCGGGATTAAAAAAGATTCTATTGTTCATGTACTGCGTGAATTGCACGTCCTGTTGGGCATGCAACGAACCTCCAGCTAAGGTCATTAGCAGTGTGAATATCCAGATTCTACTCGTCATTTAGATGCTAAAAGTATGAATTTCTAAGTACACATGCACCATTGGGCGAAAAAAATGCAAATGTTTACAGCCCTTTGCGCTGTGCTTTCCACCAGCGTGTGGGAATATCACCCTCCAAAGCACGCTGGTAATCATCCGCCGTGCAAGGGACCATCGTGTGTCGGCTGTACTGGGTTTGGCGCAAGGGAACTTCCATCCACCACCGTTCACTCAAAGGGCTTTTGTAAAAGACAAGTTCCTGTCCGCTGTCGTCCATCAGGACGATAAACCGCAAATAATTCTTCTTGGGGGTTAGCGGGTAATCGCCCCGTCTCAGCTGAACACCCTCAATAAAATACCAAGCCACTTGACCGATCAAATGAGCATTTTGGTTGGCCAAATCCAAAGTCGGATTGTATTCGTAGTAGCCAAAAGAAGAAACCTTGTCACTCAATCCACAATAGCGAGCCACGGCGCAGGCCTCGTCGGCAGTAAATCCGTTAGGGGAAGGAGAATAATGTCCAGGAGCATCGGCATGCCGCAAGGAGCGATTGTCAAAAACGACCGTATCCGCATCGCGCACCGCAGGCTCTACCTCTGAGATGGAACCCCGTAGCTGCCCCAATCGATAGGTTTCAAAGTGCATGCGTTCTGCTAAATCCCATCGGTCCGGAGCGACAAAATAGGCTTGTAAACCAATGAGACTCAAATTGAAAAGATTGTGGGGCTGATCCAAAATGACGTGACCCAAGCACGTAGGACTAGTCAGGTCATCCTCTTCCGTGCCAAAATCAATACGATTATCGATCAATGCCATGTTCACGGATTGCTCTAACCCATCGTATGCTCGGTAAACACTGTAGGCAAAGTCTTTGGTGGGTCCGAGTAAAAAGGGAATAATATTTCGTTGTAGCAATTCCGAAACCAGTCCTTTGACGGCCGTGTGTGTATCGGTTAAGGTGGCGCCTGCTGGCAAATGACCTAAATCTGCAGCGGTGATGCTCCACTGCCCCGTAAACAAGGGATAAAAAGAGCGACGGATAGCGTCTCCAGCGGTTGAGCAACCCTTGTTTTCTATGTGGCCTCGGTCATCTCCTATCGAAAAAAAAACAATTCTAAGCCCTACCAGCTCGGGTAATCCATCTTCTGCCGAGTGAATGTGCAGCCATTGACCGGCCGTACCGGGTTCACCGCTTTTGGCTAAGGAAACCAATTCGCTGTTGACGGGTTCAAGAATGGAGGTCCACACAGGTTATTTCTTTTTGGTAAATCTTTTTTTGGCTGACTTTGGTGCCGCCTTTTGTTCTGTAATCCACTGAACTACCTGTTCTTCCGTTAGTTTCTCCGGGTCTGTTCCCTTGGAGATTTTAAAGTTGTCCTTTCCTAATTTCATGTACGGCCCGAAACGACCTTGCAAGATACTTACATGTCCCAAGGGCGTGTCAAATGCATCCAACAGTGCTTTGGCTTCCGCTTCGCGTTTGGCGTAAATCAGATCAATCGCTTGTTCTAAAGTTACATCGTAGGGAGAAATGTCTTTGGGAAGAGTGACAAATTTACTGTTGTGTTGAAGGTAAGGTCCAAATCGACCTGCACTCGCCACTACATTTTTGTCTTCAAACTCCCCCAAGCTCCGAGGCAAAGCAAACAAGCCCAGGGCCTGTTCTAAGGTAATGGTTTCCAATGACAACGCAGGGGGAATGCTTGCAAAACGCGGCTTGGAATCCTCATCGACTGCGGCAATCATGACCACGGGGCCGTACCGGGCGACGCGGGCAGAAACGGACAATCCTGTAGAGGGGTGTACACCTAAGATGCGCTCGCCAGAGGCTCGCTCCACCTCGTTGGAATCATTGACCGCCTTGTGAAATCCTTGGTAAAAATCTTTCAAAACCTCCGTCCATGCTACCTTTCCTTCCGCGACCAAATCAAAATCCTCCTCCATTCGTGCCGTAAACGCATAATCCATGATGTCACTGAAATGCGCCGAAAGGAAATCAGTCACAACGGTTCCAATGTCGGTAGGCAAAAGCTTGCCTCTTTCCGATCCGGTTTTTTCTGTTTCCAGAGTAGACGCAACCAAGCCATTTTCCATCTGCAGAGAAATCAAACGGTATTTTCGTTCCACGCCTTCTGCCTCTCCCTTCTGTACATAGCCCCTTTTCACAATGGTTGTGATGGTTGGGGCATAGGTGGATGGACGGCCAATGCCTAGCTCTTCCAGCTTTTTTACCAAACTGGCTTCTGTATAGCGAGCAGGGGGGCGACTGTATCTTTCGGTGGAAGTCAAAGCGGCCAGCGGCACAGATTGGCCGGAATGCAGCGCCGGCAACAAGCCCGATTGCTCTTCCGCCGATTCGTCATCGGTATCTTCCCGGTATACTTTCAAGAATCCATCAAAAGTGAGCACTTCTCCTTGAGCCGTAAAGGGGTAAGAAAGGCCTTGAGCAGAGATTTCAGCCGTGGTGCGTTCCAAAACCGCATCCGCCATTTGGCTGGCAACTGTGCGCTTCCAAATCAGTTCATACAATTTCTTTTGCGCTGGATCTAAGCCGGCTTTAGGCTGATCCATTTGGGATGGCCGGATGGCTTCGTGTGCTTCTTGCGCCCCTTTGGATTTGGTGGTAAACGTGCGTCGTTTATGGTATTTTGAACCGTACAGAGCTCCAATGGATTCTTCCAAAGAAGCCAACGCATCCTGACTCAAATTCACGCTGTCCGTTCGCATGTAAGTAATCAAACCGCTTTCGTACAGGCCCTGAGCCACCGACATGGTGCGGCTCACAGAAAAACCCAATTTCCTAGACGCCTCCTGTTGCAATGTAGAAGTGGTGAACGGGGCAGCAGGCGTTCTCTTTCCTGGATGGGTTTCTACAGAACCTACTACAAATGACTTGGAGTGGCACGCCATCACAAAAGATTCGGCTTCCGACGGAACGGCGAAACGGTGCTTGCATTCGGCCGAGAAAAGCTGACCACTTTTGGCCACAAACTGAGCCACGGTGCGGTAGTCGCTTGTCGATTGAAACCGCTGAACCTCTCGTTCCCGGTCAACAATCAAACGCACGGCCACGGATTGAACACGGCCGGCACTGAGGCCTTTCCGCACTTTTTTCCACAAAACAGGGCTCAGTTGAAATCCCACCAAACGATCCATCACTCGTCGTGCTTGTTGCGCATTCACGAGGTCTTGATCTATATTTCGTGGATTTTCGATCGCTTTTACAATGGCGGTTTTTGTGATTTCATGGAAAACGATGCGCCGGGTTGTTTTTGGATCCAAGTCCAAGGCTTCCGCCAGGTGCCAGGCAATGGCCTCTCCTTCTCGGTCTTCATCGGAGGCAAGCCATACTGTCTCGGCTTGTTTGGCTAATTTTCTCAACTTCGCCACAACCTCTTTCTTGCCAGAACTGACGATGTATTGCGGCGCAAAGGCCTGGTCGACATCCACACCCAAACCGGTTTCAGGCAAGTCACGGATGTGGCCAAAGCTTGATTCTACTTGGTAATCAGGCCCCAAATATTTTTCAATGGTCTTTGCTTTGGCGGGAGATTCGACGATGACTAGATTCCGAGGCATGGTGGTGGTATGAATTTTGGCGCAAAGTAAAGGAAGGATTTTGACTAAAACGCTTTCTTTGTGAAACTGACATTTTGTCACCTAGATTCCTTTCCTGTACCTTTGTAATCAAATGAATACAACGGATACACACGAAGAAGCTCGACAAGGCGAAGCCTTGTGCATAGAAGGCCAAAGAGGATCTAAAAAGGTATACATGGAGTCGTACGGCTGCCAAATGAATTTTTCTGACAGTGAAATTGTCGCTTCTATTTTGCAAAAAGAAGGATATGTCACCACCATTGATCCGGAAGAGGCAGATTTGGTTTTACTCAATACCTGTTCTATTCGGGACAAAGCAGAACAAACGGTTCGGAAGCGATTGAGTCAATTCAACGTACTCAAAAAGGAAAAGCCCGAGATGAAAATCGGTGTTTTGGGCTGTATGGCAGAACGTGTTCGCGAAAAATTTTTTGAAGAAGAAAAATTAGTGGATATGGTGGTGGGTCCAGATGCCTACCGCGATCTCCCTCATTTATTGAACGACCTAGAGGATGGCCGCAAGGCGGTGAATGTACTGCTGTCCAAAGAGGAGACATACGATGATATTGAGCCTGTCCGTTTGGGCGGGAATGGAATTACAGCCTTCGTAAGCATCACCCGAGGCTGTGACAATATGTGTACTTTTTGCGTCGTGCCCTTTACGCGAGGCAGAGAACGCAGCAGAAATCCGCAGACCATTGTAGAAGAAGTAAAGAACCTAGCCCAATCGGGGTACAAAGACATTACCCTGTTGGGTCAAAATGTGGATTCCTATGTTTGGTACGGAGGGGGGCTGAAAAAGGACTTTGCAAAGGCCTCCGAAATGGCCAAAGCGTCAGCGGTTCATTTTGCCGACTTACTCCACCAAGTGGCTACAGCCGTTCCTCAGGTGCGCATTCGATTTTCTACGAGCAATCCGCAAGACATGTCGGACGATGTGCTGAAAGCGATCGCCTCCCACGATAACTTATGCAAATCGATCCATTTGCCTGTTCAAAGCGGATCGAGTAAAGTGCTCAAGGAAATGAACCGTGGCCACAACCGAGAGGAATACATAGCCTTGATTGATCGTGTACGGTCCATCATCCCGGATTGCGGTATTTCTCACGATATGATATCTGGTTTTCCCAACGAAACGGAAGAAGATCATCAGCAAACCTTGAGCCTGATGGAGTACGTGAAATACGATTTTGGTTTTATGTTTTTTTACTCGGAGCGACCCCAAACCTTTGCCGCGCGGAAAATGGTGGACAATGTACCGTTGGAAGTAAAAAAACGCCGTTTGGCAGAGGTTATTGAACGGCAGCAAATACACTCTTTGGAACGAAATCATGCCTACATAGGCAAAACGGTGGAAGTATTAGTAGAAGGATTTTCAAAAAAATCCAAAAACGATTTGTTTGGGCGCACGTCTCAAAATACGGTGGTTGTCTTTCCAAAAAAGAACCATCAATCGGGCGATAAGGTGTGGGTTCACATCGATCGTTGCACGCCTGCCACCTTGTTAGGAAATTCATTGGATTGATTATGAGAAATCTCTTTACCCTTTTTGCTTGTGCATTGACACTTTCTTCCATGGCTCAGAACAAGGGGTCAGACGGCCGATGGATAGACCACGATTTAACCCTCCAGGTGGAAGAACAGGCCATTCAAACCCACGGCACATTTACTGTATGCGTGGCGAAGAAATCAAGTGGTTTGTGCATTCAAAATTTATTGACACCTTTTTCTGTCAAAGTGTACGATGACAAAGGCAAAGAAATTTGGAACGGATTGTATACCGGCATGGTTCCGTTTATTGAATTCAAAAAAGCACTCCCCCATGCGTCACGGTTGGACCTTGTTTCCGAGCGCGATTTTGTCATTAATGTATTGACCGGTACGCGTATTTACACTGGGAAACCCTTAAAAATAAGCATTTCTTTGTAATATGACGATTCAAGAAGCCAAACAACGATTCGGAATCATCGGAACCAATTCGGTGTTGGATCGTGCCATTTTCAAAGCCATACAAGTGGCCGCTACGGACATTTCCGTGTTGGTGACAGGCGAGAGCGGTGTCGGAAAAGAATACATCCCAAAAATCATCCATGGCTTGAGTCACCGCAAGCACAAACCGTTGGTGGCTGTCAACTGCGGAGCCATACCCGAGGGTACGATTGATTCGGAACTTTTTGGCCACGAAAAAGGGTCTTTCACAGGAGCCGTCGGTGGGCGAAAAGGGTACTTTGAAGAGGCGGATGGAGGCACTATTTTCTTAGACGAGGTGGGCGAATTACCCTTAGGCACACAGGTGCGTTTGTTGCGTGTGTTAGAAACGGGTGAGTTTATCAAAGTGGGCTCGTCCAAGCCTCAATTGACCAATGTTCGGGTAGTGGGAGCGACCAATGTGAACATAATGACTGCCATCGATAAAAATAGGTTCAGGGAAGACTTGTATTACCGCTTAAACACGGTCGAAATTCACTTGCCTCCTTTGCGCGAAAGAAAAGAGGACATCCATTTGTTGTTCCGGAAATTTGCACAAGACTTTTCTCAAAAATACCGATTGCCCGCTGTACGCTTATCTCCAGATGCAGTGAAAACGCTGGAAGAATACAGATGGCCTGGGAATATTCGTCAATTGCGCAACCTGGCAGAACAATTGAGTGTTGTAGAGACAGATCGGGAGGTGAATTCCGAGACATTGCTCCATTATATACCCGAGTTGGGTCAGAGAAATTTGCCTATGCGATCGACCGACTCTCCTCTTTCTCAAAGCGAGTTCAATACAGAACGAGAGATTTTATACAAGGTCTTGTTCGATATGCGTACCGATTTGAATAATTTGCGGCAAATGATGAACTCCTTGGCTGGGCAACAGCAAGAGGAGCAAGTACCTTCCGCCGGTTCGCCTTCTCTCCCGGTGGTTTCCACCCAACGACCGATGCCGGCTGCGGATCGCTACATTGAGACGACATTATCTGATGCAATGGACGAAGATGTGGTGACGAATTTGCAAGACGTGGAAGCGGAAATGGTGCGCAAGGCATTGGATCGACACAAAGGAAAACGGAAAGAAGCAGCCGCCGAGCTAGGAATTTCGGAGAGGACTCTGTACCGGAAAATAAAACAATTGGACTTGTGATACGCTGGAACAACACCCTGTTCTTACTCGCAGTGACGGCCTTCGTCCTGACCGGTTGTCGTGGGGGTTATTCCTTCACGGGCAGTGATGCAGGAATGGCTAAAACGGTTTCCGTATTGGTTTTTCCCAACCAGGCGGATTTGGTGAATCCACAACTTTCTCAATCGTTTACAGAACAACTACGGACAACGCTTGTGCAACAAAGCAGTTTGGCTTTGGTACCGCGCGATGGCGATTTGCACTTTAGCGGAGCCATCGTGAATTATACAGTCACCCCTCAGGCACCCTCGGCCAATGAACTTGTTGCCTTGAGTCGATTGACGATTACTGTCAAAGTAACGCTGGTGAATGCAACGGATTCCAAACGATCCTTTGAGCAATTATTTCTGTCTACGCGAGACTATTCTTCCGCCCAAGATTTGCGCGCGGTGGAGGATGCATTGGTGCAGGAGATGGTCAAAGAATTATCAGAAAAGATTTTCACCCGTGCATTGGTGAATTGGTAACTTCGGGGCAGGAAACCATGAAAAAAGCAGATGTTCGTCGCGCCGCGGCTTTTCCGGAGGATATAAATCCACTGCTCACGGAATCGCTAAAAAAGGCAGTGGAGAAATTTCCGTATTCCACGGCGCTGCAAATGCTTCTTACGAAAGGATATCAAAACCAAGACAGCTATTTATTTCCTCAAGCCTTGCGGCGCTCGGCAACTTTGAGTCCAGACCGACGCGCTTTGTTTGCCTGGATTGAAAACTCCTTTGAGCGTCCAGCGCAGGCCATAGAACCCATTCCTGTGGAAGAAATTCCAACCGCTGTGAGGGTTAAGGAACCCACGCAAGCCATCGAGTTGGCTCCCGTGAAGGTGACTCCCGTTGCAGAGGGGGTTGAGCCTCCAGCAAACAGTCCTGCGGGGGATTTGTCCCATTTACCAGAACGCGTAAGAGCCATCATTGAGCGAAGTCGAAGAATCCGAGAGGGCATGCACCCCACAACCACTGTAACACCTACATCTTTTGTTCCGGCGCCCGTCTTATCGACTCCTGAGTCGCCGGCGCCCGTAAGGGAAGTGGTGCCGCAACGCATTCCTTCGCCTATCTCAGAATCCATCGCGAATCCTACTACGGAATCTATGGAGTCATCCGACGCTGCCGCTTCCTCCTTTGCCCAGTGGTTGCAACAAAATACACGTACGGAAGAGAAGGAAAATCCATTTTCCACCCAAGAACTCATTGATGCTTTTTTAGAAAAGTCTCCTAGAAAGGCACCCTCTACGCCCGGCTCACCCCAAGAGACTCGCCCGGAAACGGTAGATTATATCCAACATTTGGTAGGGGGGGATGAGCTGTTTATGACGGAGACTCTCGCCAAAGTGTATTTGGCCCAAGGGGCATATACCAAGGCCGCTCAAGCATATGAAATCTTGCGTTTGAAATATCCGGAGAAAAGTGCGACTTTTGCAGCCTTGATTCTTGAAATCAGACAACTTCAACGTAAACAGAAACCATGATTGCTATTTTAACCGTTCTTATCATCATAACAGCCTTGCTATTGATGTTGATTGTATTGATTCAAAATCCCAAAGGAAGCGGCTTAAGCGCAACTTTTGGCGGAGGGGGTACCCTGTTGGGTGGCGTGAAACGCACATCGGACATTTTGGAAAAAGGTACATGGACACTGGCTATTGCCTTGTTTGTATTGGTAATAACTGTCAATGTTTTGCGCCCGACTTCTGACGGTGGTGAATCTTTGCCCGAATCAGCAGTGAACGAGCAAATCGATGGAGCGGCTTCTGTACCTGCTGCCCAGCCTGTTGCGCCACTAGGAACACAGCCCCAGGGGTTGCCCGAAAGTGCGCCTGCGGAGTAAATAAATGAAAAAGTGTCACAAGAAACTGCCATCCTGTCTTTAGGATGGCTTTTTTTTGCTGAAAAGGGCAATGGCACGCTATGTGCTTTATTCATGAACGCCCGATGAGGGCACTGTTTAACTAACCATCTTTAACACTACACCTTATGGCAGATCTCACTATCCGCCCCCTTGCAGACCGCGTCATTGTGGAACCGGCTGCAGCTGAAACGAAAACAGCTTCTGGATTGATTATTCCAGATACCGCTCAAGAAAAACCTCAAAAAGGAAAAGTCATTGCCGTAGGAGAAGGAAAAAAGGACGAGCCCATGACTGTCAAAGTGGGGGATATGGTATTGTACGGCAAGTACGCAGGCACCGAGTTTAAATACGATGGCAATGACTACATGATCATGCGCGAATCGGACATCATGTGTATTATTTGATCGACTTCCCTGAAAATAAAATAAATAAATAGCTATGGCTTCAAAAGAAATTACATTCGAAACAGCTGCCCGCGATGGACTTCGCAAGGGCGTAGACGCATTGGCTAATGCAGTGAAAGTAACCCTCGGCCCCAAAGGACGCAATGTAGTCATTGAAAAATCCTTTGGTCCTCCGCACATTACAAAAGATGGTGTTACGGTAGCGAAAGAAATCGAGCTGGCAGACAGAATCCAGAATTTGGGTGCTCAAATGGTGAAAGAAGTCGCTAGCAAAACGGCGGATATCGCCGGTGACGGCACCACTACGGCTACGGTATTAGCCCAAGCCATTATCAATCACGGCCATAAGAACGTGGCCGCCGGCGCCAATCCAATGGATTTGAAGCGAGGAATTGACAAAGCGGTGGCAGCTGTTGTGGCTGAGCTAAAAAGGATTTCTCAAGAAGTAGGAGACAACAACGAGAAAGTAGAACAAGTAGCTACTGTTTCTGCGAACAACGATTCCTCTATTGGAAAATTGATTGCCGAAGCGATGGCCAAGGTGAAAAAAGAAGGAGTAATTACCGTCGAAGAGGCCAAAGGCACAGAGACGTATGTGGATGTGGTGGAAGGGATGCAATTTGATCGGGGTTATTTGTCTCCCTATTTTGTGACCAATACAGATAAGATGGTCGTTGAATTAGAGCGCCCTTACATCTTGATTTACGACAAGAAAATCTCTTCCATGAAGGAAATCCTTCCCGTGTTGGAGCCAGTAGCCCAAAGCGGTCGTCCTTTGTTGATTCTATCAGAAGATGTTGATGGAGAAGCGTTGGCAACTTTGGTTGTCAATAAGATTCGTGGTGCCCTTCGGGTGGCTGCTGTCAAAGCTCCAGGATTTGGAGATCGTCGCAAAGCAATGCTAGAAGATATTGCCATTTTGACTGGAGGAACGGTGATCAGTGAGGAACGCGGTTTCAAATTGGAAAGCGCAACGATTGATATGCTGGGTACGGCAGAAAAAGTGACGATTGACAAAGACAACACCATCGTAGTGAATGGCGCTGGAAATGCAGACGACATCAAATCACGTGTTCAACAGATCAAGGCACAGATTGAATCTACGACGTCTGATTACGATCGTGAAAAATTACAAGAGCGTTTGGCCAAATTGGCTGGTGGTGTGGCTGTGTTGTACGTGGGCGCTGCTTCTGAAATGGAAATGAAAGAGAAGAAGGATCGCGTTGACGATGCATTAGCAGCAACCCGTGCGGCCATTGAAGAGGGTATTGTTCCCGGTGGTGGCGTAGCGTATGTACGCGCGGCAACGGTGTTGTTAGACATGAAGGGAGACAATAACGACGAAACAACAGGTATCGCTATTATTGCGCGTGCTATTGAAGAGCCTTTGCGTCAGATTGTAGCCAATGCAGGATTAGAAGGTTCTGTCGTGGTGGCCAAGGTGAAAGAAGGAAAGGATGATTTTGGCTTCAACGCCAAAACGGATGTGTACTGTTCCATGTTTTCCGCGGGCATTATTGACCCGACAAAAGTGACTCGCGTAGCATTAGAGAATGCCGCATCCGTGTCTGCTTTGTTGCTGACAACGGAAGCGACTATCACGGAGTTGCCTAAAGAAGAAAAGGCAATGCCTTCTATGGGCGGCGGCGGAATGGATGGTATGATGTAATGTATCGATGGATTAGCTCGAATAAAAAAACCCCGCTCCTTGGAGCGGGGTTTTTTCGTTTGCAGCGCAATCGTCGATTGCGGAAAAATCCTTGATTCCTTAGTGCTTCACTACGCGAAGCGTCTTCGTTCCGCGCTCCGTGTGTATTTCTACCAAATACAGTCCACTAGCGGCCGAGCGTAAGGACAGTTCGAACACGGTTTGCTGACCAGATACTCTCGCCACCTCTTTGCCCAAAACATCTATGACACGCAGTGTTTTAATGCCCGCAAAAGGAGTCACTACCTCGAATCGGTCGGAGGTAGGGTTCGGGAAAACGCGAATGGCGGCCAAAGTCCCTTCGTTCAAGCCTATCGTGTTTACATTTCCCGGACTACCCGCTACATCAAAAGACTGAGCACTCCACGCACCGCGAATACCAGCCGTAGCGTTCCCAAGGTAAAAGCAAGTAGTGTCAAACTCAACGGTTCTGCCGGCAGAGGTGGACGCATAGGCAGCGTTGCAAATTTCTACCGCCATGGCGCTCGTGTCGTAAAGAATGACCGCATCGGCAGAAGAGCTCAAGGGCTGGAAAGCGCCAGTTAACTCATCGCTAGTGATGATTTGCGTGTAGGGATGTATGAACCAAAACTGACGGAAGCTGGCCTCGTCGGAGGAATGTCCCGCCCAAACGACAGCGGCTTCACCCGGAGCAATTGTCACAGCGGGAAAAATGGAAGAGCCCGCCATGGAAGTAAAGTCATCCCATGAAAACCCATTCAGATTTACAGCCGTCGTTCCGTAGTTTGTGATTTCAAACCAATCGTCATTTACGGCAGCATCGGGGCTGTTTGAATTGGACATGATTTCCGTTACGGCCAAGTCGTACGTCATGGGTATAGCGACAATAACGTCGGCTGAATAACGAGGTAACAACTGATACCCAGAGGTGTAAGGAGATGAATTATCGAATTGACCACCAATACCAACAATGTCAAATGTACCCACCGGTGCAGGCATGCTGTACAAATTCACTTCTGCATCTATGCGCAACTGAATCGTATTCACTCCATCGGTGACATCCACATTGAATCCGGACCCTGCGTTCGTCCATTGCGTAGGATTCACCAAAGAAACATTGTTCATACGGACCAAGTCATTTTCTGTCACCTCGCCAAGGGCTGTAATCAGGTCAGTAGCCGGCAAAGCGGAGCCTGTAGAGATCAATTTGACAGAGTCGGCGCTGATTTGTCCCAGGCCATTGTACTGATTGATTTTTCCTATGATACGGACGAAATCTCCCTCGTTGACGGTGTAACCCAAGTTGCTCGCCGCAGCTCCAAATACGCCAAACCCAACGGTGCCATCGTGAATGGTGAACGCTACGTTTCCGCTGGTGACACTTTGCGTGTTGACACCCAATACAACACCCTGCAATTTGCACACCTTATTCAAAGAGTCCAAAACGCCTGCGGTATTCACACCGCGCACTTGCGGAAGGGTTCGGGTAGGGATAAACACATCGTTGTCGATGACGGAAAAGCGAAGACTATCAATGGATCCTATCGTTAATCCCGTTGAGCTCATGATTTTAAAGTCAACACCTTCCAAGGATTCCATCAAGAGGTCGTCCAAAATGTTCACGTTGAAGGAAACGGTATCTTCATTTGCCGGAACAGTCACGGTTAATGTGGTGCCGGTGGCTGCAGGAAGAGTGTAGTCTACTCCCAAGGTGAGGCCTGCTGTCGCAGGGGCTACGGCATGAATCGTCACAGAAGAGGCCGATGTCTTGACCGGATTGATGTACAAGCGGACGGGCGCTACTACGTTGCCTTCCAAAATTTGCTGTGCCGTGGACGTAAATCGAACAGTGGGCGTTGTAGTGATGATCGGAAGGATGTCGCTCGCTTGCCGAGGCATGAGTTGGTATCCAGAGGTGTACGGCGAGGAATTATCGTATTGACTCCCTACGCCAATGACATCAAACAAACCGGTGGGAGCTGGAGTGCCGAATGCGGTCACATCCGCATCGATGCGAAGAGTCAATGTATTGCTACCATTGGTAATATCCACATTGAAAGCCGTTCCGGTGTTGGTCCATTGGGCCGCATTGACAAGTGACATGTTGTTGAAACGAACCAGTTCTGATTCCACGGATTCATCCAAAACAGTCACTACTTGAGGAGTGGGAACGCTTTGCCCAGACGCTAAAAGAATAAGGGAATCGGGTATGATTTCCGTCAGGCCATTGAATTGAGCGAGGGTACCCCGTATTTCCAAATGATCGCCCATGGTAGGCGTGGTGTAATTCGCTTTGTCTGTTGTGCGGTACACGTTGATACCGCCCGTAGCATCTTGCATGTAGAACGAATACCCTGTATTTCCATCAAAATCTGGCGTGGTAACAATGCCTCGAATCACTACTTGTTGCGCATTCATCGTGGCTACGCCGTTGGCATTGACAGCTGCCGTAGAACTCAGGGGTGTCAAAACTCCGAGCGTTCCCATTGGCAAGAAATCGACCCTTTTGCTCACGTAGATTTGATATCCCGCGTCGTATGGAGAAGAAGCATCGTATTGCCCCCCAGCACCTATCACGGCAAACATTCCGGTGGGAGCGGAAGAACCGTCGATGTCGCTATCCGAATCAATCCGCAACGTATACGTGAGTGCGCCATTGTTGACGGTTACGTTGGCGCTAGATCCCAAAGCCGGCCACTGAGAAGGAGTCGTTAGCGTCAAGGAATCCAACACGATAAAACGACTTTCCTGTAATTCGCCCATTGTGTTGGTAGGGAGAGGCGAGCCAAAATTCCGACCTGTGAGTATGACTTTAATGGAATCGGGAATGATTTCAGTCAAACCGTTGTATTGGTCAATGATACCGTACACCTTCAAACTATCGCCTACGGTAGGCATCGTATAGTTTGCTAAATCAGCTGCGCGATACACATTGATACCGGCGGTTCCGTCTTCTATAAAGAAGCTGTAACCTGTATTTCCGTCGAAGTCAATGCTATGCACAGTCCCTGTAACATACACCGTGTCGTTGTCTGCTAAGGCAACACCGTTGGCATCCGTGGCACGCAAGGCGCTCAGAGGTGTTCGCACAGGGCCTATCACTGGAGTAGAGGAGCAAGCGGTACTAGAGTGAGAACCCAAATAAGTGGCCGTGTTTTGTGGGTATACGTCCCACTCTGTTGCTCCAATGGTCCATTTTTTCTGCCCTTTATTGATCGTAGGCTTTCTCACCAAGGTAAATTCAGAAGTTGCCCCTGTGCCTACCACCCAGTTGATGCCGGGATCAAAGCCTACTTTTCCAATGATATCCAAGGTGTCCAGTCCATTGAAAAGAACGACGGCATCGTCTCCGTTGAAATAAGTGATGGTTGAGGTAGTGTCAGCAACCGACGTTAGGGCCGTTACGGCAGCCGAATTGGCTATGACATAGACATCTCCAGGGGCAATGATCTCGTTTGCCGGGAAAGTGAAAGTGTTCGATACGGTCAATCCTCCATTGTTGTAGGCTTTGATAGAGTATCCGCCCATCGCCAAGGGAGTAGAGCGTGGATTGTAAATTTCCAATGCTTTGTTGTTGCCAGATCCTTCGATGTACTCGGAAAAAAAAGGCAGAGTGCAAGGCGCGGGGGAAACCACAATGGTGCCGACCATTCCCATGGCGGCGTGTGGATCGCATTGGTACTGATAGGTTCCCGCCACTAAAAAGGTGAACGAGTAGCTCCACGTTCCACCCGCCGGAGCTCCGTTTCCAAAACTCGCTGGATTGGCGGGAAAGGTGGCGATCGTTCCGTTGACATTGTGTGAACCGGAGGTTTGATTCCACGTTACTTGGTCGCCCGCAACAATAGATAGAGAAGAGGGGGTAAACACATTGTTGCTTACGGTTACTAGGTGATTAGTAGCCCAAGTAGGGGTTAAACAGCCCATAATGAGGACGAAGCTAACCGCCCATTGTGTTGTTCTTGTTTTCATAGGATCAAAGGTAAGGGGTGCGTGTTGTGGAATTGTTAAACGGTAGGAGTGTTAATCAAAATCAAGCGTTAATTTGAATCGAACAATACGGCCATTGCCTGCGTCTGCTACGTACAAGATCTTTCGGTAGTACGCGACGGCCCGTGGTTCATGAAACTGTCCTACGCCGGAACCTGAGCCGCCAAACGAGGTGCGCGCATACCGCCGTTCACCGCTCGCAGGCGGAGGAGGAATCCCTTCCAGACCGTTCGATGTAAATTGGAAAACGCTGTCTTTAGTTGCGTCAACAACCCAAATGTATTTGGTGTGATCCCCCGCCATAGTCAAACCCGTTGGGTTCGTAAAGCGCGCGGGTTTTTGTATCCAACTATCGGCCAGGGAAGGATCCGGTAAATAAACAGAAGGTTTAAATTCCGCACCAAAATCTGTCTCTTCAAATTGGATTTGATGCACTTGAATGGCTTGTGTAGGGCTTACGGAACTAACCAAGAAATTATCCGAAGCATTGGCGGTTATTTGCGGAGGCTGACTGAAGGATACAATACCGAAGGGTTTCTTGAAATAATTGGCAAAGAGACCGCTTGAAGTGTTTACCGATACGGACGTTAGGAAATCGTCTTGAGCGGAGAATTGAAGAACGGCATCGTCCGGGCCTTGGTTTGCATTGTTTGCGCTGGGGCCTGTTCGTGTCACATAATACCGATTGTTTTTTGCCGGAGTGGCACTGCCCAAAACAGCTATTTGCTCAAACCGAACCTGGGCATCGCCCAAGGAAAAGGTGTTTTTAAAATAGAAGGGATGAATCGTTTTGTGAAGGACGGTAGCGTATTGTAAACCGTATCCGGACGCCTTGGCCAAACGAATTCGGTACACGCAACTCAAATCATAGTTAACCCCATTGACTACCGTGTCGTGGGTGCCGATTGCCAACAAGTCAAAGCGTCGGTCTTGACGAACAGCATGCACGCCGGGAACAAAAAGACGGCCCAACACGCGGCCAGACTCATCCAAACAAACAATTTCTTCCGCGCCTTCGTCGGCCACGTAAATCAGTTCGTCGAAGCCTATACAAACATCGACGGGTTTTGTAAAGTTCTTCCAAGCTGGCTGAATGGGGACGTAGGCAATGTCCCGCAGGGAGTAGTTGGGCACATCGATAAAGCCCAAATCCGTCTTCGTTCCAAAGTACCCTTCGCACCCGCTGAGCAAAATCAGAGAAACGGTTCCGAGAAATAAGTTTCTTATCATTTTTGTACGGAGTGTAGTGAGAAGCGAAGTCCAAGCACGGAAGCCATGCCTGTATAGGCCGTAGGTGTGCTCGCAAAGTCAATCCAAAAAGGGATAGGGCCCATGCGGCCTTTCGTGCTAAAGCCCAAAGCGGGCCAAGTTTTTCCCGCCACATTGAGGGCTACGCCGGTCCGAACGATGAGCCGGTCGTTGTGACTGTATTCACAACCCAAACGGTAGTTTTCCGCATTGTCGTTGGGGTGATTCAATTGAACCGCAACGCGCAGCATCCGGGAGCCATTCTGCCAAGCGTTGCCAGAAATCCCCATGCAAAATTCTGTTGGCAAGGTATTTTTATTGAGAGAACCTACCGGTGTGCGGTTGAATAAGGAGGTCAAATAAGTTCCGCTCAACGCAGAAGACCCTCCGAAGTTCCGTATGGCCACGGCAAATTGAACGCCCTTCACATCGGTTCGGTACAAAAAGCCAAGGTCAACCGCTGCCGTTGTGTTTCGGTAATCTCCTACGGTTTCATGGACGCCTTTGAGCACAACACCTAAGCTAAATTGTTCTGTGAGTCGTTTGCCAATACCTACCCCAAGAGCTGCATGCGTTCCGTACAACAGGCGGCCGGTGCCTTGGGGTTGGAATTCCGTCCGTTCTTCAAAGGCACCCGTTTCCAACACATTGGTCATGATGCCTAGAGTGGTTATGTCTTTCTTTTGCGCCCACGAGGCTGCCGCGTATTGGTGTTGAACACCCCCGCCTACAAAACCATTGCTGATAGCAACCGTTGTATTTCGAACATCGGACATAGCCGCTGGGTTGTTCAACCAACTGTATCCATCTCCGGATAACGAAACGTTTGCACCCGCCATTCCTACGGATCGTACGTTGAGATCATTCTTCAAGAAGGACAGGGCAGAAGCTCCTGCGCGCTCTCCACCGTAGGCAGGAAGCAATTGCGCCCATGACGTGCTGGCAAAGAAAAGAACAGCCGTTGCCAGACCTAAGAAACGAAGCACAGCTTTCATAATTTAAAGGTGATACCGAATAAAATTTGACGAGGTGCCGTGTAACGAGAAGGATCGCGAGGGTCTAATCCACTTTCTTGTGGGCCGTTGAATTCAGGGCGAGGATCGCGCCAATCCGTAGGAACATCATCGCCGTACTCGTAGGCGCGTCCAGTGATGGGATTGATGATTTGCGAATTGAGCTGATTGAAAAGATTTCGCACCTCGCATTGGAGTGTGATGCCCGTTTCTCGTTTTTTAAATGCCCGAAGCGTGTAGGAAAGGCGAGCGTCTGTATTTAGCCAAGGCGCAGCCTTTTTTGTTAAATACTCACTGGTCAACACTTGGTACTGTGGACGGCCTAGGTCGTTGTATCCGGTGAATTTTTGTGGTGTATACCGGAATCCGGAAGTGTAATTCGATTGAACGGAGGCTTCCAATCCTCTCCATCGGCCCTTGTTAGGCGCGAGAACGGTACCCCAATTGATGTTCCATGGGCGATCCCATGCCAAAAATTGTTCACGACTCAGCTTTACTTCTCCGTTTTGCTCAATTTGCAAAGCACTTTCTCTGGCGGAATTGGACTTTCCACGGGCCACTTGATAGGCGACGTTTCCAAACATTCTCCAAGCAGAAGTCAACTGCCCCTGCACGCTCCATTCCACTCCTTGTACCTTAGCGTAGTCTTGATTGATGTGCATTGTTTTGCTCACTTGTCGACCGGTTTGGTCCCGCACCAATACTTTTCGGGACACTATATAATCAAAGCGGTTGTTATTGAAGGCAGAGAATGTAAATCCCAAATTCTTATTTACGCTCGCTTTGTAGCCCACTTCGTAGCTCACATTGACTTCTGGATCCAGGTCTGGGTTGCCCAAAAAGCTAAGAAAACTACGGTCCTGATACACGGGATCCAATCCGGCGTATGAAAAACGAGGATGGGGAAGGCGCATGCTGTGTCCGTAGTTAAAATACAACACATTGTTGGCTGTCACAGGAAAAGAAACATTGACCCGTGGAAGCAATCGTGCTTTCCAACGAAGACCCCCCAAAGAAATAGTTTTTCTCAAATAATCAGCGCGAATTTGATCGACCACAGGAGCGTCTGGATTATTTATAGCATCGTCCGCAAATTGCCCAGGAGCCCATCCATTGAAACGCATTCCCAACGTTGCAATGATTCCTTTGTACGTGATCTCGTCCTCCACAAACAAGGCCATTTTGTGCGGCGAAACGCGCCAAATATCATTGCTCGATCCGATACTCACAGAGGGAGTAAATGTGCTGTCGTTGATTTGAATGGGTGCACCAACCCATGGACGACTAACATCCACCCACTGGTAATTATTGATTTGGTACTCACTACCAAAATTCAATTTGTGCACATTGTTGGCGGGTCGGTGGGTTATTTTTACCCGAAAAGTATATTCTTCCGCGTAGTGATCGTGCCATACGGGGGAGATGCCGTTGTTGTTCACCAAACCATTTCCCGGTTGGACATAATAAATGCCGGAGGGATCGTTGGGATTAAAGAGGGAGACAGGACTTGTGACAATATGGTCTTCGTCAAGAATTTGATCCACTGTGGGCGTGCGAAAGGGCCGGCCATTGGCATCTGCCCGCAGATTAGTGAAAAGCCGGCCTACACTGGCTGTCAATCCCCATTTTTTAGAAATCAAATGGTTGAGATTGAGGGCCATTAAATTGCTATGGTGTGTGTAGGTGGTTGCATTGTCCAAATTATTGCTTCGCAGGTATTGATAGCCTGGAGATAATAGAGCATCGAAACCCACAATTTGCAAGGTGCGGGTATTTTGATTGATGTTCAAAGAATGTTGGTTCGTCAAGGTGAGTTTTGTCCCGGACTTGATTTGCCATGCGAGCTTCATCGTTTGTGTCCACGAGTTCGTCTGACGAGGTGCCCATTTTTCGGGGCCCGAGGGGAACAGAGAACTTTTCAGTTGGTTGGCTACATTCGGAAAATAATCGTCTGTAATATGGGCTGTCCCATTGGTAAAAAAAGTAATTTTTTTCCGGGTTCCGGGCACTGGAAAGCCCAAGGACACTTCGGCAATGTCCGTGAAGAAACTAGTGCTTATTGTTGGGTCGCGGAGGTAGTCGCGCATCATTTGACCCGACATCTCAAATTTATCCGTTGCTTCCCGAATTTTGGTGTTGATTACACCAGAGGACCCTCCGCCAAATTCAGCGCCGGCTCCGCCCGTCATCACGGCCAAGCTTTGAATCGAACTGGAGGATACTTTTACTCCAAAACCGGTGCCGGCCAAAGGATCTTGCGCTGAGATTCCGTCGACTAAATATTCGGTTTCGTACACACGCGCACCTCGAATTTGTATGCCGTCCGTCGTTTTCACAACACCTGCCTGCATGGCAACCACATCCTCTACATTTCGAACATTCAATTGGGCAATTTCCTCTCGCTTCAAGGTGATTTCGCTAGCGGCTTTTTCCAAATCCACTTGTGATTTTCTGCCCGTAACCGTAACGGTTTGCAGTGCCTCTGCCTTGGAGGACAATTTGGTCGAAAAAACAGTGGGGACCCCTTTCCCGATGGTAATTCCATGGCTCATCGTTGTGCCGTATCCAATCATTTGGAACTTAAGAGAATAGTCGCCCGCCGGTAATTTTTGGATGTGGTAAAATCCATTGGGGTCTGTTAGCGCAGAGGAATAGGTACCCACTACAGTGACACCCACTCCCACCAAAGGTTCTCCCGTTTCGGCATCTTTTACATAGCCTTTGAGCGCCCCCATCGTATTTTGGGCCATCCCTTCGAGGGACAACAACGAGAAAAGCAGTGCCCAGAAAAATCGATTACCACCCAAAATCATCTACCAGTATTTTAGAAAGCAACGACTGCAATGCCGACGCGCTTTGATTTATTTTATACAATTCCACAGAAAAAAACACCTGTCCAGGATGCGCTGGATTGCCTTGATAAAATCGTCTCACTCCTACCAAATTATCCCCTTGCCATCCATTCAATTTGGTCAATTGAGCTCGGTAGAAAGGCTGAGCATCGGCGGCGGCCACCAAGGGAGTCAAACCAATCACGATATTTTCTGGATGCAAAGAAGGGTAAGTACCGCTCACTGCCGGCACTAACGCACTGTCGGGAACCAATCGCACCTGACCAATGGAAGTGACAATGCCCTCCATGGGGTAGGTCCCAATGTACGGAGTCAAGTCAGTTGTCGGCCCAAAAGAGGTCGAAACCAAGAGCTTTCCACCCGTTTGTGTAAACTGTTGAAGAGAAGGTCCCATAAGGCCCAACAACGTGGATGTTTGTCCTGTGGAGGGATCCAATACGCCCGTGGAAGCGCTGTACACGAAAATTCGATCGTATTGGGAGGCAAGCAATCGAAACGTTGGATTCCAATACGCAGGCAAGCCTGCTACGGTGTTCATATTGATAAAATCGTACGCAACCGTGAGACCAGCAAGCGCTGTTTGATAAATGGTATTCACAGAAACCGGTGATCCACTGATAACCAACAAAGGGGCCGTTGGGCGCTCAAACACAACGGGTTCTGCCGTGTCGATAGCGCTCCATCGGTTCGCGAGGTCTTTTGCTCGGATATACAAAACGTTGTTTGCAGAAATTTGGATTCCGTCAATGCTCAGGGTTTCCGGAAGCAAAGCAATCCCATTGAATACTTTCGCTGTTGCATTAGTGGTTGTTCCAGCTTCTAGCACAAAAGAAACAATCGGTTGGTGGATGTCCAAAGGAAACCACGTGCCGTTGTTGAATTTGGCTTCGGCATAGACTACGGTATTGTTCCCATCCGGATCAGTTGCGCGCCACTTGTAGGTGGCAACTCCCAAGGTGGTACCAAGGGTTTGTCCTTCGGGATCAATCGCTACCACCGGTGGAGCGTTTTGGAGGGGGATGATTAAATGAGCCGGCGACGGGTCAACGGCCCCATCATCGTCCATGGACCGAACAGAAAGCGAGATGTCCGAAGTGTCCTGTCCGGCAGGAATAACGAATGAAAAGGTAGAATCCTGCCTCTCGGTAGATTTCCAGTTTTGACCATCCAAGGAAACCTCGTAATGGTCGATCACACCGTCCACATCGGTTCCGTACCAACTGAGACGCACCACGGAATTCAGTCGATTCTCCCCTTGAAGTGCAATCGTGTCAATAGCCAAATGCGTATCGGGAGCCTTGTTGCTTACCAACACCCCTTCATCGCAGGAAGCGATAAAAATCACTCCAAAGGCAGCCACAAGACTGCGCAAACCAGGAATTTGTTTCATCGTTGAAGTAGCACCTTCAGCAGGTGTTTTTCTCCTTGAGCACCCTCTATGCGCACCCAATAGGTTCCTGAGGCTAACGCCTGTAAATCAAGTATGCCGTGCCCTTGAGATAAGGATTGAACCCACAGCGTACGCCCCATGAAGTCGATGATTTCAGCACGCAAAAGCGCAGGCCCCGTCCAATCGATACGGAGAATGCCCGAGGTAGGGTTGGGTATAACGCGCAGAGAGGCAATGGACTGCTCACGCAACCCAATCAAAGGAGAGGGTTGCAATGCCGTGCTGTCCAGCGATACATTGATCCCAATGAAATCATCGTTGTTTCTTGGCAGCACGCGGAAATTACTGAATCCAAAAAACACAATGCCCTCCAAAGCATCCATATTCATCGTGTCCTTCACAACCAAGGGAGGCACACTCATGAATCCGTCGATGGTGTCGTACATAAGGTTTGTAACCAATTGAACGTACAAGGAGCTAAACGCGGTTCCCGACTGCCGCCCGGCGAGTACCAAGGCGCTTTTGTAACGTGGGGCTCCCGGAAGTGCACTCACAGCGTAGTCTCCAAATCCAAGATTGGTTTGGCTGATGTGCAGTTTCCCGTTGTTGGGATCTTGAAGACGCACCAAGCAACTTTCCCATTTCTCCCAACCGTAGTTGATTTTTGCGATGGAATCCGTGGGGTCCACAACGGTAGTTACCGGCGCTTTCCACACATTTGTTTTATTGATATTGCTCACGACCAAGCGGGTCATGTTGTAGTACTCCTCTACGATGCCCGTGGCGAGCACTTCCTCTCCGCGGAAGAAATTGGACACATTGTTCCCAACCAACCAAAGTCCACTATAGGGTCCGCCATTTTCATCTTGAATGTAGAGATACCCTAAATCGTATGCTTTGGTGGATGCCGTCACGATTCCTTTGATGGTTATTTCTTTTCCTACCAAGGGAGACGCGCTGTTGCTGGCCAAAGAATACTGGATGTCGTAAATTTTGGGACCATTGGCGCGCACCGTGTAATATTCGTAGTTGGGTTGTGCTTGCCCTACAGACGTTACAGGATAGTACGACTTATTCCCTGCATTGTCTTTAGCGCGAATGTAATAGCGCACCAAGGTGCCGTCTGGGTAATTGGGCAAGGTGTAGAGGTAATCATCAGTGGATCCGGCCAACAAGGGCATGACAACTTTTGTAAATTGTGTCGGCAATGCCGCGGGGTTGATACTGTAATACACATGAACGGAATCTACCGTGCCATCAAAATCGGTGATATTACAGCTCAAATCCACCGTTTGATTGGGGGTTGGAATCATGGGATCCCGTTCAAAGTTGCTGATGTAAGGAGGGGCATACGCAATGGTGTAATGCGAAGCGGAAAAGGGATTCAATTCATAGCCGCGCGTATTTCCGTTGTTGGGAAAACAACCGTTTGCATCGTGCCGCAACATTCCTTTTAGACTAGAATAAAAAGTACCGGGAACGGGAGGAGTAAAAGAGCCAGTCGTTTGAGGACTGTAGGGATTTACTGTCTGCCAAGAAGGTAATTTTTGCGCAAGAAAGCGATCCGAAACGTTGATTTTATTGCCTTGTCCATCAATGACATTGAAGCTAATTCGATTCCCGCCAAAGGGCAATATTTCTGTTACGGTCACGTTTTGCAATTCGATATAGGAATTTTCCCATTGTTCTCCTGTCAAAGGAATATTGACACGCATGGGATCTTGCAATTGAGCCAACGGGACGGTAACAAAACCAGGGGCTGGTTTTGAGCTGAGTACCTGAAGTGAATTGGCGTTGATGGGCTCCAATTGAGTGCCGTGGTTGTATTCGTTTACTTTTCCAATGAATTGAATGACATCTCCTGGGAGTAGCAACTCCACGTTGGGTAAAGGCAGCCATTGGTTTTGTGCATTCTTATAGGCAGCCATGATTTCAATGCCCTTGAAAGGGCCTGCGGAACCCGCCATGGCCGTGTCGACAATAAAAAAGAAAGGACGACTTCCCCCCTGAACAGAACCAGAGGCTACTTCGCTGACATTGCCAGGAGTGACCACAATGCCTCGCGTGCGGATGGTGTCCATAAAGTAGGGCGAAGAATCCTTGCAGAGAGTTAAATTCGTCGGGCTGACATACTGAAGGGTATGAACGGAAGTGTACGGCAAGGTTTGCGCAGAAAGACTGACATTCATTGCCAACAAGAGAGAAAGGGTAAAGATTTTTTTCATTGTATTACAGTAAATTGACCGGTAAATTGTTTGTAATCCTCTAGATCGAGTACATGAAACAAATACACTCCACGAGCTAAAAATTGAGAAGACTGTGTCAGTAGGTCCCAGGCATGTTCTCCACCGGAAAATACATTGTCTTGTGTAGCGTCAGCGCCAAAGGTTCGGAACCAACGAATGTCCTCTCCTTGGTACGCTTGGTCGTGCTCAATGACATCTAGGACATCCCCAGCTACAGTGGTAATGGTAATACGGCACCGTGCGGGTAAATTGGCGAAAATCAACTTCCGACTTTCTTCTTGGAAATTGGATTTACCCTCCCAAGAAGCTCCGGCATAATACGGATTGGGGTAGACATAGGGACGATGGGCTTGAATAGAATCGTTGGCCAATGTCCCAGCAAAAGCACGTTTGTCGTTGGCCAAAAAGCTAGACTCCAGGGATTCCAGTCCCGCTGCCTCGTTTCCTTCATCAAAGGAGGTGACCGCTACCGCCAATTGCCATCCGTTGGGAATTCCTTCTACACTGTATTTGTATCTATACACAACCGTATCTCCTGGAAACTGAACGGGAATAGGCAAGCGGTGTTTTTCCAATCCCGTATCAAAAAACAATTGATTCCCCGCCTTGTCTATTTCGACAATTTTGACAAAGTCACGCGCCAAATCTTGGGTTCGCGTCACGTCAAAACCCACTTTACTCAAGTACACGCGGTACCCTTCAAAATCCATTTTTTGTGTAATGGGGTCAACAGACGATTCTGCGTTCGCTGCCCAATACACATCGATACCTTGGTTGCGGGGAACTGCTTTCAATCGCGGTGTAGCGGGAGGAGTAGGCAAAATAAACCGTGTAATCTGGCCATTTCCATCCTTGTCTTCCCCGTTGTCCAACACTCCGTTAAAATTTGCGTCCTCCCCGTTGTACGCCGTTTGTGCCCATTGCGCATTGGCAATCAATGAAGACCGCTGTTCTACGGAATTGGCCGTATTGGGCAATCCATCCTCTTTCTTGCCTGCCAACACATAGGCAAAGGTTACACGAATCTCATCGCCGGGAGCAAACGATGCAAAAGGCCCTACGCTTTGCAAATCGGAACGGTTTCCTGGGGCATTCAAAGCGGCCTGGATGTTAACTCCTGTAGCCGTTTGGCACGCCACCCCAGAAGGATCCTCCCAACAGGGATTTTGATTCAATCCCTGACTCAGTTTAGCGTACCGCTGATTTTCGGATGTCGGAAAAAAGAAAAGGGCTTGACCGGAATTATTAAAAACCCAAGCGTTGTACAAAGAGTGAAAATTCGGATCCAAGGCGGGATGGTGAAATCCTGTTTTGTCCTCTGCTCCTAAAAATTTTTCTCCAATGTAGGAATCGGTATACCCAGGATCACCCGTTGCATCAAAACGATAATTTAAGCTCAAGGAATCCACATACCCGTTTCCACCTTGCGAGTAAAAAGTGCTGCCTCCAGAACCCGCGGGTGTGACATTGATGTTCCGCACCACATTGTTGTTCCACAAGCCAATATAGGTATCGGTAAAAGCAGAGGTCCCCACATTTTTAAAAACCAAATGCACCAGCACAAAGAAGTCACTAAAGCGATAATTCCAGTTGTACGTCTCCATTCGAATCTCCACGTTCATAGGATTCAAATGACTGGTGATAGGGATGTTGGTTCCAGGGACCAAACTATTCGCATCGGTAAAGGTGGCAACAAAGTCTTGATGAGATACCGCATCCATAGAGAAAAGAGGATTGTCCGTCAACGTGCTCCTTTCTGTCAATTGACTTCCCACAGGGGCCGTAAATTCAAAACCTGCTCGGCCCGGTGCATAACCAGAAGAAGCGTCGTAGGCCGAGGTGGATACCCGCACGGGCCCCCCGTTTTCTTTGCCGCCAATCCAAATCCCTCCCTCAAACAAATGCTCTGTTCCAGATCCGGCGGGATATTCACAAGAGGGCCGACCGCTTCCATCTCTATACCCGCGAAAAGCATTTCCAAAGGTTCCTACATTCGTCACATTGAGCCGGATATTGGAAGAGGTAGTTATTTTTTCATCAAAACTCTGGCCTTGCGCTGACAATCCGAGCACGGCCACTATCAACAAGAGCAGTTTCTTTGTCACGGCGTCAAACGATTACTAGAAATCCAACGGCCCGCAGAATCAAACATGCGCACAAACAGGGAGGAATAGGGTTCGCGGAGTTGAAATTCCGCTTTGCCTTCCTTCGCGCTCCCCTCCAAAATTCTTCGGCCTTGCAGGTCGACTACATCGAATGTCGTTCCGCCTGCGAAACACGAAACAATAAACTGTCCCTGACCCCGGGTCTGAATTTTCCAAGAGGAGTCCTTGCTCCACTCAGGAAGTCCAATTCCCAAACGCGTCATGTCCAAGGAAAGGATCACAGGATAGTGGTCGCTGATGTTGTACAGGGCAGTTCGGATGTTGCTGGGAATGGTATTATTTGACCCTTCGTCCACGGCGGAATTGAAATGATTGCCGTCGTTTCCAATGGTCTGAAAGGAACCCGCTACGTAGTGCACTTTTTTGGTGCCGTTCAAGATCTCATCGGAAACCAAGAGGTGATCAAACCGATCGTCCAAACCTCCACCGGAATAACAACCATTATTGGTAGAGGCGTTGCGTGTGCTTTGGGTATGCCAAGGCGCAAAAGAGATGTTGTTGTTCCACGCGCCTAGTTGACCTACAGGATCGTACAAGCGGGCGGCACTCACAGAGTAATTGATCAAATTTTGAAAAGCCACTTCTTGGCTTTTGTACACGTTCAAATCGCCTGCCAACAGAACATTGTCTTGTGGAAATCGCTGCGCTATGAACTGCATCACAGCGGCAGTAGCCGTTGCGCGATCTGCAGCATCTGCTGTGGTATTTCCCGCTTTCAAATGCGCACCTACCACTGTCATAAAGCTTGTGTCGGGGTTGATGGACAACAAGGAATCCCTATAATAAAAGCGCACCACATCAATGACCCGGACCAAATCGACATTGGACAATGACTTGGAAATAGTCCAGTGCCCCACCAAACCCAATTTGTTTTGGTCGTAAAAAATAGCGTTTACTAAACTGCTAAAGCCGTTGTTGGCGTAGGGGGTAGCTGCCCAACGGGTTTCCCCATTGACATTCAAAACATTTGTCAATAATTGTGCGTGCGGGGTGGCGGTGGCTCCGCCCACTTCGTTGAAAACAATGAGATCCGGCAAGGCGTATGCCATCACCTCTCGTAAATAACCTTCCTTAGTGGTTGGATTGTTTTGGGCACTGGGGCAATATGAGGTGAAGTTTCTGTAGTTCAGTATATTGTATGTCATCACCTGAATTCGCTCGGGGGATTGTCCCCACAAGACAGGGAGCAACCCGAATCCAACCAACCAAAAAATAAATATTTTTTTCATAGGGATGCGGAAGGTACGACGCGTAGCCATTATTATATTGTTAACAATACGCTAAAAGTACTTTCCAACGGCTACTTTTGAACCATTAAATAGGGAATCATTAAAGAGGCAACCATGGCAGAAACCGCAAAAATCCTGTTAGTTGATGACGAGGAAGATATTTTAGAGATTGTTTCCTATAATTTACAACAGGAGGGGTTCAGTATCGAAACGGCAACCAACGGAAAAAAGGCATTGGAAGTAGCCAAACGATTCAAGCCGGACGTTGTTATTTTAGATGTAATGATGCCGGAAATGGATGGCATGGAAACGTGCGATGCCTTGCGAAAAATGCCGGAAACAAAGAATTGTCTGATCGCTTTTCTAACAGCGAGGAATGAAGATTATGCTCAAGTTGCAGGACTCGATGCTGGCGCCGACGATTACATTGCTAAGCCCATTAAGCCGAAGGTTTTGGTGAGTCGAATCAAGGCGCTGTTGCGCCGATCGGGAGTCAAGGAAAACACCTCGAAGCAAATTGTTGTGGGCGATTTGGTGATCGACTTGGAACAGTACCAAGTGCTGATCAAAGGCCGAAGAATAGAATTGCCGAGGAAAGAGTTTGAATTATTAACTCTTTTGGCCTCCAAGCCTGGAAAAGTCTTCACGCGGGAAATTATTTTGGATTCCGTTTGGGGAACCGATGTGGTTGTGGGTGGTAGAACCATCGATGTGCATATCCGCAAGTTGCGCGAGAAAATTGGAGACGATAAAATTGGCACTTTGAAAGGTGTAGGATACAAATTCGAGGGTTAACTTGCAGGGATGCGTTTTGTACGTCCCGAACAAATTGGATTAGTTGTTGCCGTCCTCACGGGATCCGCCTTATGGGTTTTGTTGAGTACGCCTTGGTACAATGAAGTGCCTCGGTTTTGGGTCAGCTTTGTCTTTGCCGCTTTGGTGGGCATTGCTGTCAGTTGGATGGTTCAGCGATTCCTTTTTGAACGATTAAAAACGATTTATCGCGTTTTGCGTGATCCAAAAAGAGGTGGCCTCAAAGAAAACAAGCTACCCTCATCCATGTCGGACGTAGAAAAAGAGGTGGCAGAATGGACGGCGTCTCAGCAATCGGAAATACAATTATTAGAAAACAGAGAGGGGTTCCGGCGCGAATTCATGAGCAATTTATCGCACGAGCTCAAAACACCTATTTTCAATATCCAAGGATATTTATTGACCCTCATTGATGGGGGGCTAGAGGACGAAAAAATCAATCGGAAATATTTAGAAAAGGCTGCGAAAAGTGTAGAGAGGATGATCACCCTTATCCAAGACATGGACGCTTTGACACGGTTAGAATCGGGACAGTTTGAAATTCAGATGGGGGTTGTGGACATCGTGAAAGTCATGAAAGAGGTGGTGGAAGATTTGGATCCAATGGCCAGAAAAGCACATGTTGGCATTATTCTAAAAAAGAACCAAGAGCGATTATACAAAGCCCAAGGGGACGCGAAAAGGATCGAACAAGTGTTTCAAAACCTGCTCTCCAATGCGATCAAATACAGCCAACCGAGTGCGGGCTTCGTCCGGCTAGATATCCACGACATGGAAGATCATTTCTTAATAGAAGTGGCCGACAATGGAATGGGAATTCCAGAGCAAGATTTGTCGCGCATTTTTGAGCGATTTTACCGCGTAGAAAAAAGTCGTTCGCGCGATGTGGGTGGGACAGGGTTAGGCCTGGCTATCGTCAAACACATCGTGGAAGGGCATGGCCAAACGATTCATGCGACATCGACAGTAGGCGTGGGGTCTGTTTTTTCCTTTACCCTTAAAAAAGCCAAATAACCTTTAATTCTAATCCAAGGCATGAAACCAGAAGTTGTACTTCAATTAGATAAACTCCAGGCGAAATACGATCAAGATGGTCAAGATTTGGCATCCATGCTCGAAGGCTTGCATCTGTCTGATTATATTTCTTATTGGGACTACATTCAGTTGGATACGCTGTTGACGCTACAAAAACCGCGAACTAAAATTGTTGATGAGCCTATTTTCATCATGTACCATCAAATTACGGAGCTGTATTTCAAATTGTCTTTGCATGAGTTGGAGCCGTTGGCGACACGGAAAGTAAAGGCAACGAAGGAGGAATTAGTCCGCCGCGTGAAAAGAGTGAACCGATATTTTGAGGCTCTTTCCAATAGTTTTCACATTATGGCGGATGGAATGGAGCGTTCCCAATTTCTGGCTTTCCGAATGGCCTTGATTCCGGCCAGCGGATTTCAATCGGCGCAATACCGACTGATTGAATTTGCCTCTACTGCGCTTGAGAATTTGGTGAAAGTAGAAGTGAGGGCACAGGTGAATGAACAAAATCCAGACGCACAAACGCTGTACGAAAATATCTATTGGATGCAGGGAGCGACGGTAGAAGAATCAGGGGAAAAGACGTTGACCCTAAAACAGTTTGAGGCAAAATACACTCCGTTGTTTATGGAGAAAGCCCTTGCCTGGCGACACAGTAATTTGTCCATGCTTTGGCACGAGTTGTCGGCGGAAGACCAACAGGACAAGGTATTGATAGAAGCACTGCGAGCGTTGGATTACCAGGTGAACGTGGATTGGCCGCTCCAACACTACCGAACGGCGGCGCAGTATTTGGCCAGACAACCAGACGACGCGGCCGCTACGGGGGGTACCAATTGGCGCAATTATTTACCGCCTCGTTTTCAAAAAAGAATTTTTTTCCCCTTCCTGTGGAGTGAGCAGGAGCAATCCGAGTGGGGTAAAAAATGGGTGACACAGCAAACAGGGGGCTTGTCGGAAGAATGAAGAAAAAGGAGAGAAAAGCCTACCGAACAGGCATTGTTTGGGCCATCGTTGGGGCCGCCGTTGTGGCTGTTTTCTGGGCCGTAGCGCGCACTTCTCCGGAACCCATCACTCCGGAACGCATCGCCCTTCGCACACCTCCTCCATTGTACATGTACGGCTTTGGATCGCATCAATTTCATTTGGAGCGAAATACGGTGAGTTCAGGCCAAACGGTGGGCGGGGTACTCCATGGATTGGGGGTGGCCTATAGTGAAATCGATGCGTTAATGGAAAAGGCGGAAGGGATATTTCGACCGTACCAATGGAGGCAAGACGAGACCTACATCACGGTGAGGTCCAAAGACTCGGCGCAAACCCTTCTGTACCTGATTTACGAAGAAAGCCCTAGTCGATATGTGCTTTTTGGTTGCCACGACACCCTGTACGTTCGGGGAGTAGATCGCCCAGTCTCTATTGTACGACGCGCTGTGGCCGGTGTGATTGAGGGTTCGTTGTATGGGACGTTGGATGAATTGGGAATTTCAGCGGGATTGGCCGTTCGACTGTCCGAAGTGTATGCCTGGACCATTGACTTCTTTCGCATTCAACCTGGCGATCGTTTCAAAGTCATATTCGAAGAAAAATATGTCGACGATACTATTCCTATCGGCGCCGGACGATTGTTGGGCGCTGTTTTTGAACACCAAGGAAAACCCATATACGCCTTGTATTTCTCCGATACCCTCTCTGGATTTACGGGATATTTTGATCGGGAGGGCAAAGGATTAAAAAAAATGTTTTTGAAGTCTCCGATTGAATTCGCTCGGATTTCTTCTCGTTTTACGATGCGTCGATTTCATCCGGTGCAAAAAAGATGGAAAGCCCATTTGGGGACGGATTATGCAGCTCCCACCGGCACTCCTATCGTTACGACAGCACACGGCGTGGTGGAAAAAGCAGGATATACCTCTGCCAACGGCAATTACGTGAAAGTGCGCCACAACGGTACTTATACCACGCAGTATTTACACATGAGTCGGTTTGCCCGCGGCATTCGCACGGGTGCGCGCGTATCTCAATCGCAGGTGATTGGTTATGTTGGTAGCACGGGATTAGCGACAGGTCCGCACGTGTGCTACCGTTTTTGGGTCAATGGAAGGCAAGTCAACGCTTTGGGTTTAAAATTGCCCAATTCTGAGCCCATTCCGCAGGGACACAAAGCAGCTTTTCTCCGAGAAACTACTCCGATTTTAAAAGAAATGAACGCTTTGCGGTACCCATCTTCCAAAGAATAATAGGCCGCAGTCGTTTTTAACCTACCACGATATTAACGATGCGTCCGGGCACCACAATGACTTTTTTGATGGTTTTACCGTCTATGTATTTTAAGGTTTGCTCGTGCGCCAAAACCAAGGATTCCACTTCTGACGCGGGTGTTTCCCGTGCAATGTCTATTTGAAACCTTGTTTTGCCATTGAATTGAACCGGGTAAGGGATCGTATCGTCTATCAAAAAGGAGACGTCGACAATCGGCCAGGGTTGATGAGTCACAGAAGGGGTATGCCCCAGTAAACCCCACAGTTCTTCAGCGGTATGAGGAGCAAAAGGGGACAATACAACAGCGAAGCGTTCCAAGGCTTCCACGGGTAAAGCACTCAATGCGCTCCATTCGTTCACCGCAATCATAAAGGCGGAAACGCTCGTGTTGAAGGAAAAATGGTCCATGTCGTATTGTACTTTGTGAACCAAACGATGCGCCGTTTTTAAGGCGCGTTGTTTTTCTTGTTCGTTGGGTTGCCGCGACTTTTCCGTAAACAACACCCAAACACGGCGAAGAAAAGTGGATATCCCCGAAATCCCTTGGGTATTCCATGGCTTGGACTGTTCCAAGGGGCCCAAAAACATTTCATACAGACGCAACCCATCAGCTCCGTAGGCATCGGCTACGGCATCTGGATTGACCACGTTGTGTTTGGATTTGGACATTTTTTCCACTTCGCGCTCCAACAGCATTCCCCCATCGGAATCGAGAATAAACGCTGCCGCCGCATACTCTGGCAACCAGGCTTGGAATCCGGGGCAATCCAATTGGTCTTTTTCATTAACCAATGCAATATCTACGGGCAATTGGGTCGTAGCATAGGACGAGGCCAACGATGCAGAAACAAACGTTTGGGTGCCTACGATTCGGTGCACAAAGGCGGAGACACCTTGAATCATGCCTTGGTTGACCAGTTTCTTAAAGGGTTCCGCGTAGGGCACCCATCCACGATCGAAGAAGAAATGATTCCAGAAACGGGAGTACAGCAAATGCCCTGTGGCATGTTCTGCGCCGCCCATGTATAAATCAACCTGTCCCCAATACTGTGCTTTTTCCGCTCCTACAAAGCTTTCTGTGTTGTGCGGATCCATGTACCGCAAAAAGTACCAAGAGGAACCGGCCCACCCCGGCATAGTGGTTGTTTCCAATGGAAATCCGTCGGAACTTTCCCATGGAGAGGCACGGGCCAGCGGTGGTTCCCCTTCCTCCGTGGGAAGGTACTTGTCCACCTCTGGAAGTACCAAGGGCAAGGCTTCTACTAGCAGAGGAACGGGTCGGTCGGTATCGTAGGCAATAGGGATGGGCTCTCCCCAGTACCGTTGCCTTCCAAAAATAGCATTTCGCATCCTGAATTGCACTCTTCCCTGACCCAGTCCCTGTTGTTCTATCTGTTCAATGGAAAGCTTCATGGCCTCCGCTACAGAAAGTCCATTCAAAAAATCACTCTGCACCACGATGCCCTCGTGCGATTCAAAAGCCTCTTTGTCGATTTGACCACCGGCGATGACCTCTCGGATAGGAAGCCCGTATTGTTGAGCAAACAAATAGTCTCGACTATCGTGGGCAGGAACTGCCATCACAGCTCCCGTTCCGTACCCAGACAGGACGTAATCGCCTACCCAAATAGGTAGTTTTTCTTTAGAAAAAGGATGCAAAGCATAGGCACCTGTCCAAGCGCCATGGACCGTTTTGGTGTCTGCCATTCGCTCTCGTTCGGTGCGACGAGCTGCTTTTTCTCGGACGGATTGAACAGCTCCTCGTTGTTCGGCAGTCGTCAAGGCAACCACCAAAGGATGTTCGGGCGAAAGAACCAAAAAAGAAACCCCAAAAACGGTATCCGGTCGGGTTGTGAACACCTGCAAGGAGAGTTGATTGTCCAAAGAAAATTCCAGCAGAGCCCCTTCACTTCGTCCAATCCAATGCCGTTGACTTTCCTTGATAGAATCACTCCAATCCAAAGAATCCAGCCCATCCAACAATCGCTGAGCATAGGCCGTAATGCGCATACTCCATTGCATCATCTGTTTTTGCACCACTGGATGTCCCCCGCGCTCAGAAAAACCGTCTTTGATTTCATCGTTCGCCAACACAGTACCCAGCGCAGGGCACCAATTGACCCAACTTTCACTGCGGTACGCCAAGCGATAATTTTGCAGAATTTCCTCCTTCTTTGAGGCGGTGGCGTTGTTCCAGTCGTTGGCCTCCAAAGACAAGGAACGCGTGCAGGCTGCCTGAAGATTTTTTGTTCCCCATTGGTTCAAATGGGCGATAAGCGTTTCCATCGATTCCGCCTTTTGCGAGCCCTCGTTGTACCAGCTGTTAAACAGGGACAGAAATATCCATTGGGTCCATCGGTAATACGAGGGATCGCATGTTTGCACTTCCCGAGACCAATCGTAACTAAACCCAATGCGGTTCAATTGGTCTCTGTAGCGTTGAATATTTGTTTCTGTGGTGATGGATGGGTGTTGACCTGTTTGAATGGCGTATTGCTCCGCAGGCAACCCAAAGGCATCGAAACCCATGGGATGGAGGACATTGAATCCGCTATGGCGTTTGTACCTCGCCACGATATCGGACGCTATATAGCCCAAAGGATGTCCTACGTGAAGGCCAGACCCCGAAGGATAAGGAAACATATCCAAAACATAATATTTTGGTTTTGAACTATTTTCCTCCGTTTGATAGGTTTTGTTTTCCCGCCAATACGTCTGCCATTTTCTTTCTATGTCCGCAGGGTTGTATTCCATGAGTGCAAAAGTAGTACGTCGGCGCTTTTTAATTAGTTTTGTTTCATGCTAACCGCCCCTTCCGAAGAACAATTTCACAAAAGCCGTGTACGAACGGCCTTTGTATCGGTCACGATCAGTATTGCGCTGGTACTTTTTGTGATGGGACTGGTCGGTTCCCTCTTACTTCAGGCCCAAGCATTGAGTAATGAAATCCGTGAAAACTTTACGGTGACTGTATTTTTAAAAACAGAAACGGATCCGTCCGTTGTTCAAAAGACACAAACATTGTGGGCCCAATGGCCAGAAGTGCGTTCGGTGGTTTTTGTAAGCAAAGAAAATGCGGCGGAGAATTTTCAAAAAGAACTCGGGGAAGATTTTATCGACTTTCTAGGGTTCAATCCTTTGGCCGATGCTATCGATATACGTCTCAACGCAGACTTTGTATCTCCGGATCAGCTGGATGCGCTCACATCGCGGTTGCGTAAAGCAGAGGTGGTAGAAGATGTGGTGTTTGACAGGGATCTACTCTCTGCTGTGCATGACAATGTGCGTCGTATTTCTTTTGTGTTGATGGGGACGGCAGGTATTTTATTGCTCATTGCCTTGGCACTCATCAATAGTTCCATACGGCTCAGTATCTATTCCAAGCGATTCATTATTCGCACCATGCAATTGGTGGGAGCGACCAAGCCCTTTATTCACCGCCCCTTTTTGCAACAGGGATTGCGATTGGGTGCTTTGGGAGGAGCCTTAGCGGCAACTCTTTTGGCCATTACGTACCAAGGGTTGTCCCTTTGGGCGCCAGAACTTGCTCCTTTTCTTGGATGGGGTACCTGGGCTTTGTTGAGCGCGAGCATGTTGATAACGGGTATTGCCATTGCTTCCTTGAGTACCTTTGGGGCCGTTCGCAGGTATTTGCGACTAAACACTGACGATTTATATTTCAAATGAAAACAACTTTTCTCTTTGACCGCGTCAATTACTTGTTGATGCTTGTTGGGCTAACGCTCATTTTTATTGGATTTGCTTTGATGGCCGGTGGTGGTTCTGAGGATCCTACCGTTTTCAATCCTGAAATGTTCAATACCCAGCGATTGGTTGTTGCCCCTGTGTTTATTTTGTTAGGATTTGCGGTTGAGGTTGTGGCCATTTTGCGCAAACCGAAAAACACAAAATAATCATGCATTTGTACATTCAATCGCTCTTGTTGGGAATCCTTCAAGGGCTCACAGAATTTTTACCTGTCAGCTCATCGGGCCACTTAGAAATAGGGAAAGCACTTTTTGGGTTTGAGCAATCAAAAGAAGATAGTTTGCTTTTTACGGTGGTTGTCCACGCAGCAACGGCCTTGAGCACAATCGTTGTTTTCCGGAAAGACATTGGACAAATTTTCAGCGGTTTGTTTAAGGGCGATGCGGATCAATGGAGATTTGCCAGCCGAATCGTTTTATCCATGGTACCGGCAGCTTTTGTGGGCTTGGTTTTTTTAGATGAATTGGAATCGCTTTTTGATGGAGCTATCTCCTTTGTGGCTACGATGCTTTTGTTGACGGGAGTACTACTACTCATGGCAGACCGCGCCAGCAAGAAGCACAAGAAAATAGGATTTCTAGAAGCCGGAATGATTGGATTGGCCCAGGCAATAGCCATTCTACCCGGTATTTCGCGCTCAGGAGCAACCATTTCTACAGCGGTCATCTTGGGTGTTGACAAAGAAAAGGCAGCCCGTTTTAGTTTTTTGATGGTTATCCCACTCATCTTAGGGAAAATGATAGTGGATACGAAAAGTTTAATGGAAATGGGATCAGCCGGAGCGACGGAATCGTTGGTTTCGTTGTTGATTGGGTTTACTGCTGCTTTTTTCACGGGAATTTGGGCGTGCCAGGCCATGATTTCCTTTGTGAAAAAGTCGAAACTTAGCTACTTTGCTTATTATTGTTTTGCTGTGGGGACCCTTACCTTAGCTTTCACGTTTTTCGTGTAATTGAAACCTACACCAGAATCCCTTCCCGCTACGGTTGAAGACTTAGAAGCGGGAACCGTCTTGATTATTAACAAGCCCCTTACGTGGACTTCTTTTGACGTCGTTGCCAAATTAAAGTCAACACTCAGGCGTCATTTTGGGATCAAGAAACTTAAAATTGGGCATGCAGGAACACTCGACCCGTTGGCAACAGGGGTGCTGGTGGTGTGTGTGGGGAAGGCGACCAAAACGATTGATCAATGGATGGCCACTCAAAAATCCTATACAGCGCAGGTTAAGTTGGGTTTTACCACGCCCTCTTTTGATGCGGAAACACAGGAAATCCCTTTTGTCGGCGCACAAATCCCTATCGATACAGCGAAAATAGAAACAGTTTTGACTGCCTTTCGAGGAGATATACTTCAAGTGCCGCCCCTGTATTCGGCTTTAAAAATAGGAGGTCAAACATTGTATAAAATGGCCCGTAAGGGACATTCGGTGGACATTCCCCCGAGGCCTGTAACCATTCATCGTTTGGATCTCCTTTCGTACCGCGTGAACCCACCTTGCGAGGCCGTGTTGGAGATAGCTGTAGTTTGTTCCAAAGGAACGTATATCCGATCGTTGGCCAACGACATAGGGGCTTCTCTGGGCTGTGGAGGGTACTTGGTAGCACTTGAACGCACCGCTTCGGGAGAAAAAACCCTGAGCGATGCCTGGGAATTAGCGACTTTATTGGATATTTGGAAAGAAGGCAAAGAAAACGCTTGACAACCCCTATTCTCAAAGAGTACCTTTGCCGAATGAAAATGAAGCTCTCCCATTTCCTGTACGATCTTCCCAAGGAACAAATCGCTCAGGAACCCGAAATTTTTCGTGACGATTCTCGTTTGATGGTAGTGCACCGTGATTCCGGCAAAATCGAACACCGTCATTTTCGGGATTTAGGGGATTATTTTACTGAAGGAGATTGCCTTGTGCTCAACAACACCAAAGTTTTTCCTGCGCGCATGTGGGGAAACAAAGAAAAAACAGGGGCACTGATAGAGGTTTTCTTGTTGAGAGAACTCAACAGTGAAAGTCGACTATGGGACGTACTGGTGGATCCCGCTCGGAAAATTCGAATTGGCAACAAGTTGTATTTTGGCGACGACGATTCGTTGGTGGCCGAGGTTATCGACAACACCACTTCTCGTGGGCGCACATTGCGTTTTTTGTACGATGGATCGTACGAAGCGTTTCGCGCGAAACTGAATGAAATGGGAGAAACACCCATTCCAAAATACATTGAACGTCCATTGCAAGCAGAGGATGAGGAGCGTTTCCAATCCATTTTCGCTTCCGTGGAGGGTGCCGTTGCTGCGCCAGACGCATCCTTGCATTTTAGTAAAAATCTGTTGAAAAGATTAGAGATCAACGGAGTGGAACTAGCAGAAATGACCATGCACTTGGGTTTAGGAACCTTCCGCCAGGTAGAAGTGGAGGACTTGTCCAAACACAAAATGGATTCGGAGCAGTATTGGATTTATCCAGAAACAGCGGCAAAAGTGAACAAAGCCAAGTTTAGCAACAAGCGAGTGTGTGCTGTGGGTACAGCGGTCATGCGGACCATGGAGAGTTCTACCACCACAGAGGGTGGGTTGAAAGCCTACGAAGGATGGACAAGCAAGTTCATCTTTCCTCCCTATAATTTTCGGGTAGCCAACTGTATGATCACTAATTTTCACGAGCCACAATCCACGCTGCTTATGTTGACGAGTGCTTTTGCAGGCCATGATTTAATTATGAAAGCCTACGACACGGCCATCAAAGAAGGATACCGCTTCCTATGCTACGGAGATGCTTTGTTGATTCTGTAAGCTTATTTTTTAAAGAGCCATCCGATGCGTGCTCCCGCCAGTAAAACGGGGCTATTTGCGGATTCCTTGGGAAGCAATTCCAGACCGTTGATGTATCCTCCATTGGGAGTGGCGATTAAAATCTCCTTGACCCCTTGGCGTTGCGTTGAACGAAAAGCAAGGCCCGTATAAAAATCAAGCAAAACAGTTTCAGCGGCGCGGGTTTGCCAACCGGTCATGAGCCCCAAATCCGCATGCCTTCTATAGGTGTCAAACGCGATGAGTTGCTGATCAGCCGTGTAGTACCCGATTTCTTCCCTGTAGGGTTTGTATTGGCCGTAAAGCCCCAAATAAAAACCGTTTTGAAAGGCGGCATTTTGTAAAAATACTTTGGCTTGTGCGTTGACGAGAATTTGCAAAGGTTGGTTTGAGTGGAATCCCACAAGGGATTCTATTCCAAATAATCGCTTCATGTAAGGGATGTGGGGAGCTGTTCCAAAAGAAGCGACACCCCCCTCTACGGTCCATTGTGGGTTCATTTTATATTCCAATCCCAAACCGTATTCGTGCGTAATCCATCCGAGCGCATTTCCTTTCAATGCAAAGGCATACCTATCCTTCCGAGGATTTGCCTGTATCCGCTCCAAATAAGTGAGTTTTTCACCGGAGGCTTTGGATTGCCCTGCCGGTGATAGAATTTTTTTGGTGACGGCCCCTGGTTGCCCCCAAACCATGAGGGTTAGAGCCAGGAGAGTCAAAGAAAAAATAGATTTTAATTTCATACTTTTATGCAGCAATAGTCTATCAAAGATACTTCGTCAATTCCTAATCCCATGTTGAAAAATTTGGCTCGCTATTTTCCCCTCGTCTTGTGTGTGTGGGGGTATTCCTCTTCCTTAGCTCAAACCTCCAACGCGAGTTTGACTTGGGGCCCTAGCTATAAAATGAGATCTTTAGGATTAGCAGAAATAGTGTCAGCAGACACGTCTAGTTTTTACACTTTAGGGTCTCATGGGATTCCCTTTCTATCTCAGAAATACACGTTTACCAAATGGAATACGCAAACACTAGCGGTTGAATGGCAACTAGAGCAATCCGCTCCGGAAGTGAAAGGAAAGTCTCTCCGTTTGCAAAAATCCTTCGCTGTTTCGGGTTGTTTTTATACTTTTTATACGTGGAATGATCGCGTCAATGGAGAGTATTCGATTGTGGTGCAAAAAATTGACCGAGAAGGAGTTTTGGGTGATTTAGTGGAGGTGAGCCGATCCAAATCTCGAAATATTTTTGTCAAAGAATTCGACATTTCTTGGTCCAGAGACAGTTCTCGCTTCGTGGTTTTGATGGAGCCAACCCAAAGAAGGATGGAGCCAGAATATGTTCATATCAGTGTGGTGGACACGACTTTGGAAGTGGAGTGGCAAAAAGAATTTTCGTTTGATTTCACAGAAAGCAGATTCGATGTGGTGGACTTTGGCGTTACAAACAAGGGGGAAGTGTTTGTGTTGGGTTATACGCTGCCAGATTATGCTCGTGGAGAAAGATTTGCCTACGGAAAGCCAAACCGGGACTTTATTTTGTATCAATTTGTGGATAAAAACGAGGGGGTTGTAGAAGTAAACTTGGGCTTGAAAGACGTGTTCCTCGTAGGGGGTGCGGGTATTAAGCTTGATAATTACCAAAATCATTTGGCTGTGTATGGGTTCTTTTCCAATCGGCGGTATTCGCAAACGGACGGCGGTCTGTTTATTACGTTAGACCAATCATCGTTGGATTTGAACAATTCAAGTTTTCACTATTTTGATGAAAAAGCCCGCGCAGCTCTTTTGACGAAGTCTGCAGCAAAGCGTGGGCGCGCTGTCCGTGATGATTATATTTTCCGTCAATTTATTCGCAGACCAGACGGGGGAAGTTTTTTTGTGGGAGAAGATTATGATTTTGTGGAAGTAAGCAAAACGATACAAAGCGCTGTAGATGCAAATACCCTAAATTATCAATACGACACCTATTATTATTACGATGAAATCATTGGAATCAATGTCAATCCCGCGGGTGAAATTGAATCCATAGAGGTAGTCAATAAATTTCAACTGAGTAAAAATGACAGGGGCCCCTTCTCTGGTTTTGTGGCTTTGCCCACGCCCAATGGTTTCGCATACGTTTACAATGACAACAAGAAGAATTTTCAATGGTTTGGTTCGGAAAAACGAATGGCGGTTACACGTAATTTTCGTCAAGCAAACTTGGTAGCAGTAGAAATTACTTATCGCGGAGATGTGGTGGGAGAAAAAGCCTATACGGTGATTCAGAACAACGCGAAAGCAAGGTACACCCCTTTGCCCAAGAGAGGAGTGATTATTGAAGGCAGCGGCGGGGACGCGATTATCCCGGCAGTACATGGTCAAAAATTGTCTTTTGGCAGATTAACTTTCGTATTGGATTCTGCCCGTCAATGAACGCAATAAAAAAGGATATCCGCTCCTTATCCAGTGATGAATTGACTGCCTTTTTCATCGAAAGAGGAGACAAGGCATTCCGGGCGAAGCAAGTATACGATTGGCTTTGGGCCAAAGGCGTGCATTCGTTTGAAGGCATGACGAATCTCAGCAAGTCGACGCGCGCCCTATTGGAATCTTCGTTTGAGTTTAAGCTCTTGCAGGTTGACACTCTGCAAAGAAGCACGGACGGAACATTGAAAAATGGCGTGAAATTGCACGATGGCTTGATTGTCGAAAGTGTTTTGATTCCTACCGAAAAACGAATAACAGCCTGTGTTTCCTCCCAAGTGGGCTGTAGCTTGAATTGCGCCTTTTGCGCTACAGCTCGCCTCAAACGAATGCGTAATCTGGAACCGCAGGAGATTTTTGATCAGGTGTTAACCATTCATCGTCAAGGAATGGAATTTTTTCAGCGTCCCTTGACCAACATCGTTTTTATGGGAATGGGGGAGCCATTGCTAAATTACAACAATGTGCTCTCGGCGATTGAAAAGATTACTTCTCCCGATGGACTGGGCCTCTCACCCAAAAGGATTACTCTGAGCACGGTTGGACTGCCAAAAATGATTCGAAAGATGGCCGATGACGGTGTGAAGTTTAACCTGGCCGTGAGTTTGCATTCTGCGCGCAACGAGGTGCGTTCCCAAATCATGCCCATTAACGAAGTTTCACCCATCGAAGAATTAGTGGACTCGTTGCAGTATTGGTATAAAACCACGCGCAGAAGAATCACTTTTGAATACGTAGTATGGAAAGGCATCAACGATGGGCCAGAGGACATTCAAGCCTTAGTGAATGTGTGTAAAAAAGTGATCAGCAAGGTCAATCTCATCGAATACAATGCCATTGGAGAAGAGCGTTTTCAACAGGCGGATCCAAAGGTGCTGGAGTCCTACGCTTTGGCACTAGGGGCTATTGGCGTTGTCGCTAAAATAAGGCAATCCCGAGGCAAGGATATCGATGCGGCGTGTGGGCAACTGGCCAACAAACAAGCGATGTAAGTCGTCCAAGACGTACAATCTGAGCGTACCTTTGCTATCCAAAATAGTATCTTGTGGATCGCAACAAAATCTTAGAAGCCCTTTCCTCGGTTGCATCGGCGAGTGGTCGTGCCAACTTGGTCGCCAATGGTCATATTCAAAATGTCCAGGTGTTTGGTGACGAGGTGATTGTGGATGTCATTTCCGATGTGGCTGCTTTGCACAGCAAGAAAAAGTTGGAGGTTGAAATTTTAAAAGCTATCCATTCCTTGGTGAACGAGAAGGCAAAAATAAAAATCAACACAACAGTGGTTGCGCCCGCGGAGCCAGAAAACCAAAGAATCCGTGGAGAAGCCATTGCGGGAGTAGGGCACATCATTGCTATCGCTTCTGGCAAAGGAGGAGTAGGAAAAAGTACGGTGACCGCAAATTTGGCGATAGCCTTGACATCTATGGGTTTCAAGGTAGGTATTGTGGATGCAGACATCTATGGCCCTTCCATGCCCATGATGTTTGATGCAGTTACGGAAAAGCCAGGCAGCATTGAAGTGGAGGGTGTCCGTAAAATGGATCCCGTGGAGGCGTATGGCGTAAAGCTGATGAGTATTGGATTTTTTGCGGGTACGGAACAGGCTGTTGTTTGGCGTGGACCCATGGCGACCAAAGCATTAACGCAGATGGTAAGAGATACTCATTGGGGCACATTGGACTTCTTATTATTGGATTTGCCGCCAGGCACAGGAGATATTCATTTGAGTATAGTGCAGGCCGTTCCCGTAACAGGAGCAGTGGTTGTCAGCACTCCACAAGCTGTGGCCTTAGCAGATGCCCGCAAAGGAGTCGGTATGTTCCGAATGGAGGCAATTGCAGTGCCCGTGTTGGGTATTGTGGAAAACATGGCTTATTTCTCTCCCGTTGAACTTCCAGAAAACAAATATTTCATTTTTGGAAAAGGCGGGGCACGCCACTTGAGCAATGAAGTCAACGTGCCCTTTTTGGGAGAAATCCCGTTGGTGCAGAGTATCCGAGAGGCGGGAGATGTCGGCAGACCGGCTGCTCTCCAAACCTCAGGACTCGTGCCGCAAGCATTTATGGATGTCGCAAAAAATGTCATTACTTCCTTAGCGGCCAGAGTTGAAAATTTACCCCCCACAGAGGCTGTTCGTATTACAACGATGGCTGGATGTTCTAAAGCATGACAAATATGACCTTGGAGGAACGAGTGCAATATGCTTTGAATGAGATTCGTCCCTTTTTGTTGAACGATGGCGGGGATATTTCGCTTGTGTGCATTACTCCAGAGAATGTGGTGCAAGTGCAACTGCACGGGGCCTGCAAGGGTTGTTCTGTCAATCAAATGACATTGACTTCCGGAGTGGAAATGACAGTGAAGAAATACGCACCGGAAGTGGTGAGAGTGGAAAATACAGCAGGAAAGCCCCATGCAATCTGAGGTCACCGTATTGTTTGCTGGCGATTCCGGAGACGGTATTCAGTTGATTGGCAACGCATTTGCACAAAAATCAGCAGAAGCAGGGCATTCAGTGAGTACATTCAGTGATTTCCCAGCCGAAATTAGAGCACCCCAGGGAACGGTCCCCGGCGTATCGGGATTCAAGCTCCAATTTGGAGGGGAGTCCGTGTACACGGCGGGAGATAAGGCCGATGTGTTGGTGGTGATGAATGCGGCCGCGTACAAAAAGTATGCAGGGCACCTGAAACCCGATGGTATTTTAATTGCCAATGAAAGCGGGTTTGATGGCCGCAACCTCGCGTTGGCAGGATATGATAACGGCGCAGAGCCCTTGGCGGAAGCCCGAGCATCTCAGCGGGTAATCTCAGTCGACATCAAGAAAAACGTTCAAGCAGCACTGTTGGAATTGCCTCTAGGCACCGCTGAAAAAAACAGAACAAAAAACATGTATGTTTTGGGCTTGCTTGCTTGGATGTACCAACGTCCTGCCCAAGATTTTGAAAAGTATATTCAAGAAAAATTAGCCAAATCGAAGAATGTGCTTGAGGCCAATCAAATGGCTTTCCGTGCGGGATATGGCTTGGCGGAAACCATGGAACTAGCTGCCTTCAAAACCGAAGTCTCAAGAGCTACTCCTGCGCCAGGCGTTTATCGGACCTTGGTTGGAAACCAAGCCGTTGCGCTTGCATTGATGGTTGCCGCAAAAAAAGCCAATCGCCCTTTGTTTTTTGCTGGGTACCCCATTACGCCAGCATCAGACATCTTGCACGAGCTAGCCCGTCATAGAAATTCCGATTGTTTGACTTTCCAAGCAGAGGATGAAATTGCAGCGGCAGTCGCTGCTTTGGGTGCGGCATTCGGCGGATCTCTTGCAGCTACTGCGTCGTCGGGTCCAGGCATCAGTTTAAAAAGTGAGGCCTTGGGATTCGCTGTGACTTTGGAATTGCCTTTGGTTGTTATCAATGTTCAAAGAGGTGGGCCCAGTACGGGGTTGCCGACAAAAACAGAACAAAGCGATCTCATGCAGGCGCTGTATGGACGACACGGCGAGGCACAAATGCCCGTATTGGCGGCGCGTTCTGCTACGGATGCGTTTGAAACGGTTTTTTTAGCTGCTAAAATTGCCTTGGAAGCCATGACCCCTGTGATGGTATTGTCGGACGGATACATTTCCAACAGTGCAGAAGCGTGGTTGATTCCTTCTGAAGACGAACTTCCTTCGATTGCTCCACCGATGGTGGATGGAACACCGGCAGATGGAAATCCCTTTGAGCCCTTTGTGCGCGACGCTTTTGGTGTTAGGCCGTGGGCGTGCCCTGGTCAAGAAGGATTGGAGCACCGCATTGGTGGTCTTGAAAAGGAGAAGAATACCGGAAATATTTCATACGACCCTGCCAATCACGAGGAAATGGTGATGGCACGAGCGGCAAAGGTGCAAGCGGCTACCCGTTTTTATTCACCGACGCAAACGGACAGCGGCAATAATTCTGGCGACTTACTGGTAGTGGGTTGGGGAGGTACGTATGGATCCATCAAAGCGGTTGTGGAAAAATTGCAAGGCAAACACTATTCGATTGAACATGTGCACCTTCGCCATATCCATCCCTTACCGGAGGATTTTGGAAATATTTTACGAGGGTTCAAAAGAGTAGTAGTCGCCGAACTGAATCATGGACAATTGGTGAATCTTATCCGATCTACCTATTTGATCGATGCCCATCGATTGACCAAAATTCAAGGTCAACCCTTTGAAGAAGCCGAATTGAAATCCGCATTGAAAACACACTTACAAGCAATTCAACATGGCTAACCCGCGCGATTACGCATCGGACCAGGAAGTGCGTTGGTGTCCAGGTTGCGGTGATTATTCTGTATTGAAACAATTCCATACGGTTTTGGCACATCTGGAATTGCCCCGACACAAAACCGTGGTAGTGAGTGGAATCGGCTGTTCCAGTCGGTTGCCTTATTATGTAAATACCTTTGGGGTTCACTCTATTCACGGAAGAGCCACAGCCTTTGTGACTGGCTTGGTTTTGGCGCGGCCCGATTTGGATGTATGGATTGTCACGGGGGACGGGGATGCGCTCTCTATTGGAGGAAATCATTTGATTCATTTACTCCGACGAAATGTCAAAGCACCCATTTTATTGTTCAATAACGAGATTTACGGCCTCACCAAAGGACAAGTCAGCCCGACCAGCCCGGAAGGTCAAGTGTCTAAATCCAGCCCTGATGGAGCGCTGGGAAGCCCTTTCATGCCTCCTGCTTTAGCTCTTGGGGCCGGAGCCTCTTTTGTCGCACGAGCGATGGATCGGGATCCGGAGCATTTACGACTGATGATGATTAGAGCGCACGAACACAGCGGAAGCGCTTTTTTGGAAATTTACCAAAACTGCAATGTGTTCAATGACGGCGCCTTCCATTTATTTACAGAGAAAGAATCCCGTGCCCACCACAGCGTTTACTTAACCCATGGACAACCCCTCTTGTTTGGAATAGAAAATTCTATGGGTATACGGCTCGATGGATTCACCCCGCGCACAGTGAATCTGTCGGATGGATATTCACACGATGATTTATGGATACACGATGAAAAGGATCCTATAAAAGCACACTTATTGGCTAGGATGCACCAAGAAATCAGACCGTTTGGGGTATTATACGCAGAAAACAGACCCTCTTTTCAATCCTTGGCGCAAAACCTTTCGTCCGATAAAAAAGCGGAGAGCATTGAGCAACTCCTTCAGGGTTCGCGCACATGGATCCAATCGGAATAAAGTATAAGCCAACTACTAGCGAATCCATTAAATTTGTCCTTATGGGAAGAGCGTTTGAGTACAGAAAAAACAGAAAAATGAAGCGTTGGGCCAATATGGCCAAAACGTTTACAAGGATTTCCAAAGACATCATCATGTCTGTTAAGGCTTCGGGGCCTAGCCCCGAAGCCAACAGCCGGTTAAAGGCACTTATGCAGAACGCACGGGACGCAAACATGCCTAAAGACAATGTGGAACGGGCCATTAAAAGAGCCATTTCTAAAGACCAGGCAGACTACAAGGAAATGGTGTACGAAGGATATGCACCTCATGGCATTGCCGTGTTGATTGAAACGGCCACCGACAATGCCACCCGAACCGTGGGTAACGTCCGATCTTATTTTAACAAGTGCAACGGAAGTTTGGGAACAAGCGGCTCTGTGGAGTTCCTTTTTGAGCGCAAATGCCAATTCAAACTAGCGCGTCCCAGTGTGGAATTGGAAGAATTCGAGTTGGACATGATCGACTACGGCGTGGAGGAAGTTTTTGTGGAGCAAGACGAGGAAACGGGAGCCGAGTACTTTGTGCTGTTTGCACCCTTTGAAGAATTCGGAAATATCCAGAAAGCGTTGGAAGAGCGCGGATTAAGTGTCTTGTCTTCTGGATTTGAACGACTGCCGATGGATACCAAAGAATTGTCAGGGACGGATGTCGTTGATGTGGAGAAATTAATAGAGAAACTAGAAGAAGACGAAGATGTACAAGCGGTATACCACACCATGGTCGCTATATAAAGCCGCATGAAAAGCGCTTGGCATTTCTTTTTTGCAGGGGCATTATTCTGCTCTCTTGCAGAGGCGCAAGTAAGGCCGTTGACTCATGCAGACTACGATGGATGGCATCGATTGGAGGCCAGGGTTTTGAGTCCAAACGGTCATTACGCGGCGGCTGTTGTTACGCCCCAAGTTGGAGATGGAAGAACAGAGATCATCTCCGTCACCACGGGAAAGAAATGGATTTTGTTCCGAGCAAATGCAGTAGAATTCAATAGCGAATCTACCTATGCCCTGGTTCGGATTCCGCATCCAGCGGCATCCATAAGAAAGCTAAAAGTGGACAAGGTAAAATCAGAAGATTTTCCCAAGCCAAAATATGCGCTGGTTCATTTGGCGTCTGGCAAGGTGGATACCTTAGGGCGCGCGTCAAGTTGCAACATGTCTTTAAAAGCATCGGGGTATGTAGCCTGGTTGGATTCGCCGTACAACCCAAAAAAGAAGGAGTCTAAAAAAACGGAATACGCCCGATTGATTGTCCGTAGTTTGGATGGAAAAAACCAAGACACGCTTAGCCGTGTCAAGGAATTTGCGTGGGCCCGGGAATCAAACACGTTAGCTGCTTGGCAAACGAAACCAGGCAAGAAGGGCTCTGCAAAGGTATTCCGGTGGACCCCTGCTGGATTTGTGCAGATTGGCCATGGAATGGCAGAAGTGGCTCAGCTGGGAATTCACCCCAAAGGAACCCATATAGCATGGGTACACACCACAGATTCTTCAAAAGCTGTGATGAAGAAATACAAATTATCGGGATGGACCGGTGGAAAATCATCTGTTTGGCTCGAGGCCGGATTCCCTAAATTACCTCCTTTGCACGAACCTTCTCCCTTTGAGCCCTTGCATTTCACGACGAATGGAAAGTGGCTGCTCATGGGGTATAGACCGGTGCAAAAAACCTTAGCCAAAGACACACTTTTGGACGAAGAAAAAGCCCGGTTGGATGTGTGGGCTTGGCACGATGATCAAATTCAACCCATGCAATCAGTCCGCAAAAAGGACGAGGAAAAGAGGACATTCAAAGCGCGAATCTCGATGGCTACTTTGTCCTTTTTGCCACTAGGAAACGTTCAATACCAAGACGTGAGGGTGGCGCCGAATCAAACGCACGATTGGGCTGTGCGATTGAACTACAAGCCGTATCAATGGAAAAGTACTTTCAAAGCTCCTTATGGAGTCGATGCAGAGGCCATTCATTTGGCATCGGGACGATCGGTTCCTTTGGGAAAAGGATTGTTGGAATCACCCAAAATGAGCCCATCGGGTAGATATGCCTATGCCTTTTTGCCAGAAGAAGGACATTACATAGTATGGAATGTAAAGGACAGCACGTCCAAAAGGGTCAGTGTTGGAACGCGGTATTCATGGGTGGATGAAGAACACGACATGCCCCAGGTTGCCCCTGCGTACGGAGTGGCAGGTTGGACGCGCAAAGACAGTCTTTTGGTTGTTTACGATGCATTTGATTTATGGGCGTTGGATCCTACGGGTCAATCTAAACCCTATTGCTTGTCCCAGGGCCGTGGCAGGGATTCTAAAACACGTTGGCGAGTTCTCTTAGAAAGAACGGAACAGCGTTACCTAGAAGAAACACCATGGATGATTCAAATTTTTCATGAGCCAACCAAGAGGAGCGGGTACGCTCGATGGGATTACAAAACAGGCCACATGGATACGTTGATGTATGGTGATTTTAATGTGGATCATTGGGAAACAGCCGAGGAGGGAGCGGCGTCCCTTTTTTCAACGAGTACCGTTTCTGAATATCCCGATCTTCGGCTCGTCAAAGAAGATGGATCTATCACCAAAGCAGTCACGGAAGCCAATCCTCAGCAAAAGAATTTTATATGGCCGGTAGTGCGCTTGATCGAATACAAAGCGCTGGGTCAAAATCTCCAAGGATTGCTGTATACTCCTCCTGCCGAGCTAAACACTCCACAGGGCATACCCGTTTTGGTTTATTTCTATGAAAAAAATGCCGATGATTTGCACGGTTACAGAAGTCCGGCACCCAGCGCCTCTACTATTAACATTCCGTACTTTGTGAGCCGAGGGTACGCTGTTTTTGTGCCCGATATTGTCTACGAAATAGGGAAGCCTGGCCAGAGCGCGTTGCAATGCATCAATGCAGGTGTAGATGCTGCCTTGAGAGAAGACAAAAGACTCGACCCCAAAAGAATGGCCCTCCAAGGACAAAGCTGGGGAGGGTATCAAACAGCCTTTTTAATTACCCAAACGCAACGCTATGTTTGTGCCATGGCTGGAGCACCCGTCTCCAATATGACGAGCGCCTACGGGGGCATACGGTACGGTTCGGGGATGTCTCGGCAATTTCAATACGAGCAAACCCAAAGCCGTTTAGGCAAAACACTTTGGGAAGACCGGGAACTATACATAGACAACTCCCCTGTTTTTTTTGCCAATCAAGTCCAAACGCCTTTGTTGATCATGCATAACGATGCAGACGGAGCGGTGCCCTATACGCAAAGCATTGAATTCTACATGGCGTTGAGAAGGTTGCAAAAACCTGTTTGGATGTTGGTCTACAACGGGGAAGATCATAACTTAACCAAACGGCCCAATAAAGTAGATTTGAGTATCCGCATGGCCGAGTTTTTTGATCACTATCTCATGGGTGCTCCTGCGCCGGTATGGATGACCGAAGGAGTGTCGGCATTGGATAAGAAGAAGTA
>CAMDTE010000003.1 GCA_945907425.1 Owenweeksia hongkongensis DSM 17368 | reverse complement strand
GTGCACCAATTGTTTCGATTGGCCAGAACCGTTGCGGATGTAGAGGGGAAGCTAAAAATGTCGGGCCATCATGTGGTAAAGGCATTAAACCACTTTCAGCAGCCTATGTAAATTTATTTCCAACGTCTGTCGGAAGGATGGGGTGGATTTTTTGTCCAGACAATCGGGCCGTCACAGCCGTCGATATCCACAACGGTACTGGCTTCTTCCCCAAAATAGGTTAAAAGCATTTTTCTCCAATCCCGGAAGGCTAATGCGTCGTATTGAGCACACGGGATGGTCAAAATACTAATGGAATGGGAGTTAATGCATACGATTCCGGGAGATAGACCGGTCAGGGTTTTTACATCTCGCCCTGGACGCAAGGAGCCCGCGTCAAAGAAAGATCGGAAAAATGATTTCAAAGCCCAGTCGCGGTCTTCGGTTGTTTCAAAGACAAAAAGAGTGAGGACGACGCTGAATTTGACTTTATTTTCCAGGTTGTTTTTCCTTTTGGTTTTTTCTACAAACTCCATTTGAGTTGTATAAATCGCCTTGTCAATGGGAAGAGAGTGCAAGGAAGGCCCTGCAATATTGAGCATTTTAATGTCATGCGTTTCCCCTAAAGCGGGTACCAATGCAGAGGTCCTCTGCCGAATATCTTCTGCGCTTTGCGCATAAAGTGCTCCGGATAGCGTTAAAAACAAAAGAAGGGAGTGCGTTGGACGCAGAATGTGACAAGAAAACACCATTGTGTAAAGGTCGTAACTATTTTTGTGCCATGATGGGAATGAACAAAGTTGTTTTTCTTGTGATTTTGCTTTGGACTTTCCAAGGAAAAGCACAAATTGTCAATGTAGAATCCATGCGAGGAGCTACTGGGGACTCCGTGGGAACCCATGGCATTGTGGATGGGCAATTTTATTTAGGAGGCGCACAAAATGTCTTGATGCGGTTATACGGTTCAGCCAATGTGCGAAAAACAGTGGGCAACGAAACCTATTTTGGGATTGTTAGCAGTTCGTGGGCGACTCGCATTGGGGGAGACCAATTGTTGTTTGAGCGCAATGGATTTTTACACGGCCGTTACAATTTGGAATTATCGCCCCTTCTGACCTTGGAAGCATTTTTTCAATGGCAGAGCGATAAACCCTTGCGCATTGACCAGCGGTACAATGCGGGAGTCGGACCGCGCATACGGGCATTCAAAGCTAAAAAATGGGAAGTGTATGTGAGTCCCTTGGTGATGGTTGAATTTGACCTAGAAGATGTGACCGGTAAGCACAGCAGCGATGTGCGCTTGAGCACCTACGTCAGTTCCAATACCACGATTGGTAAAATCCGCTGGAATACGGTGGCTTATTTTCAACCCTCCTTGACTAATTTGAGTGATTTTCGGATGGTTGCAAATACTAGATTGAGCTCACCGATTACGCCTCGGCTGAATGCTGTGGTCAGTGGTTTTGTCAACTACGATGCCTTTCCGGCAGGAGTGGTGGGGGTTCCTCAGTTTACTTTTGGGACCACCACTGGCTTGGGGTACCGTTTCTAGCCTCGTTTATTGTCAGCGCATCGGCCACCACAAAGGTGGATCCCCCTACAAAGACGATGTCGTTAGGTCCAGCCAGCCGGTACACTGCGTCGAGCCCTTCCGCTACGGAACCGCCGATACGCCCTTGAATTCCAAGCGATTGAGCCTCTAAAGCCAAATCATTAGCCGGCAGAGCGCGAGGTATTTGGGCCTGTACAAACACAAAGTGCGCATCTTTAGGCCACAGTGCCAATGTCTCTTTTGGATCTTTATCATTGACTGCTCCCAAAACCAAGTATAACTCCCCGCCTTTTTCTTCCCATACGTCTTTCAACTGTTGCGCAACCACCTCTATGCCGTGAGCATTGTGCCCTGTGTCGGCAATGGTGAAAGGAGACGAAGACAAAATCTCCCACCGTCCCCGCAATCCGGTTAGTTGGCAGACATTCGCAAGGCCCTTCCGCATGGCTTCGACGCTAACGGGCCAATATTCACGGACGACTTCCAAGGTCGTTTGGACACACTGAACATTTTGTTTTTGATAGGTTCCTAACAATCCACAGGGAAGGGGCTCGGGTATGTGTTCTTGAGCCCACCATACAGGAGCCTTATTTTTTCTAGCTATCTCCAAAAAAACGCCGGCCGTCTCGTCGTCTCGCTCACCCAAAACGACGGGAACACCCGGTTTAATTATGCCTGCTTTTTCTGCAGCGATGGCCTTTCTTGTCGATCCTAAATACGCGGTGTGATCTAATCCTATGTTGGTAATGACGGAAACGCGAGGTGTCAATACATTGGTACTGTCCAACCGTCCGCCCATGCCCACTTCCACCACGGCCACATCCACCGCATGGCGTCGGAAGGCATCGAAAGCCATCCCAACGGTCATTTCAAAGAAACTCAAGGATTGTATAGCCTCTTGGTGATTCGCTACAAAACGAACCACTTCTTCTTCCGAAAGGGGTCGTCCGTTGATGCGGATTCGTTCGCGAAAATCCATCAAATGAGGCGAAGTATACAACCCCACGGTATAGCCTTGGCTTTGCAAAACAGAGGCGAGTAGGTGGCTCGTCGATCCTTTTCCGTTGGTTCCGGCGACATGGATGGATTCAAAAGAGCGCTCCGGATGGTCCAATGCCCCCATCAAGTCCAACGTTTTGTCCAAATCAATTTTATACTGAGGACCGCCTCCTGTGCGCTGAAACACAGGCAATTGCGCGAAGAGCCATTCCGTGGTTTCGCGGTAATTCACACCATAAAATATTAGACGCGTCCGAAGTCGTAGGTAATGTAGCCGATTTGCAACTCCGGTGCGTTGGGATCGGGTTCCCACGTAGTGCGCAATGCCGCCTTTTTGGCGCGATCCATCAAACAGCTCGATCCGTCGGTAGATCCGGAAACACCTGCTTCTGCCGATGTGACACGGCCATTTTGATCAACCATCACTTTGACAACGATACGCCCCTCGTCCCCCTCGCAGTCGTACTGGGGTAGAGGCCGTTGCACAGCACCCCGATTGCCCAGTCTATAATTGCCATTCTTTCCAGAACCTCCAGAACCCCTTCCGCCATTGGCTGTGCCTGAAGGATCGCCTTGATTGCCTGTGCCTTTGGTATCTCCTTGCCCTGAACCCGTCGCGTTACCTTCCTTAAATCCTTTCAGTCGAGAACTCAACGCACTGGAGGGTTGTTGGGGTTTTACAGGTTCAGGAGTAATTTCTGTGGGTTTCTTGGGGCTGTCCGTTTTTTGGATGACCGTCGCGTCTACATGATCCTGAGTCACTACGTCGGAGGCGTCAGAAGGGGTGATTGGCGCCGGTTCTTGATTGGCCAAAGCGGCTGCATCTGTTTGCCCAAACCCCTCTTCTTGGTAACCAAAGTCCAACGCAATTCCGTCCTCTGGTCGCGGATCGTGGTAGGTCAGACCGTAAAATGCAAAAAGTACCAAGAGGGCGCTGTGTACCAGTACCGTGATTATCCATCCCGTACGTCGGTCTTTCGAGGCATTTTTTTGGTACTGACCCATGGTTTATTTCGGATCGGTGGCTAGCACCATTTTCAATTTGTTCCGGTAGGCGATGTCCAAGATGCGTACCGTCTCTCCTGTGGGAACGCTTTCATCGGCGCGCAAAACAACCACGGCTTCTGGGTCATTAGCGGCCGCTTGAAGGATCAAAACTTCAACGTCTTCAACGTTCACAATCGTTTGATTGACGCTGTACTGTAGCTCTTTATTGATGGTCACAGCCACGGTAGATTTTTTAACCGTTTGCGCTTTGCTTTTGGGTAAGATAACATCCAAAGCGCTACTGGTCACTAAAGTGGAAGTAAGCATGAAGAAAATCAACAACAAAAACACCAAATCGGTCATGGAGGACATATTGAACTCCGGTGTGACCTTGTTTCGTGTGGTTAAGTTCATGGCAATGTGCTTAAGAAGGTTCGTGCAATAGATCCATGAAATCCGTGGAGTGGACTTCCATCGTATGAATGACGGAACTTACCCGAGTCACCAAATAGTTGTATCCGAAATAAGCAGCAATCCCAACGACCAATCCAGCTACTGTAGTAATCATCGCTATATAAATTCCTTCTGCTAACATATCCACTTGAACCGCTCCGCCCGCATCGGCCATTTTTTGAAAGGATATGATCATGCCCACAACGGTTCCCAAGAAGCCCATCATAGGTGCGCCCCCTGCGAGCGTGGCTAGCATACTCAGGTTTGCTTCTAGTCGCGCGATTTCCAATTTTCCTTGGTTTTCAATCGCTGCTGAAATGTCTTGCAATGGTTTTCCGATCCGGGAGATTCCTTTTAAAATCATACGAGAAACAGGAGTGTCCGTTCGCTCACACAATTGTACGGCAGATTGAATTTTTCCGTTGGCGATGTGGTCCTTGATATTGTTCATAAAATGCGGATCCATTTTGTTGGCGCGCTTGATAGCATTCAGGCGCTCAACAAACAAATACACGGTCAACAGGGACATCAAAAACAACAAAACCATGATGGAGTTACCGGCCGCTCCGCCAGAAAAAGCCAGTTCGAGGATGGTTTGGGTTTTCTCTACTGGCAGGGGCTCCATGGGAAGGGTGTTGACAGCTTCTACTGTAGGGGCCACATCGATTTGCAGAAAGGTTGGCATAATATCTTTTTTAGTGAATTAACGCAATTTATAGACCAAACTTATACCAATGCGGTCAAGTTTTTTTACTTGACTCCAACAGATATGAACAAAGAACCGTTGAAAGCTTAGCCGTTTTGTAAAATGTAAACAACGATGCCCGATAAATAACCGATCAAGGCAAGTCCGGAAATGCGTTTTAAATACCAAACGAAGGGAATTTTCTCTAGCCCCATCACGGCTACACCCGCTGCGCTTCCGATAATCAAAATACTTCCGCCGGTGCCTGCGGTGTACGCTAAATATCCCCAAAAAAGACCATCTGGAGCAAAGAAGGAATTGACTCCCAGAGGGTACATCCCGATGGAAGCCGCCACCAATGGGACGTTATCAACGATAGCAGATAATAATCCAATAATGCCCCCAATGGCAAACACACCCATTTCCGTGGAAGTGCCAATGGTTTTGTCTAATTGTGTCGCTAAATCAGGCAACTGACCGCCCGCTTGCAACCCGACAACGGCTAAAAGAATTCCCAAGAAAAAGAGAACACTTGGGGTGTCAATTTTTTTCAAAACGCCGACAACTCCTAAAGATTGACGATGCTCATGAGGTTTTTTTCGGTGCAGCACATCGGTCAAAATCCAAAGTACAGACAGACTCAGCATCATGCCCATAAAAGGCGGCAAATGGGTGACTGTTTTGAAAATTGGAACAAAAATCAGACCGCCTACACCCGCCAACAAAATCACCTTCTTTTCATTTTCTGATACATGGGATGTTTCGTTCCCGCGGGCTTCTTTTGGACGTTCCACCGTGCCGCGGAGGGTAAAAGAAAGAACCAACAAAGGCACAACGAGGGAGACCATCGACGTTAAGAAAATATCTTTCATGATAGCTACCGCCGATATTTGACCTCCAATCCATAGCATCGTGGTGGTGATGTCACCAATGGGAGACCATGCGCCCCCGGCGTTGGCTGCTATCACGACAATACCGGCAAAAAACCATCTTTTTTCCTTGTCGTGAATCAATTTTCGCAGCAAAGAAATCATGATAATGGCAGTAGTCATATTGTCTAGAACAGCTGACAAAAAGAAGGTAAGCAATGCGATAATCCATAACAGAATTCGAATATCGTTGGTGCGCACTTTGTCGGTAATGACACTGAATCCCCCGTGCGCATCGACCACTTCCACGATAGTCATGGCTCCCAACAAGAAAAACAGGATACCGGAAATTTCGGAAAAATGCCCCAAAAGCTGGTGCTCTGCTTCGTGGATATCTACACCACCCAGTATGTAAATAGACCAGATGACAATCCCGGTAAAAAGCGCCGCCGCCGCTTTGTCAATTTTCAAATTGTGTTCAAAAACAATAGCGGCGTAGCCGACTATAAATACAAGAATCATCAATAAATACATAACCGCGTAATTTAAATTTGTCAAATGTACCTATCAAAGGTTGTTGTTGCTTAAAAGTAAAATCAACAATGGGTTAATTAGAAAAAATTCTCCCAGCGGAATGATCCCTAGAGGCACCCGTAACGGAGGATAAAACGTTTATTTTTCCTTTGGAACGCAACAACCCGAGCAAAGCAAAGGCTATGGCTTCCTTGAAATCTGCCGTATCTTTTTCTGCCTTTACAAGGATTCTGTCGCTATGGTATCTCAGTCGTTCCCATAGAAAATCATTGTGTACACCGCCCCCAGTGAGTAAGACAGGGCCGGGAGCTCCCAGCAACCAGGCTGTGGCCATTTGCTGTGCCGCATGTTCTACGACGGATGCCAACATGTCTTCTATTGAATGTTTTTTTTCATAGACAACGAGCAAGGGAAGGTAGGTTCGTGCAACATCTTCCCATGCCAAACTCTTGGGCCCCTTGGCAACGCAATACGGCAATGCGTTCAGCGCATCCACTAGCGGACCGATCGGTGTACCCGAACGAGCCCAACCACCGCGGTCATCGAAGGGACATCCCTTTTTTTCTGACAAAGCGTTCAGTAAAATGTTTACAGGCGAAATATCCCAAGCCACACGTTGGTCATGAATCACACAGCTCGTATTGCTAAAACCTCCTATGTTGGTGCAGTGGCTGTACCCAGCAAACAAGAGCGCATCGGCCATCGGCACCAAGGGAGCTCCTTCTCCGCCGAGGGCCACATCATCTACGCGAAAGTCACCCACCACGGGGCAAGAGAATCCGTGCGCCAAAAGGGGAGTATTCCCTATCTGTACCGTGATTCCTTTGGCTGGTTCATGAAAAACGGTGTGCCCGTGGCTTCCGATTGCGTCCAAAGAAGGCGAACCTTCCGCCCGCCAAAATTGATGCATTTCCTGCAGAATAAACTGAGAGAATTTCAAAGAGATCTCGTTCAACTTCTCTGGGGGTAAATGGACTGCATTTCGTAAGGTGTCTCGCCACGGAATGGAATCATAGGAAACAGTGTGGCCCTTGACAAGTTCAAAAGTCCACTTCTCTGCAGCAGAAACAGAAAACCGCACCAACGCCAAATCCAAACCATCCAAAGAGGTTCCAGACATCGTGCCTAAGGCCAAAAAAGACTGATTTTTCAGATCCGAGAAATCCATGCGCATACGCCCAAAGATCGTTGTTTGCTTCCTACCTTTGATCACACAAAAACCAAAAATTGCTGTATGCATTTTGAATTGACCGAAGAGCATAAAATGATTCGTGATGCTGCGCGTGATTTTGCGCGTGCTGAATTGTTGTCTGGCGTGATAGAGCGCGATGAACACCAGAAATTCCCCGCCGATCAAGTGCGTCAAATGGGCGAATTGGGCTTTCTGGGCATGATGGTTTCTCCAGAGTACGGCGGTAGCGGAATGGACACCATTAGTTATGTGTTGGCAATGGAAGAGATTTCCAAAATCGACGCTTCTGCTTCTGTCGCTATGAGTGTGAACAATTCTTTGGTGTGTTGGGGATTAGAAAAATACGGAACAGAGGAGCAAAAGCAAAAATATTTGGTTCCGCTGGCCAAAGGGGAAATTCTGGGAGCATTTTGTTTGAGCGAGCCCGAGGCCGGTTCCGATGCGACATCGCAAAGCACAACCGCTGTGGACAAAGGGGATCATTACCTGCTCAATGGAACCAAAAACTGGATTACCAACGGTAATTCGGCCAGTGTGTATTTGGTGATTGCCCAGACGGACGTGGCCAAAGGCCACCGTGGCATTAACTGTTTGATTGTAGAAAAAGGAATGCCCGGCTTTGTGGTCGGGAACAAAGAAAACAAGATGGGTATTCGCGGTAGCGATACCCATTCTTTGTTATTTACCGATGTAAAAGTCCCCAAGGAAAACAGGGTAGGAGAGGATGGGTTTGGTTTCAAATTTGCCATGAAAACTCTCTCTGGAGGTCGTATTGGTATAGCCTCTCAAGCATTGGGAATTGCCTCTGGCGCCTTGGAATTGGCGACCAAGTATTCTCAAGAACGCAAAACCTTTGGTAAACTTATTTGCGAACACCAAGCGATTGCCTTTAAACTGGCGGATATGGCCACTCGGGTAGAAGCAGCCCGGTTGTTGGTTTTGAAGTCTGCTTGGCTGAAGGACCAAGGACTTCCCTTCGACAAAGAAAGCGCTATGGCAAAAATGTATGCTTCGGAAGTGGCCATGTGGGTGACCACGGAGGCCGTCCAAATACACGGTGGCTACGGATTTGTGAAGGAGTTTCATGTAGAGCGATTGATGCGAGATGCAAAAATTACCCAGATTTACGAAGGGACTTCAGAAATTCAGCGCATTGTTATATCCCGCGCTCATCTCAATGAAAACCCCGTGGTATAAGGAGATGGCGTTCTCTTGGTTGACTATTGGATTTTCTGATCTGACAAAAAAAATCCCCGGCGCAGCCGGGGATTTTTCATTTCAACTCGCCTTTTTCAACGGTTCCAAGTCCCGGAAGTGAAGTCGTTGGAAGAACTACCGTGAACGGTTAAACCGTAGGTGAACGTACCGCTAAAAACAGCGTACGAAGCGAGCCCAGAAACCAAGAAACCCAGAAGTCATTGACCGTTTGGGAAGGAATGGTCCATTGGGTACCGTTTGCATCGCCCTACACCACAAAAGAACTTACGCTTCGCACGACGCAAGAAAGAGTGCCTATGAGACGAAAGAAAAGGCCCTGTCAAATGACTGCGAAAAAAGAGTAGTGCTCATTTTTTACCTGACTCCTCGGTGGGTTTTTTCAAGGTATTGAGGATAGTGGCTACTTTTTGAGTCACGTCCAAAGACTCGTTACCGTACAGCACATTCTCTTCGTAAATCAAAATCAAATCGTAGTTTTCTTCCTTGGCCAATTGAGCCATAGCCTCGTCCATTTGCTCCTTGATCTGCTTGTTCATACGGGCCTGTTGCTCGGCTAGCTCACCAGAACGTTGTTGTTCCAGCGTGCTATAATTTTGCTGAATGCGCTGGAAGTCTCGTTGGGCTCGTTGCAATTCTATTTTAGACAAAGAAGGGGCCGCTTGTTCTAGAACCTGGTATTCCGTTTGCAGATTTTGTTGCCCACGTACCAATTCTGCTTCTATTTTCTTGGTTTCTTGTTCAAACTGTTTTTCGAGCTCTTTGTGGTAATCGTACAATTGGGTTAGACTATCTGCTTTGACATATCCGATTTTCAGACCGCCGGTGTTTGTATTTACCGGTTCCGATGGGGAACAAGCCACAGCAGCGACGGCTACCATAACTAGGAGGAATAGACTGTTTCTCATGGTCCTAAGATAGGAGGTTTACCGCTTCTCTCACAAGGGCGTCGTTCGCCAATTGAGGGATAGTCACACGAAGCTGGGGGGTACGCTTTAATTCTCGACCGATGGCCGTGAGCGCTTCTGGATTTCTGGCCCAAGCCCGACGGGCGATGCCGTTGTTTACATCAAAGAACAGCATGCTTTCTAGGCGCGTGTCAGCCAATTTAGTGCCATCCAACAGCATTCCGAATCCGCCATTGATCACCTCTCCCCAGCCGACGCCACCGCCGTTGTGCAAGGAAACCCACGTAGCTCCTCGGAAGGAGTCACCTATTGCATTGTGTACTGCCATATCTGCGGTGAACCGCGATCCGTCATAAATATTGGATGTTTCACGGTACGGGGAGTCGGTTCCAGAGACATCGTGATGATCACGTCCTAAGACGATAGGACCTATTTCTCCGTTCGCAATGGCCTCATTGAAGGCTTTGGCAAGAGCAATTCTCCCTACGCAATCCGCGTATAAAATGCGCGCCTGAGAACCTACCACGAGCTGGTTTTCTTCGGCTTGCTCAATCCACCGCAGATTGTCCTCCATTTGCAGCCGAATGTCATCGGGCGCATGAACGGCCAATTCTCGCAGTACACGAGCGGCTATTTGATCCGTTGCACGAAGATCTTTTTGTCTTCCCGATGTGCACACCCAGCGGAAGGGGCCAAATCCATAATCAAAACACAAAGGCCCTAAAATATCTTGCACGTAGCTGGGATAGATAAAGTTACCTCCGTCGCTCTTCATCACGTCGGCACCTGCGCGACCGGCTTCCAACAAGAAAGCATTTCCATAATCAAAAAAGTACATTCCTTTTTGATGAAGAATGTTGATAGCTTTTACTTGTTTACGCAAAGTGGCTTGCACTTCCGATGCAAATTTTTCAGGGTCTTGTGTCATTAAAACATTGGCCTCTGCATAACTGTACCCTTGTGGATAATAGCCGCCGGCCCACGGATTGTGAAGAGAGGTTTGGTCCGATCCCAAATCGACGGATACACCGCGCTCCACGATGCGTTCCCAAAGATCTACTGTGTTTCCGACGAACGCAATGGATGTGTTGGCTTGCTGGGATTGTGCTTCCAAGGCCCAATCGATGGCCTGATCGGTTGTATACGCTAAGCGATCTACCCATCCTTGCCCGTGTCTTTTCTCTGCCGCATCGGGATTGATCTCGGCGGTGATACTGACCAGACCGGCAATTTTGGCTGCCTTGGGTTGGGCGCCGCTCATACCGCCCATGCCTGAAGTCACAAAAAGTTTTCCTTCCAAGGGACCTTTGGTGAACTTTCGTGCGGCATTCATTACCGTGATGGTTGTTCCGTGGACTATTCCTTGCGGGCCGATGTACATAAAACTACCCGCGGTCATTTGTCCGTACTGACTCACCCCCAATGCATTGAAGCGCTCCAAATCATCGGGCTTTGAATAATTGGGAATGACCATCCCGTTCGTAACGACAACTCTTGGCGCTTGCGATGAGGAGGGAAATAATCCCTGCGGATGCCCGGAATGCATATGCAACGTCTGTTTGTCCGTCATCGTTGCCAAATAGTGAAGCGTGAGGAGGTATTGGGCCCAATTTTGAAAAACGGCCCCGTTGCCTCCGTAGGTAATCAATTCGTGCGGATGTTGCGCCACTTCCGGATTCAAGTTGTTTTGAATCATGAGCATGATGGCCGCGGCGTGTTTTGATTTGTGAGGGTATTGATTCAAGGGCCGCGCAAACATGGCATAGGTTGGGCGGTAACGGTACAAATAAATTCGACCAAAGCGTTGCAATTCCTCTGCACACTCTTCGGCCATCACAGCATGGTGCTCAGCCGGAATGTAGCGTAATGCATTTTTCACGGCTAGTATTTTCTCTTCGCCCGTTAAAATATCTTTGCGCTTGGGCGCATGAGAAACCGTGTCGTCCCAAGCGGGATAGGCAGGCAAAAAGGAGGGGATTCCTTGGAGTATATCGTCTTTGAATGGCATGGTCCTATTTTTTTTGGCGAAGGGTCCCTGTTCCTTTATCGAATCCATACGGGCAATGTTTGCAACCGCTTTGGCAACAGGTTCCTCTTTTTTTGTGGTAGATTTCCGTAAAAACCAAATATCCCTCTGGGGTTTTGTAAAAATCTTCTGGGTCCAGTGGTTTCATGTTTGGCTCAGTCCTTGCAAGCAAAGGTCGGAAAGAAATACTTTTGATTCCATGAAAATTCACACCCTGTTGACGGTGCTTTTTTTTAGTTTTTTAAGCGCGACCGCTCAAAATTCAGAAACGGCGAAACGAATAGAATACATTGAAAAAAACGCCTCTTTGGCGCAAAAGGAAATGGCGTTGTTTGGCATTCCCGCAAGCATCACCTTGGCTCAAGGCATTTTGGAATCGGGAGACGGTCAAGGAAAATTGGCTACCGAGGGAAACAATCACTTTGGCATCAAATGTCACCCCGAATGGACAGGACCTAGCGTGGTGTTGGATGACGACCTTCCCAACGAGTGTTTTAGAGCCTATGGTTCCGTGGCAGAAAGCTACCGTGATCACAGTTTGTTCTTGCGTGATAGACATCGGTACGAGGGGCTGTTTCGTCTTCCCGTCGATGATTACAAGGCCTGGGCTCATGGTTTGCAACAGGCAGGATACGCAACCCATCCTGCGTATGCGGAACGGCTCATTGCGCTGATTGAAAACAATGAATTGGACCGTTGGGATCGGGTAAAATCGAAAACCGCACGGATGAAAAGAAAGGAATTCAAAGAAGGGGCTCCGCGTGTGAATAACGTCCCTGTCTATTATTCATCCTCTGAAACCAATTGGGCCGAGCTATCGCGTGAAACCAGAATTCCCGTTCGAATGCTTCTTTCCTGCAATGACGCTTTTTGGCACACTCCGGTTCACGCAAACCAGCCGATCTACCTATCGAGCAAAAGTAGTCGATCCTCCAAGGAGTACGATACCCACACCTGGGTGGTGGGTGATGATATCTATCGAATTTCCCAGCGGTACGGGATAAAAATAAAGTCTTTGTACTCTAGAAATGGATGGGAAGCGGGGGATCAGCCAGGACCGGGTACCGTTATTGTGTTGCGGTAAGTTTCCCAACCAAAGCGGCGTTCCACTTCATCCGACGTCCTTCTTTTTGAACGACAACTCCAAACCACCGAAGGGGTGCGCGTTCTTGAGGTAGAGCGACCACGGCAAAAGCATGGTACCGAGCCGGCCATTGTTCAGCTAAAAACAAACCATCGGATGACGCCCATTGGCCAATCGATTGACTGACGTTCCGCAAAGTGGCCTCGTCTTCTGACCACAAAACTCCCCACCGCGTTGTTTGACTCAGGGCCGTTTCTGGAATTTCTTTCCAAAAAACACCTTTTTCTTTTGCCTTTAGGGCCGATGCAGAATCTTCTGTGGCAACAATCCAAAAGTCCTGTGCGCGCTCATATTTTCTGGCTTGTGGCCGTCGAAAAGTACCCTGCCCGTACCATTCTACACCCACGTCCATAGAATCTGCTATTTGTCCTCGCAATTTTTGCAGACCGGGAAAAATCCAGTCCGATATTTTCAACGGGGCCGCCTCGGCTTCCCCTACAGCGGAAATCAAAGGATCCTCTTCCCACAATCCTTCCCCAGAAGCAGTCCAACCAAAAATACTATCGTGTACAATGGACTGTATACGCGCGTCAGCCGATTGAGAATGCAAAATGCGCCAAGGAAATTCCTCGGGCAAGCCATCTCCTACAATGTTTCCTTCAAAAGGGTCATCGGAATCGCAAGCAAAACCTGGATCCGTTTCGTCGACGCGCCGGAGCACCTCTTCTACCAATGTTTCGGCAGCACTCAAGGTCACAATGCCTTCTTTTTGTCCCCAATAAAACAATCCTCCGCCGGGGCTCGTCACGGACCAAACCATTCCGCGGTTGTACGGACGACCTTCCATACTATGCTGAGTTTGCATACGATCAGCAGTCCAGGTAGGCACCTGGTCTTGATTCCATACCACTACCCAATCGTGTTTTTTTGCGCCGCTGGCATGATAGGCTAACCAACCCGAGGCGCCTGGCAAGCAGTGACTATCGAGCGTGTAGGACATGGCACGCAAAATACTATCGCTGGCTAAGAGCGCTGTCCATGTTTTATTTGCAGCCCGTTCCTCTACAGAGGGCCACTCCAAACGAATCACGGCCCCACTCCTCGCGGGCACTGCATGCAAAGCATCATCGGTCCACTCCCGACTACGGCAAGCAACCAAACCGAGTACGCCTACAAGCAGTAGAACCCTATTTTTCCAAAACTTCATAAGGGCAGTTTCCATTGAACCGATTTCCATTGAAAGGTACGACGATGCAGGGGACTGAAGCCCAAACGCTCCAAAGCATCCCGGTGTAGTTCAGTGGGATACCCCTTGTTTTGCGCCCAGCCATAATCCGGATGGTCCCAGTGTGCAGACAACATAAGGGTATCTCGTTCTGTCTTCGCAAAAATACTGGCCGCTGAAATAGCAGCAAATCGGGCATCGCCTTTTACTTCGCAGCGGTGGGTCAATCCCTCCACGGGGGCGAACCGATTCCCATCGATCAGTAAGAGATGAATGTCCTCCTTCGGCAGGCCGGCAATAGCCCGGTGCATGGCCATATAGGTCGCCCGTAAAACATTGAATTGATCCACTTCAGCGGCGGTGGCCATTCCTATGGACCAGTGTTTTTTTGGAATATCTCGTTCCAATTGCTGCCGTAAAAGTGTCCTATTTTTTTCAGAAACTGCTTTAGAGTCCGTCAATCCCGATAAACGATAGCCCTCGGGAAGGATGACAGCTGCGGCGACAACAGGGCCAGCCAAACAACCGCGACCCGCTTCGTCTACTCCCGCTACCATGGATGGAGAAGGGTGTGCATGACAGACCAAACGGTTTCCGCCGTTGATTCCCAAGAAAAAGAGGAAGCCCGATCTATCCCCGCTTGAATGCGCTCATTCCTCGCCGCCGTTGATTCCTGCGCCAACAAGGACAGGCTTTGGTCCCAGGCATTGACATCCAATGGATCACAAAACAAAGCGGCGTCGCTGGCAATTTCCGGCAAACAAGAGGCATGGCTAGAAACGACAGGACATCCAGCAGCCATCGCTTCCACTAGGGGAATGCCAAAGCCTTCAAACAAACTGGGGTAACAAAACGCGGTCGCAGCTCCGTAGAGTTCGTTCAAGTCCGCTGATTTTGCCCTTCCGGGGAAAACAACCGACGATCGGTGTTGCATAGCCTTCAATGCTTTGTCCAATGCCGGCTCTGCATGTAAAAAATCTCCCACCAAAATCAATTGATGGGGCAATTGGGTGCGTTTTTTGAACGCATCAAAACCACTGACCAAAGTCGAAACATTTTTTCTGGCGGTAAAGGCACCGACAAACAAAAAATAGGGTTTTCCACCCGTCCATCGGACGCGCGCATCTCGCTGTGCCTCGGCGGACAATGGGGTAAAGTGAGTTTGGGGCGCATTATACGCAAAAGTCACTCGATCAGCCGATAGGCCATACGTAGCCAAAAGATCATTTTTAGACGCTTCCGAAACGGTTAAAATATGATTAGCCAAACGAGCACTTTTTCTATACGTCCAACGGTAGTATCGAGCTACTGTCCAAGGCAACCATTCGGGGTGGTGAATAAAATTCAAATCGTGTATGGAAGCCACCCCTACGCAGGGAAGTGCGTTGGGCAACATGCCGTCGGGAGACCAATACAAGTCCACCTTTTCCCTTTCCAATAGTTTGGGCACACTCCATTCGTTCCAAATCCACCACAAACTCCAATGCCGGGCCGGAGGAGAAAGTACATGTCTTTTCACGTTGGGAGCATCTTGCCAATCTGTAGGGGGTGTGCGGTCAAACAATAAATGCCATGTCACCTCGGGATGGGCTACAATCAATCGATCCAGCAAAGACTTTGTGTACCACCCGGTGCCATCCAATCCTTGGGACAAAACCCAACGCGTATTGACGGCAATAGAAAGTGATCGCTGCATGGATCAAAAGTAAGACCTTTGCGGCCATGGCCACACCACTCAATCCGTATTGGCAGCGATTACTTAGGGGAAGCGGAATGGTTTTAACGCTCAAAGTCCTGGGGGCGCTTTCTGGTTATGCTTTTGTCTACCTCATGGTTAAAACCATGGGCAAAGAAGGCTATGGCCATTTTGAGTTGGTCTTTACTTTTTTATCGCTGGCAGGTGTAGTGGCTCGCTGGGGGTACGATGGTTTGGTGGTTCGGGAACTCCCTGCGCACAAAGGCCAGTGGCAGGAGCAAAAACGAATTCTTGCGGGTTCCTTTCTTTTGGTAACAGGATTTGCCTTGCTCTTGAGCATCCTATTGGTGTTGTCACGCGGTTTGTTGTCTAATCTCTTTCACGCCCCCGCGTTAGAAGATTCGCTGTTGTATGTCGCCGTTCTTTTGTTGCCGTGGTCTTGGTTTCAATTGCAATCCGATGTATGGAGAGCGCAAAACAACATGTTGGCCTACGGCCTTTGGCAATATGGTTCTTTGACTTTCGTAGCATCCATTCTTTTGTTGCTCTTTCAGGCGCACAGCCCGATTCTTTATATCTTCCTCGCCCTTCTTCCTTTTATTCCTTGGATCATCAAATCGTGGATTCCATTGTTCGGTGTTTCATGGAAAGAGGCGTGGTCTCATGCCAAGGTGCATTTCCCTACGGCGACGGTATTTTTTGTCAGCAGTTTATTGTATACCGTATTGATGTGGTCAGACACCCTTTTGATTGGTTATTTTTTAGATGAATCTTCCGTGGGTGTATACCGCGTGGCCTACAAAGTTTCCACGCTCATTATTTTTGCTCAGTTTGCTGTCAATGCCCAATTGGCGCCCGATATTTCTAGGTACTGGGCCAAAAGAAAAATGGACTCCTTGCAAAACGCCGTGAAAAGAATTGCCTGGATTAATACCGTCATCTCCGTCCCTGCTTTTGTTGTTTTGTTTGCGGGGGCACCCTTTTTTCTTGGTTTCTTTGGTTCTGATTTCGCATTGTACGCTGATTTGTTGCGGGTGTTAGCCATCGGACAATTGTCCAACGCCTTGTGCGGCCCCGTTCTTTATCTACTGAACATGACAGGAAATGAAAAAGCCGCCCGAAACACCTTAATTCTAGGCGTTATTGTCAACATCCTGGGCAACATCCTATTGATTCCTTGGTTGGGCTTGTTGGGATCAGCCATGGCCACCTCTTTTACCATTGTTCTTTGGAATGTGTGGGCGTTAAGGGAGGTGTATAAAAAAACAGGGATAAGAACTTTTTTGTTTTGGCGTTAACAGCAGATATGGAGCCAACGAATCGCCCGTCTTTTTTTCTTGTAGGAGCGGCCAAGTGTGGAACTACCACCTTAGCCGGTTGGCTGGAGGCTCATCCGGACGTATTTCTTTCCCCGGTGAAAGAGCCTCATTTTTTCGGTTCCGATATAGACCCGGCCCTATTTTCCCCGGCCTATTTGGCCCAAACGCCGCCTTTGCAGGAAGAGTATTTTCAGAAACGACCGTTGAAGAAAGTGCATTTGGCTTTTGTCCGAGACCAGGAAAAATACCTACAATTGTTTGCCGATGCTTTGCCGCATCAGGTCCTGGGCGAGTGCAGTACGGGGTATTTTTTCAGTCAAAGAGCGCCCGATGAAATCGCTGCATTCTCTCCGGATGCAAAAATCATCATCGTTTTACGCGATCCGGTGCAACGGGCGTTTTCGCATTATTTGATGGCCCTTCGGTACGGATATGTTTCGGGTACCTTTGCCGATGAATGGGAAAGGGATCGACGTCGTCAGCCCAAAGGATGGGGAATCTCTGAAAATTTTTATGAATTGGGATTGTACGCAGAAGCTTTGGAGCGTTTCTTAGCGGTTTTCCCTAAAAAAAACATACTGGTTCTTTCTTTGGATGATCTGATGCATCAGCCCTTAAAAACAGCCCATCGGGTTTTTTCCCACCTGGGCGTAAGCCCCCTTCCGAGCCTACCCGATGTTCCGCAATTTGCGGCGCGACCGCCGCGGTTCCCGCGGCTCAACCGCTGGCTTCACGCCAGCGGCGCGGCCCAGGCCGCGCGCCGCTTCATCCCTACGGCCGTAGTAAACGCGTTACAATTGCTCCTTCAAACCGTGAAAAAACCGGACTTGCCCACGGAAATCGCTCAAAAGATTCGTGGAGAATATGCCGATGATCAAGCCCGCACCCACCGCATCTTGCTATCTTTACCGCAGAAATAAACAATCGTATGGATTACAGCTCCACCAATCTTCTACTTTTTCTGTACCAATGGCGCAAACCGCTCCTTGTCATTCCTCTTATTTCCGTCGTACTGGGCGCATTGGCATCCAGTTCGCTTTTCATTCAGCCCTTGTACAAAAGCACGGTGGTGGTTTTTCCATCGACCACCAACTCCGTATCGAAAGCACTGCTACCGCAAACCTCCTTCAGCGATGAAGACATGTTGGAGTTTGGAGCCGAGGAGCAGGCTGAGCAATTGTTGCAAATACTTCATTCAGATCAAATTTTTGACACCATTGCTTCTCAATTCGAATTACTAAAACACTACGGTGTGGATGCCAATGGACCGTACAAAATGACCTATCTGCGAGAAGAATTCAAAGACAAGGTTTCCTTCAAACGCACACAGTTTATGTCCGTGGAAATAGAGGTTTTGGATACAGACCCTGTAATAGCGGCCAAAATGGCCAACGAAATAACAGACTTATTGGACCGTGCGAAAAGCAGAATCCAACGCAATCGGGCACAATTTGGCTTTCTTATTGTTAAAAAGGAGTACAATAAGGTTCGCGCGGATTTGAGGACCATGGAGGACGAGGTGAGCATCTTGCGTACCAAGGGCGTGCACGATTACGAACAACAAAGTGCGGTTATTTCAGAGCAATTGGCCATCGCGCAAGTGTCTGGTGGCAGCAAGTCGGGTATTCGGTCGCTGCAAAACACACTGGACACGCTGGCGAAGTACGGCGGTCGCTACGTCAGTTTGCGGGATGAATTGAGCCTGCTCAAACAAGAAGAGGTAAAGATTCGCACCAAATTAGATCAAGCACGGGTGGATGCGGAACAAATCATGCCGGCTACCTTCCGGGTAACCAAAGCGATTCCCGCAGAGAGGAAAAGTTATCCCGTGCGGTGGTTGATCGTGGTGGTCTTTGCCATGGGTTCTTTTGTAGCCACAATGTTGGCTATTTTGGTCAAGAACGCGGTAAAGGAATTACGCGTCAACAACGATTTGTGAAGAAACCCGACGAACAAAAGTGGCTATGGTGGCTTGGTGCCTTTTTGGTAGCGGGCCTGTTTGCAGCGGTTGTTACTGAAAATTTTGCTCTTTTGTTGTTGCCTTTCGGCGCTGCCGTCTTGTGGCTCGCTCTGAATCGATTGGATGTGTTGCTTCTGGTCACGGTGGCCCTCACGCCCCTCAGTGTTACCCTCAAAGACGAAGCTTTCAATGTAGGCCTCAGCATTCCTTCGGAGCCCTTACTTTTTGGGATTACCCTGCTGTTGCTTTTCCGGTTGATTCTCGGAGGAAAAGTAAACGCCGCCGTGGCCAATCATCCGGTCAGTTGGGCCCTTTATTTTTACCTAGGCTGGATGGGATTAACCGTCTTGACCAGTGAGCTGCCTTTGGTGAGTGCGAAGCACTGGATTGCTCGTATTTGGTTCATAGTTCCCCTCTTCTTCTTGATGGTGCACGTGTTGATGGACCCAAAAAGGCGCGACTTGTTCTTCTGGCTCTACTATATTCCCTTGTCCATTGCTGCCATCTACACGTTGACCGTTCATTCCACCTTTGGTTTTAGCAAGGAAACATCTACCTGGGTATCGTTCCCTTTTTATAAGGAACATACAGTGTACGGAGCTGTCTTAGCGATGTATACCCCGATTGCTTTTTACTTTGCGATCAGAAGGCAGTCTTTGCTCAGCAGAATAGGGACGACCTCTTTATTGCTTTTACTCCTGGTTGCCTTGGTGTTGTCTTATACCCGCGCTGCTTGGCTAAGTGTGGTAGTGGCAGCTGGTGTGTTTGTACTTCACCGTTTGCGCATAGGATTGGGCACTACTGTTTTTGCTGCCCTTCTATTGGTGGTTGGATTGTATCTGTCCAGTGATCAAATCGTTCGATCGTTTGAAAAAAACGATGCCGTTTCCTCAGAAAATTTGGGCCAACACGTGCAGTCCATGAGCAATGTGTCTACGGATGCTTCCAATTTAGAGAGGTTGAACCGATGGAATTCCGCCTTGCGCATGTTTGAAGAGCGCCCGGGCGTGGGATGGGGCCCAGGCACCTATCAATTTTTGTATGCCCCTTTTCAGAATTCACGCGATCTCACCATTATTTCGACCAACAATGGGGACAACGGCAATGCTCATTCGGAGTATATTGGTCCCTTGGCCGAACAGGGGATTCCCGGTTTGATCGTCGTGCTGTTGGTAATCGCCGCGATTTTCACGACGGGATTCCAAGTGCTCACAAACTACCGTCTTTTATCCGATGAGCGGAGTTATTGGTTGGCGGTGTGCGCTGTCTTGGGATTGGTCACCTATTTTACCCACGGCATTTTGAATAATTTCCTAGATACAGACAAAGCCTCTGTTCCTGTATGGGGTTTTACAGCCTTATTGGTTGCCATGCAACTACGAAATTTGCGAGAATAGGCGCTTTTTAGTGCTCTTTTGTTGCATATAATGAATAGGCAATGAAAATAATTCCTACATTGCCCTATGTTTAACACAAATACAACATTTATGAAACGCACAATTAAGGCTTCGGCCACGGCGTTGATGCTGTTTTTTGGGATGAGTCTGTTCGCGCAGAACATCGCCGGAACGGTGTCCTCATCGGGCTCAGGAGATCCGATTCCTTCGGCTGCTGTCAAGGAAAAAGGATCCAACAATGCGGCGGTTACAAACTTCGATGGTAAGTACGTAATCAAAGCAAGACAAGGCGCTACTCTTGTAGTAAGTGCTTTGGGATTTGCCACCAAAGAGGTGGTCGCTTCTGGAGATGTAGTGAACATTTCTTTGAGTGAATCTGTAAACAAGTTGGACGAAGTAGTCGTTACCGCTTTGGGCATTACCCGCGATAAAAAATCGCTGGGTTATTCTGTTCAAGAGGTAAAGGGTGCCGAGGTTTCCAAAGTAAAGGATGCCAACTTCATGGCCTCACTTTCGGGCAAGGTAGCGGGTGTAAGCATTCGTCAATCAGGCACAATGGGTGGTTCATCTAGCGTAGTCGTCCGCGGATTCAAATCGTTGACAGGAAGCAACCAAGCGTTGTTTGTAGTCGATGGTATTCCTATTTCTAATGAGATCAACAACACAAGCAACCAACAAACAGGTCGCGGAGGATACGACTATGGTAATGCAGCCATGGACATCAACTCAGACGATGTTGAGTCGGTTTCTATCTTGAAGGGCGCCGCCGCTACAGCATTGTACGGTAGCCGGGCTGCCAATGGTGTCATCATGATCACTACGAAAAAGGGAGCCAAGCGCAACGGCTTAGGCGTTACTGTTTCTTCTGGCTTGACCGTGGGTCAAATCAATTTGAACACGTATACGAAGTATCAAAAAGAATACGGTCAAGGATACGGTAAATACTACGGTCCAGACACAATTGCTGGGTACTACACGCAAGGATACATGGTGGAATACGACGCCAACGGCGACGGCATCATGGACATTTGTACTCCTACTACGGAAGATGCTTCTTTTGGATTGAAGTTCGATCCGAATTTGATGGTGTACACATGGGAGTCTGTGTTTGGAGATTTGGGTAACGGCGGTGTGGCTTCCCCTCACGTGGCTGGAGCCAACGATCCAACAAGTTTCTTTCAGCGTTCCTTAACAAAAAACAACTCTATCGCTATTGATGGTGGAAGCGACAACAGTACGTTCCGTTTTAGCGCAACTCAATTTGATATGGGAGGAATTCTTCCCAACTCTCGTTTGGTGCGTAACAACATGTCTATCAATGGTTCCATTAAAGCATCCGACAAATTGACGGTTACGGCGATTGCCAACTACATCAACCAAAGCGGAACCGGTCGTTACGGAACGGGCTACTCTGGTTTGAACCCTAATCAACAATTCCGCCAGTGGTGGGATGTGGGTGTAGACGTAGCGAAGTTGAAAGAATATTACGACAAAACGGGTAAGAACATCACGTGGAATCCTTATGGATATGGCTACGGTTCGGACATGTTGCGTCCTATTTATTCTGACAACGCCTACTTTACTGCCTACCAGAACTACAACCAAGATTCTAGAAATCGTATCATTGGAAATGTGGCGGGCGAGTACAAAATCAACAGCTGGTTGAGCTTGTTCGGCCGCGCTTCAGTGGATACGTACACAGATCTACAAGAAGAGCGCATTGCTGTGGGCTCTGCCGATTTGTCTAGCTACACACGTCGCAACCGTTCTTTCACAGAAAGGAATTTTGATTTGTTCTTCAATGTCAACAAAGATTTGAGCGACGATTTGAATTTCAACGGTAGCTTCGGTACTAACTCACGTCGCACGTACCAGAGCTTTATCAGTGCTACAACCAACGGTGGTTTGGTTGTTCCAGGAGTATATGCTTTGAACAACTCCGTGAGCACTCCGAACGCACCCACTGAAGCCCAAAGCACTATCGGTGTAGACGGTTATTTCGGTCGCGGTTCTTTTGGCTACAAGAACTTCTTGTTTGCTGATTTAACAGGTCGTTATGACATTTCTTCTACGCTACCTGCAGACAAGAACGGGTATTTTTACCCTTCGGCTTCTTTGAGTATTGTATTCTCCGAACTGGTGAGCAGCGATGCCTTGAGCTTTGGTAAGTTGCGTTTGAACTATGCCGAGGTAGGAGCATCTGCTCCCGCGCAAGCATTGTACAATGCGTATGTAATGGGTACGGCTTGGGGTAGTGTTTCTACTGCATCAGCGCCTTCTACATCGAATAATAGCAATTTGGTTCCTGAGCAAACACGTTCTTTGGAAGCGGGTTTAGAAATGATGTTCTTCCAAAACAAAGTAGGCTTTGATGCTTCTGTATACGATGCAACATCGTACAACCAAATCATGCCTGCCCGTGTTTCTTCTGCTACCGGTAGCATTTATCAATATGTAAATGCAGGTACCATCCAAAACCGTGGTATTGAATTGAGCGTGAATGCTACTCCTGTAAGCAACGACGATTTCGAGTGGAAAACAACTTTGAACTGGACTCGTAACCGCAATAAGGTGGTTTCCTTGTTTGAAGGTGCTGAAAGCTTGCAATTGGCTTCTGTACAAGGCGGTATTGCCATTGAAGCACGTGTAGGTGAAGCCTACGGTAACATTTACGGAACAACGCACGAGCGCGATTCTGCTACAGGGCTACCCATTGTATACGACATGCCTTCTACCACTGGTGGAGGTGTTCGCTACGTGAAAGGCGATAAAGACGTTATAGGAAACATCAACCCCGATTGGATTGGCGGATGGAACAACAGTTTCCGTTATAAAAACGTTAATTTCTCTTTCTTGATTGATTTCCAAAAAGGCGGAAGCGTCTTTTCTTTGGACACATGGTACGGGTACGCAACGGGTTTGTATGACTGGTCTGCTGGCCTGAACGACAAAGGCGGTGAAGTACGTGGAAACCCAGGAGCAGTAACAGAAACGGGTATGGACGGCACTGGCGGTTACGCTATGGGTCGCGTAATGTATCGTTCTGTAGATGCTAATGGTGACTATACCTACACAGAACGCGATGACCTGTACGGGAACGTAACTTACTACGGCAATACCTTTGGGTATGCTCGCTCGGTAGGTGAGGCGCACGTGTACGACGCTTCTTTTGTGAAGCTGCGTGAAATGGCATTGACCTACAGTGTTCCTGCAGAGAAACTTTCCAGCACTTCGTTGAAGGGATTGGACTTTTCTTTGGTGGGTCGCAACCTTGCGATTCTATACAAAAATGTCCCTTATGCTGATCCTGAAGCGGGTCTATCTGCCGGTAACGTACAAGGTTATCAGTCAGGTGCCTACCCTTCTGTTCGTGAGATGGGTCTGAATGTAAAATTGAAATTCTAATCCTCGAAAATCAGGAATCATGAAAAAGATCTTTGCCTTTGCAGTGGCCGCCACACTATTGGTGGGCTGTACAAAAGACATTACCGACCTGAACAAAAACCCAAAAGCACCTGAAAAGGTGCCAGCGGGTACTTTGTTCGCCAATTCTACCATTGCCTTGGTAGATTATTTGGCCTCACCCAACGTGAACATCAACAATTTCCGTTTGTGGTCACAGCACTGGACGCAGTCTACCTATACCGATGAATCCAATTTTGGAATCGACGGCCGCGATGTAAACGGTTCAGCCTTTGACATTCTGTACGCCACTGTATTGCGCGACTTGCAAGAGGCGAGAGGTGCTGTGGCCGATGACGCCAACACGCCAGCAGCAATAAAAGTGCAGCAATTGGCGACTATTGACGTATTGGAGGTGTACACCTATTCAGTTTTGGTTGACATCTTTGGAGATGTCCCTTATTCTGAAGCGATGGGTTCGGATGTAACGCCAGTATACGACGATGCAGAAGCTATCTATACGGATTTGGTAACTCGATTGAGTGCTGATATCGCTACATTGGGTGGCGACAACGGCTGGGGTGAATCCGATCTTATCTACGGTGGAGACTCCGACAAATGGAAGAAATTTGCCGCTAGTTTGGCGTTGCGCATGGCTATCCGTGTGGCGGATCACAATCCAACGGCTGCAGCAGCCATAGCTAATCAAGCACAAGCCTTGGTGTTCTCTTCCTCTGCGGATGATGCTACGTTGCACTATTTGGCATCGCCTCCGTACACCAACCCATTGTTTGAAGATTTGGTATTGTCTGGTCGTGCTGACTTTGTTGCTTCCAACACGTTGGGTGATATCATGAACAGCAACAACGACCCACGCCGCAGCGCTTATTTCCGCAATTTAGGAAACGGTGACACGGTGATTGGAGCAAACTATGGTGAGCAATCTTCGTACGCTACGCATTCGCAGCCAGGGGATGTGTTGGAAGACCCCACCTTTGCCGCTACGTTGATTGACTACATTGAAGTGGAGTTCTTACTGGCTGATGCCGCCCGTCGTGGCTTTATCTCCGGAAGTGCTGCGGCTCACTACGATGCAGCGATCACCGCTTCTATTGAGGCATGGGGTGGATCTGCTTCCGCTGCCGCTGCCTATTTAGCTCAAACCGGTGTTGCCTATAGCGCAGCCAATGGAAAAGAGTTGATCGGAACCCAGAAATGGGTGGCTATGTATGATCGTGGCCTGGAGGGCTGGTCTACTCAGCGGTTGTACGACTACCCTGCGATGAATGTTGCAGTGGAAGCGGGCACAGTGACTCCTTACCGTTTTAACTACGGTATTGATGAGTACACTTTGAACCAAACGAACTGCGAAGCAGCGGGAGCTAAGGTGAACGGAGACGACACCTTTGCCAAAGTGTTTTGGGATAAAAACTAATTTTGCTCGCTTTATTGTTCAGTGCGCCCGGCCTTTGGCTGGGCGCATTTTTTATACCCCTTTTACTTTTTCCATTTTTCTAAAGAAAAATGGGAGGGCACAAAAAATCCCCGCCGGAGGCGGGGATTTTTCATACAAACCAGGGCGCTTTCGCGTCGGTCTTCTTAAGATTTAGAGCGTTCCTTGTAGGTTCCGTCCTCTGTATTGACAACAATTTTTTCTCCAATTTCAATGAACAAGGGGACTCTGATTTCAGCACCCGTTTCTAGGGTCGCCAATTTCAATGTGTTTGTAGCGGTATTCCCTTTCATGCCGGGTTCTGTGTAAGTTATTTCCAATACAACCGTCGCTGGGATTTCGCATGATATGGCCCTGTCTTCATCCGCATGCCACATAATGACACAATTCATTCCGTCTTTTAAAAAAGCGGAGCCATTGATAACGTGTTTGGGCAATACGATTTGCTCAAAATTATCCATGTTCATGAAGTTGTATCCGTCCACATCGTTGTATAGATATTGGTAGTTTCGGTATTCGATACGGATGTCATCCAATTTCGCACCGCTCGGAAAGGTGTGTTCCAATACGCGACCATCGTTGAGGTTGCGCATTTTGGTACGCACAAAGGCGTTGCCTTTTCCCGGCTTTACGTGTAAAAATTCGATAATTTGGTACGGTGCGTGGTTGTGCTGAATGCACAGCCCATTTTTTATTTCAGAAGTGTTGGCCATGAGATTAAAATTTTGGCAAAGGTAAGGTATGAGAGCAATGTGCCGTCTCCTCCGCATCGGCATTGCTGGCAATGACGACCAGGCGTTCTCCCCATTTTTCAGAGGGAATCAAAGAATCATGAATCGTTTCATGCCCCCATCGACGCGCATCAGCATCTAAATTACTGAAAGGCTCATCCAATAAAAGTATAGGGGTGTCCGAAAAACAGGCTGCCGCCAACTTCACACGTTGTTTCATTCCGCTGGAAAAAGTTGAAATAGGTCTGTGTAAAGCCTGCATCGGCAATTCCAAGCGAGCGGCTACGTCTTCTGGATTGAGTCGATTCCGAAAAGAGCGAAATTTTTTCTGCCACTGAAAAAATTCAAGAGGCGTAAATTCCTCCAATAATTCAGTGTAGGGAGCGCTCAAAGCAACGCGAAGGGCCCATTCTTCGGAATCCATTCCCTGTGATGTCAGGGTTCCTTTGCTCGGTATACTTTGTCCGCTGAGTAGTTTGATAAGGGTGCTTTTCCCCGATCCGTTGTGACCTACTACTGCTGTGCAGGTTCCGGCGGCAAAAGTGTGGGTTAGTTCCTTGATGACCAAGGTCGAGCCATAGCGTTTTGTGACGCCGTGCAGTTCAATGGCTACATTCATGGCTATCGGATGTCTTATCGACCCTTAACAATGCCGCGTTCTGCCGTCTGAACAAAGGTGAGGATGGCGTCTCGCTCGGGGGTTGGCGGGCAAGCGGATACTATTTTCTCTACCGCTTGTGTAGTGTTTAGTCCGCTTTGGTACAGCAATCTGTAGGCTTGGTGGATGTCTTCTATTTGTTCGGAAGAAAAGCCACGGCGTTCCAAACCGATGGAATTAATGCCTTCAAATGCGAGCGGCTCTTTGGCTACTTTGATAAAGGGGGGAATATCTTTCCTGACCAATGTGCCACCGCCGATCATAGCGTGTGCTCCAATGTGGACGAATTGATGAACGGCAGACAAACCGCCCAAAATAGCATAATCGCCAATCACCACATGCCCTGCCAAGGCCACGGAATTGACTAAAATGACATGATCGCCCAGAATGCAATCGTGGGCTACGTGCGCATTGGCCATGATCAAGCATTCTTTGCCAATCACTGTTTTTCCATAGGCAGCTGTTCCTCTGTTGATCGTAGCTGATTCTCGTATGGTAGAATCATCACCGATAACCACAGAACTTTCCTCTCCGGCAAATTTTAAATCTTGTGGGATGGCACCAATGACCGCTCCCGGAAAGACACGCACGCGCTTTCCTAACCGAGTGCCGGGCATTATAACGGCATGACTGTAAATATGGCAATGATCGCCTATGACCGTGTCTTCTTGCACAACCGCAAAAGGATCGATGGTCACATGGGCGCCCAGTTGGGCATTGGGATGAATGTAGGCCAAAGGTGAATGCACGGGTAAAATATTTATTTATCTTTTGTTATTAACGCAGTAAGTAGTGCTTCTGTTGTGAGCTTATCACCAACATAGGCTTTCCCGCTCATTTTAACGATGCCTCGACGAATGGGTTCAAGCAATGTAAGGACGAATACCAGGGTATCACCGGGAATTACTTTTTGCTTAAATTTCACTTCGTCCATTTTCAAGAAGTAGGTCAGGTAATTTTCAGGATCCGGTACGGTGCTCAAAGCCAAGATGCCCCCGCACTGTGCCATGGCTTCAATGATCAATACACCAGGCATCACAGGCGCGCCGGGAAAATGTCCTGTAAAAAAAGGTTCGTTCATGGTGATAGCCTTGGTGCCCACCACATGATCTTCAGACATTTCTAAGATCCGATCCACCAACAAAAAGGGGGGGCGGTGGGGAAGGACATTCATGATTTGAACAACGTCCATGAGCGGAGCTGCATTGATGTCCCAAGGGGGTGTTAGGTTTTTGGTTGTTTCCATTTTTTCAAGTAACAATTTAGCAAAAGCATTGTTGGCAGCGTGACCGGGTCGAATCGCTGTAATTTTTACACACAAAGGAGCTTCCAAGAGCGCAAGGTCGCCAATCAAATCCAAACATTTGTGGCGGGCAGCTTCATTTTCCATCAACGTAGGTGTTTGAGGAAGCGGTCCGGGCTGGAGAGGTGACGTAAAATTTCCGCCCAGCGGCGCGGCCCAGGATAAATCGTCTTCTTTTGTGTGATCGGGGTGGACGTACACCACTCCGCAGCCCAGAGCTACCCCTTGAAGCAAGCCTGCCTGCAAAAGGGGCTTGATTTCGTGTAAGAAACTAAAGGTGCGCGCGCGAGCAATGTCCGCCAAAGGCTGGTCTTGATTCCAATGAGCTTTCCTTGGGCCGATGGCTTCAGAAGGATAGTCCAGTTCTATGGTGACGTCCAAACGGGGGTGTGGCTCCGCAATAAAATGTGCGCCGGTGCTTGGATCGTGCCATTCTATTCTTTCTTTTAAATACAGCGTATTCTTGGCGGGGGTTTTCTTTTTCGCTCGGACGGGCAATAATTCTTGCAGCCAAGGCATAGCACTGCCGTCCAATATGGGAATTTCTGGGCCATTGACTTCTATACGTACATCCCACAATCCCAATTGAGTGAGCACAGCCAAAAGATGTTCTGGTGTATGCACTGTGGTTTCTCCTGATTTTAGCAGGGTGCAGCGCGGAGAGGGAGAGACATGCGCTGCCGATGCCCGCAAGGCCGGTTGACCCGGTAAATCCATTCTGTAAAAAACAATCCCATGCCCCGCAGGCGCGCCCTTGAGCGTGACGTGAGCCGATACACCCGTATGAATACCCGTTCCGGAGAGCGATACAGGGGCAGTTAAGGTATAGGCGCTCATGAAAGACCGCTTTGTTTCCACTTCACCCAAGCTCGTTTGAATTGAGACAGAGGCATAGCAGGAGATCCAAAGACAGTACTGCCATCGGGCAAAGATTTTGGGACCCCGGACTGAGCGCCCACAGAACATCGATTCCCTATGGTGATGTGACCAATAATGCCGACTTGTCCGCCGAATTGACAGTAGTCTCCAATGACGGTGCTCCCCGCAATGCCCACTTGTGCCGCCAATACGCAGTGTTTTCCTATGTGCACATTGTGGCCAATCTGACACAAATTATCCACTTTGGTGCCCTCCCCAATGCGTGTTAGACCCACTACCCCGCGATCAATACAGGTATTGGCTCCAATTTCTACATCGTTTTCAAGCAAGACTCCTCCGATATGGGGTATTTTCTCAAACCCAACCTGAGTCCCCTGCGGAGGAGTGTACCCAAATCCATCGGAACCCACTACCGCATTGGCATGAACAATCACTCTTTCCCTTAGTTCTGTGTGTGGGTACAAACGCGCTCCGGGATAAACGATGCAGTCCGCTCCAATGCGAACGCGAGCACCAATCCACACGCCCTCCATGACGGTGGCAGAGGCATCTATTTCTGCCGAGGCATCTACCCACGCGTGGGGAGAAATACCGCTAGCAAAGGGAGTATCGCTTAATTTTTTTAAGATCAAAGCCCAGGCTTGGTAGGAATTTTCTACCCGGATGAGCGCCGTCTGGGGAGACACGCGAAGGAGTACATCCTTTTGGATCACAATCGCTCCTGCATTGGATTTTTCCGCCTCAGCGGTGTAGATAGGATTGGCTAAAAAACCTATGTGCTCAGAGGTTGCCTCCGTTAGGGTAGCCGCGCCAGTAAGGCATCGGGAATCGTCTCCCTCCACTGTGCCATTGAGCCATTCCGCCCAGGTTTTTACCGTCCACACCATTTTTCAAAGGTACAAAGACTCTGCGGAGTACTCTTTGGGCCAGCAAACAAAATACCGGGTGATGCGCTGACTCAGCATATCCCCCGTGAGAATTTCTGCCGCTTCTGCCAGAGTGACAAGGGTGCCGTTCTTTTGTAGCAGATGAATTTGATCCGCATCGCTTTTGTACGGGATATTCGAAGAAACACCCTCGTGCAGAAAATAAGCAGCCACTTCAGGAGAGCAATTTTTTTGTTCTGCCAAAGCGATGATTGCTTTTTGACGTTTTGCATCAGAAAGAGGTTGTTTCAGAAATTGGATCCTGAACAAACGACGGTCTACCAATCGTTGACTTAGCTCTGATAAAACAGGATCGGCATGAAGGGTCCATTCTTTGATGGCGCCCAGTATATCGGCATCGTCCAAGAGAACAAACCGCTCAAGCCACTGAGAATCTTGAGCGAAATCTGTGGCGGAAGGTTTATTTTTCAAAAAGGCGTCCAGTGCACTGGAAGCAAAGAGTGGCGTGCCTCCTTGGGCCAATTCGACCGCTCTATCCAGTATGCGAACCAACAAAGTTTCCGCACTTAGAACCGCTTTGTGTAGATAGACTTGCCAATACATCATGCTTCGGGCTACCAAAAACTTTTCTACGGAGGAAATCCCTTTGGCTTCAATGACCAATTCATCGTTGTGTACTTGAAGCATAGAAAGTAGCCTTTCTGAATTGACAGAGCCTTCTGTAACGCCGGTATAAAAGGCATCTCGACGCAAATAATCCAATCGGTCCATATCCAATTGACTTGAAATCAATTGATGTAAAAATCGTTTGGGGTACTTGTCTTCGAAAATAGCGCGAGCCATCGTCAATTGTCCTTGAAATAGGCCATCCAGAGATTCCATCAGCTGAATAGAGATCGATTCATGGGAAACGCCATCGACCAGTGTGTGTTCCAGCGCATGAGAGAAGGGCCCGTGCCCTATGTCGTGCAATAGTATGGCGATGCACACCGCTTCTTTCTCTTCTGATGAAATGGCATGACCCTTGCTACGCAATATCTCGACTGCTCGCTCCATCAAATACATCGAGCCCAATGCGTGATGAAATCGGGTATGATTGGCTCCAGGATAAACCAAATAGCTCAATCCCAATTGGGTTATCCGTCGAAGTCTTTGAAATGTGGGATGTTCAATAATATCAAACACCAATGGCGACGACAACGCAATGAAGCCGTAGATTGGATCGTTAAATAACTTAAACTTGTTGGTTTCCGGAATGGCGGCCATACTGCAAAGGAACAAATTAACATGGAGAATGCGCGCATTTTATGGGTAGACGATGAAATGGAGTCTCTAAAACCGCACTTGCTATTTTTAGAAGCGCGTGGTTTTTCATTGGAGACTGTCAACAATGCATCGGATGCTTTGCAAAGAATACAAGAGAAAGCGTTTGATGCCGTTCTATTGGACGAACACATGCCTGGTGGGGGAGGATTGGAACTATTACCAAAAATAAAAATCATACGCCCCTCCTTGCCTGTGGTCATGATCACCAAGAGCGAAGAGGAAGGGGTCATGCAAGAGGCCATCGGTGCGCAGATTTCTGATTATTTATTAAAACCCGTTCACCCGATTCAAGTGCTCACAAGCCTGACAAAGTTGTTGGCTGGGGCTAAATTGGCGGGAGAACACACCCAAAATCAATACCAGCAAGAATTTCGTGATCTTTCCATGGAAGTGAATGGTGCCCAGACCTTTGAGGATTGGGTACGCATTCACCAAGCGCTCTCTCGTTGGGAAATAGCTTTGGACAGATCGGGGAATGAAGCGTTTGTTGGATTACTCAAGTCTCAACGCGAAGAGGCAAATACACTGTTTTCTCGTTTTATTGAGAGGAATTACCAAAATTGGATAACCGAAGAAGGGGGAGCCCCCTTGCAAATCCATCGACTGTTGAAAAAAGAGCTCGTTCCGGCATTGCGCGATGGGAAAAAAGTGATTTTGTTGGTTTTGGATAATTTGCGGTGGGATCAGTGGAAAGTTCTTCAACCCTTGATGGAAACGGCAGGGCGCGTAGAGGAAGAAGGAGTTCACGCGAGTTTCTTGCCTACGGCTACGCAGTATGCCAGAAATGCTTTGTTTGCTGGCTTGACGCCGCTGGGCATTTCCAAACGATTCCCGCAGTATTGGGTGGCGGACAGGGCAGATACGGAAGAAGGTCGGAATGCCTACGAAGAACAGCTGCTCGGTGAATTACTAAAAACACAAGGGCTGCAAGATATTTCTTGGGCGTACGCCAAATTGACACACCAAGGAAGTGAGCGGAAGTTTTTAGGAACATGGGCCAACTGCAAGAACAAGCAATTTGTGGCGGTTGTAGTGAATTTCATAGATATGCTGTCTCACGCCAAAGCCGAACAGAGCATTGTGCGAGATTTGGCCTCCTCCGATGCCGGCTACAGGGCGTTAACCGTGGCGTGGTGGGAAAACAGTCCTTTGCGGACATGGCTTGTTTCGGCCTTGGAAATGAATTTTAGCATTTTGCTCACAACCGATCACGGAACCATTATGGTGGAGGAGCCTGTCAAGTTGGCGGGAGACAGAGATTTGACGACCAACCTTCGGTACAAACAAGGAAGATTGATGCAGTACAATGCCAAGGAAGCTGTTCGTTTTGAAGATTCCGAAAAAATCGGGTTACCCAAAAGAGCTCTCGGCGAGGCCGTGGTGTTTGCTAAAGGCACGGATTTCTTTGCTTATCCCAATCAGTACAACTATTACGCACAACATTTTAGGAAAACCTACCAACACGGGGGGATTAGTCTAGAGGAAATGATTGTTCCTTACGTTTGGCTGAAAAGTAGAAGCTAAAGGGATAAGAGGAGGGCTCGTACCTTTGTTCGCATGGAATGGACAGAGGTGTCGCTGGAACAACTGGATGATTTTGTGGCCTCTTGGGCACCACGTCTTCAGGGTGTGGTGTGCATTGAAGGCCCTATGGGATCTGGAAAAACAACACTGGTTGCCTCTTTGGGACGTTTTTTCGGATGGAAGGACAGGGTGCAAAGTCCCACCTTTGGATTGATCCATGAATACGGCACGGCTGCAGGTCCATGCGTCTATCATATGGATATGTACCGCATAGCTTCAGAAGCGGAGGCGTTGGATATTGGATTGTTGGAGTACTTTGACAGCGGGGCCTTGTGTCTCGTGGAATGGTCTGAGAAAATTCCTACCTTCATTCCGTCCCACGCTCAACGCATCCTTCTCAAGAGAACGACGCGTGAAAATGTGCGTCTGATGGGCCTAAGTATTTGAATCCTATGGAATTGTATGTTCCTCAAGAAGAGCGATTGCTCGTGGGCGCCAAGAAGCAGTCCATGGGTTTTGGCGTTCCCAAGGAGTCTATTTGGAACGAGAACCGTATCCCGCTGACTCCGGAAGGAGTAGATATGCTGGTGAGCCGAGGACATCGCGTCGTTGTGCAGGCAGGTGCTGGTGAGGCGGCTCGGTACAGTGATACGGCGTACAGTGAGGCGGGTGCTCACATAGTCCCTAGTGCCTCTGAAGCGTTCGCCTCTGAATTTATTGTGAAAGTGCAGCCTCCTACACTGGAGGAATTGTCGTGGATGCGGCCCGGTGCCACCTTGTTTAGCGCACTCCAACCCCACGCCATACCGAAGGAATACCTTCCCGCCTTGCTTTTGAAAAATTGCACAGCCCTTTCCTATGAGGAATTGAGGGACGAGCACGGCCAGACGCCCTACGTGCGTTCAATGGGAGAAATTGCGGGATCCACTGCCATCGTTTTGGCAGCAGACTATTTATCAACGACCATGAACGGCCGAGGCTTTGTGATGGGCGGGGTAACCGGAGTTCCTCCCACCGAGGTTGTCATTTTGGGCGCTGGCATCGTGGGTACCGTGGCAGCTCGCGTGGCGAGGGGCATGGGAGCGCACGTCAAGGTTTTTGATTCTTCCTTGACGCGATTGCAAAGACTGCAAAACCAATTGGGACAAGGAGTCTTTACGGTAGCTATGCAACCCAGAGTGTTGCAGGGTGCCTTGGAAAAATGCGATGTGGTCATTGGCGCTTTGCGTTCGGTGAATGGCAGAACACCGTGTGTGGTGTCTTCGGCCATGGTTGCGCGGATGAAACCCGGAAGTATTATCGTCGATGTCAGCATAGATCAGGGGGGATGTTTTGAAACATCAGAAATTACGACATGGCAATCCCCTGTTTTCGAACGGTTTGGAGTGCTTCACATTGGAATACCCAACATGGCCGCTCGAACAGCCCGCACGGCAAGTTTTGCATTGAATACCATTACAGCTCCGTTGCTGGACTTTGTAGCTGTTGCGGGTGGAGTAGAGGAAGCAGCCAAAAACAACCCCGGCATTCGGGCAGGAATTTATTCTCTCAACGGAACGTTGACCCACAAATCATTGGGAGATCGGTTTGATTTGCCCTATACAGATACCGATTTACTACTCTCATGAATGTTTGGAAACGATTGGGATACTTCTTTATAGGAGTATCCATAGGGTCTTTTGTTGTCTATCTTTTTTTTGGTGCCCGAACCGACATTCAGTGCAATTATTTCCCAGAAGACAGGGTACTGTACGACTTGCGTTTGAAGCGTTGGGAGATGTTGGATGGATCGCCGCTTGATTCGACCTTAGTGGAGGCCCTGAAATACACGTCCGACGTTGTTTGGGACAGCTGTACCATGGCCACTCGGACCGAGAATCCCTTGGATTCCACGAATCACTATTTACTGCAGGTCTCGTACAAAGGAGAGATTCACGCAGTACGTGTTCAAGGATTTAGATACCGCGCGGAAATTTCATCTATTCGCAGAGGGGAGGGTCAGTGAGCCTTTTTTCGGCGCTGACGTTCTTGCTGAATCAAACGCAATTCTCTTCCGGTTTGGCCCGCCACCGATGTATTTTCTTCTGCTCGGCGAAACAAATACGGCATCACCTCTTGTACAGGGCCAAAGGGTAAATATTTAGCCACTCGGTGTCCATGAGAAGCTACGATATAGCTGATATGATCGCTCATGCCGTACAGTTGCGAAAACCAAACAGGAGCATGTCCTGGAGTCCAGCCGTGTGCCTCCAAGGCGTCTACACCTGCTTGGGTAGAGAGTTCATTGTGCGTGCCGATAACCAAGGCATTTCCAGTAGGAGTTTGCGGGGTTCCCAGTCCCTCCGTCAATAGGTGTATAGCCCGATCAAAATCTCTGTCGGTAGCCTGTTTATCTGGCTGAATAGGAGATGGATAGCCTTCTTTTAAAGCGCGCTCCCGCTCTTTTTCCATGTAAGCTCCCCGAACAATTTTCACCCCGAGCAGGTAACCCCCCGCCTTCGCATCGTTCAGTTCTTTTTGAAGCACTTCTATGCGGCCCGTGCGGTACAATTGCACAGTGGTAAAAATCACACAGCTTTCCGTATTAAATTCACGCATCAACTGATTCACAGCCTGGTCTATAGCCGGCTGAATCCATGTTTCTTCCGCGTCGATCATCAACCCGCATCCTTCTTTTTTTGCATATTTTGCTAAGCGCTGCATCCGGGCCACGGCTCGATCCCATTCGTCGGATTCACTGGAATTCAAAAGGTCACCGCGGCTCATTTTTTCTAGCAATTCCAATCGGGCTAATCCAGTGCATTTGAATGCAGCCAGATGCAAATGGGGGTACTTGCTGTGTGCCGCCATCGTTTGCAACGTGAGTTCTGTGGTTCTGTCAAAATCCGTTTCTCGAATTTTTCCTTCAACAGAATAATCCAAAATGCTCTCGATGCGGTATTGAAGTAAATGACGGACGGTAGGGGTGCAATCGGCGATGGTTTCCCCTCCAACAAATTGCTTGTACACCGTTTTTTTGATTATCCCTTTAATGGGAAGGCGTAGAAAAAAAGACAAACGGACGAGCAATTCCCCTAATTTCACGAGCCACTGGTGATTCAACGCAGAAAAAAGGAGATAGCTACGGCGTAAATCGGCAGCGCTTTTGCTGCGAAAAGCCAATTCGGTGTTATTGAAGTCCATAGTTTGCAATGTGTACAAAGATACATTTGAAGCATCTTTGCAGTATGCAAAAAGTGGAAACTACTTTTGGTCCTGTGCTGATTGGTCAAGAAGCCTTAGACGGTTTGAATGATTGGTTAAAACACGCAGAACCCACTCTTTCCCGTGTTTTTGTTTTGGTCGATGAAAATACGCACGAACACTGCCTGCCTACTTTTTGTGCGGCACTGCCTTCCCTTCCGCCCGTAGAGATTCTTGAAATTCCTTCCGGCGAGGAAAGTAAGTCGTTAGAAATGGTTACCTCTCTTTTGGAGGCCTTACAGGAGCATCGGGCGGATAGAAATTCGCTACTGCTTTCTTTGGGTGGAGGTGTAGTAACCGATCTGGGCGGCTTGGTGGCGTCTTTGTATATGCGTGGCATTCGTCATGTGGTCGTTCCCACTTCGCTGTTGGGCATGGTAGATGCATCCATTGGCGGAAAAACAGGGGTGAATTTGGCCGGAATAAAAAACAGCATAGGCACGTTTTCTCCTGCGGAAGGGGTGTACTGCTATCCCCCCTTCTTGGATACACTACCTGAGAAAGAGGTATTGAGTGGTTTGGCTGAAATGCTGAAACACGCATTGCTGATGGGGGAATCCGCTCTGAGTTCTTGGGAAGCGTTGAGCTCCACGGGCAATGAGGAATTTGCCCTCGCTCTGGTTGAATCCGTCCAGTGCAAGGCTCGTTTTGTGAACCGCGACCCATCCGATCACTTGGGGATTCGTGCCGCATTAAACATGGGTCATACGGTGGGACATGCGTTGGAATCGGTCCTTTTGTCAACCGGTCTGACGCACGGAGAGGCGGTAGCCGCTGGTCTGTGGATAGAATCCCTTTTGGCCGAACAGGTGGCCGGATTGCCTTCATCCACGGGAAAACGAATCCGTTCTTCTATTGATCAGCGGTACAAACGATTGCCGCGGGTTGATTTTGATCTGTTGTGGAAAAAAATGCACCGAGACAAAAAGAATCAATCAGAGCAAGTAACCTTTGTGTTGTTGCACGCGTTGGGGCAAGTTCCCATTCTCTATCCAGTGGGTCGATCCCTTGTGTTGGATGCCGTGGAAAAATACGGGACTTGACGATGGACTTCATCGTTGATTTGCCGCTGTCCAAAAGTGTTTGGAATCGATGGTTGGTGCTCAAAGCACTCTACCCGTTGGCAGTGGATTTACGGAATTGGCCCCATCCCATTCACGGAGTGGCGCCCGACGATGTATTAGCCCTGTCCACCTTGGTGGGGGCACTAGGAAAAGAGAAAAAGGTGGATGTGGGTCTGGCGGGCACTGCTTGGCGCTTCGGGTTGTCCGCCTTGGCCGTTGTTCCCGAAACAGAGGTAGAGGTCCACGGGGATGCGCGATTGAATGATCGGCCGATAGTAGACTTGGTGAATGCCTTGCGCGACCTCGGGGCAGATATAATGGGAGAATACCCACCGCACAAAGTCCGTGGAAAAAAGCTTAACGGGGGAACAGTGGCGATTTCCGCCGGCACGAGTAGTCAGTTTTTATCAGCCCTCTTGATGATAGGGCCTTCGACGGTTCAGGGACTGCATATTGTATTCCGCGGACCGTTGGTAAGTGAACCGTATGTGCAGATGACGCTAGAAATGATGCGTTCCATAGGACTGCAGATTGACCGCAGAACGGATGGGTATTTTGTCCACCCGCAGAGCGCAGGGAAAGCGTTTGCCCCCCCTGTTGAGAAAGACTGGAGTGCAGCGTCTGTATGGGCAGCTGCTGTAGCCATTACCGGGAAACCGGTATTATTTCAAGGCCTCTCGTGGGTCAGTGAGCAAGGGGATGCGATCGGCCCAGCGCTTTGGGAGAAACTCGGCGTGGAAGTGCAATGCACTTCTGAGGGTGTGAGGGCCTTTCCCTCTGAAAAGAAAATGCCGATAGCGCAATGGAATCACGACTTTTCGCAGACGCCCGATATAGTGCAACCCTTGGCCGTAGCTGCCATTGCAACGGGAATGTCGATTGATTTTCGAGGCCTGCAAACACTTCCAGGAAAAGAAAGTCATCGGCTACATACACTGGCTGAGGCACTGCATTTGCTGGGAGCAACGACCACCTTATCCTCCGACCGATTGCAAGCTGTATCTGGCACCCTCCCAACCCATCGTCCAGGGCAATGTTTTTCCCACCACGATCATCGCCATGCCTTTGCATTGGCCTTGGTCGATTGCGTTCGTCCACTTCAAATCACCTCTCCCGAATGCGTTTCTAAAAGTTATCCGAATTTTTGGTCGCAATGGGCTGCCTATCGAAAACTATCTGTATCCGACCCGTGGGTATGATTTGACCGGGAGAGCATTGAATTCCTAGAGAGCATCGAAGCTTTCGGGTGTTCCAGGTCAGATGATTGTCCAAAATCCATTGTTTTTTTCCATACGGCTGCACTCCGTACACGACAGGAGCATAACCCATACCATGGACTACGGCCGTGTGGCATTCTAACCGACCCTTTGGCAGAAGTGGAACTTGGACAAGTGCTTCTAAAACGCGACTCCTCCCGCGGGCTGTCCATGCATCGTAGTAGGTTAGACGACCCCCCGGAGTAGAGGCGCGCAAAGAGAATCTCCACAATCCAGAGGATTCTGCGGAGAGGGTGGAACGCCACGTCACGTTTTGCTGACGCAAAGAATGCATATACCGCCATTGCCCTGAGGGCGAACTCCACTCGGAATGCGTCCATTGTAAGTGCAAAGTACTTTCCCCGCCCACAGCACTCCATCGTTTACCAAATTCCAATTCACCCAGAAGATTTTGACCCCACAAGGGTGCCGGCTCTTTTTGAAAATGCCAACGAAGGGATTGGTTCTCACGAAGGGTGTATGACCCCTTGTGTTGAAAATGAAAACCCTGTGCAGAATAACCCCCGTACCACGAGCCTTTTCCTGCGGGCCATAGATGTTGAAAACCGATGCGCAGGTTGATGCCTTTGGAGGGTGCATAGGTTCCGTTGGCGCTCCATCGACCGACTCTAACGGTAGATCTCCACTGGCCGGCGGAGGGGCTTCTACCGGCTGTTATACTCCATTTTTTTCCTGAAATACGGGTGGACACCCCCCATGTCCACGGAATCTGAGCCGTCCACCGTGTGGTAGCATGCCAAAAAGTGGGGTAGGGGGTTTTTTGTAAACCGCAGTATGTTTTGAGTGCTTTTTTGGATAGAGAATCCAAGGGGCGCACAAAATGAAGCTCATTCCAAGACATCAGAGAACCCCCTTTGTCTCGGTAAAAGGCCAAAGCAACGGCTTCGGAAGGTCGTAAAAAACACCAATCCAATAATTGACCCAAGGGAATTTCATTCAAGGGGAGAGGATGTGTTTCACAATGAGTGAGCCACTCCAACAGAGAATCCCGTGAGCTCAAGGAAGTATTCTGTTGTTCTTGTTCCCATCGTACTAGCACCTGCAAGGTCAACGAAGATTGTGCATGGGACGGGAAGAAAAACAGAGTCAATCCCACGGCCGCGAATAACCGCACCATGTATAGGGTATGGCCATTCCGTGCCAACTGATGCCTACAATCCACCATTGTCTTTGGTATTGAAACAGAAGGGTTTTTTTGGTTGAAAGGAACATTTTGCAACGGGACTCTCCCGAACTTTCCCACCCCACCCACCCCTCAGGCCCAAGAACTGGAACCCATTTCACACACCCCTGCCAACCCGCGAAGCGGGGGCCGCTGTCGAACGCGATGAGTACACAGGGACCAACGGGGGTCAACCATCCGCGAACCTCCAAGGCTTCTTTGTTCCCTAAATCGTCGTTCCGCCAACCGATATAAGGCGATACGCGAGGTGGAGCGCCCACAGCATAGGACGCCATCAAGCCAGCCATCCCCCATTGATTCTCCCGATGTCTTAAACGAGCGCCTATCTGGCCTTGCCACTCTCTTGTCATCCATTGCAAACCCACTTCTAAATGCCTTTTTATGCCGCCCCATTGAATGGCGGAAAGTCCGGGCCGAGAACCACCGTGCCATAGGTATATTTCAGAGCGAGAGGCTTTGGGTGTTGGATGAATCCACGGAGTATGAACGCCAATGGCCAGTGGCTGTCCCGAAAGACAATTCAGAGAGAGACCAAGAAAAAGGGGTAGCCATGCCGAGGTTATTTTCACAGGACAAACTTCTGCCGATGGCTCAACAAGAGTCGTATTTTAAACACTTGTATACATTTGATTTGCAAAAAAGAGTTCATCTTTGACTATGCACAAAGCACTTCGACCATTATTTCTGCTTGGGTGGTTTTGCCTACTCAGCGATTTAAGTGCTCAAAGGCATGATATTCAATTAATTGGGCCAACAAATGGACGCGCTACTGCCGCCCAAGTGGCTCCTGATGGGGCGCTTTGGTTGGCGTTTGAAGGACAGGGAGTATCGATGCGACGAGGGGAATACAAACAATCGTGGCTATTGGGCCAAGGATTGGTGTATTGTCTGGATATTTTGCCCAATGGGCGGATATTGGCAGGCGCGCAAGACGGCTTGTACTTGTTTGATGGCGAATCGTGGGAAAAACAATCTCTCCCTACGGCAGAGCCTGTAACTGCCGTAACGCATGACCAGTCCGGCCGCCTCTGGCTGGCCACGCCCACGGGATTGATTTCCGGTCGGTGGTCAGAATGGACGAACCATACCTCAAAAGCGAGTGATTGGCAAAAGGAACCCTGGCCTCAGCCGTTTAAAACCCGTCACATCCTTTATTCTTCTAACCAGTTTGTTTTCTCCACCGACGACGGTGTTTGGTACAGGTCGAGTGCGGGGGTTTGGACCCAGGATTTGCCCGATCACGACCTGAGAGCGGTAGCCACCAATGGGCGATTGTGGTTTGCTGCGGCAGAAGATGGCGCATGGATTTTAAAAGATGCCGGTTGGGATAGATGGAATTCGCAGAAAGCATCCTTTTCAGGAGGGGTTGTTTTGTCCAGCGGATGGATTTGGGCTTGGGGCAAAGCAGGATTGTACGGAGGTTTGGAAGGAAAATCCCAGGCATTTACCGATAAGAGGGGACAACCGTTGGAAGATATTCAAGTGGCCGTGGCAGATCATGCCGGAGCGCTGTGGGTGGTTGCTAGAGAAGGTATTTATAGAATTCCAGAGCCAGAGGGTTGGTTTTTGTCCGATGCCCTTCCCCTGATCGAGAATTCCCATGTGTACACTACCCTTGTCTTGGATCCGCACCACAGTATTTTGGCCACTTCGGATGGACTGTGGGAACGAAGGGGATCTGAATTTCTGCCCATGCGCTCTCCCTCCCGCGGGGTGGTGTTTAGTTTGGACAAATCGGCCGATGGGATGGTTTGGGCGGCCACGGAAGATGGTTTGTACCGATGGGAGTCGGGGAAGTGGGCGGATGCATCCCTTCAAGGGCTCTTTTTGGATGTTCGTATACAAGGCAACCAGATGGCACTCACCGATGGGCATCAGACCTATTTTGCCGAAGGAGTAAGTTCTGGCCCATTTCTCATAAAAGACACGGTAAAGGGCCCCATGATTCTGTCTTTTACAAGACCCTTCCGGGGGGAATGGGGCGCTTTGACGACTACCCATGGATTGGTCGTTTTTCATGCTAAAAAAAGAAAATGGATACCACTCAAAAATCAGCCCGATGGCAGTATACCCGTTTCTGCTGAGCGAGACATTCGTGGACGTTGGTGGGTATCGCAAGAAGAAAAGGGATGGAGTGTATATCCTGCCGCATCGGGTGCGTTGCGTTGGGAGGGAGTAACGGCCAAATCCAAGTTGGATTTCACGCTGTTAACGCGCGGATCCATCACGGAGGTCGAAGGAAAAAAACAGGGACAATGGTGGCTGAAGCATTCTGTGGCCTCCTTCCCGACGCTCGGTTTGCCGCGGCTTGTGTGGGGTGGAGTTTCTTGGCTAAATCAGCGGACGGCTCGATTTTCCTTTTCTTTGGACGGAGTACAGCGGGAAGAGCACCTATTTTTCCACTACCGATTGCGTGGCACAAAGCCATGGATGGAATTTACGCAACAACCCCACGGAGTGCTTCCTCAATTGCCCTACGGCCTACAGGAGATTGAAGTGGAAGCCTACGATCGCAACACTATGCAAAGGGTGGCCCAAGCGATTTTCCCGGTAGAGGTTCACTATCCTTGGTGGTTCAATGGGTATCTATGGAGCGGAACAGCGGTTGTTAGCGTCGGACTATTTTTATACTTCCGGAGAATCCAAAGAAAACGCCTCAGCGAGAAAAGACAGTGGAAGGCGGAGAGAGAAGAATTGGAACGAAGAGCGCTTCGCTTGCAAATGAATCCGCATTTTCTGTTCAATGCGCTGGAAAGTATTTCTTCTTTTCTCGTGAAAAAAGAACCAGCGGAAGCGGTGCGGTACCTCAATCGGTTTGCCAAATTGATGCGATTCACGTTGAGTAGTTCACAACATCCCTGGATTTCTGCGGAGGAAGAACGTTCAGCCCTCGAGCATTATATTTCCTTAGAACAATTGCGGTTTGATTCTTCCTTCCAAGTGGTCTGGGAGATGGATGCGAAGGTGGAAATTTCCGACGTAGAGATGCCGCCGATGGTGTTGCAACCGCTCATAGAAAATGCCATCTTGCACGGGCTTCGGCCTAAAGGGAAGGGCGGATTATTGATTCTTCGTTGGATGTTTGTTTCTGAAAAATTATTGGCCATTGAGATAGAGGACAATGGAGTGGGCATGTCTTCCTCTGCATCGAAAGCGTCTGATGATGAAAAAAATCATCGTTCCGCGGCCACCACTATTTTGAAAGCCAGATTGAACCATTTGGCGCAAGAATACGGCCCGAGTATTGGCCTAACATTGCGCAATGCCCCCGAAGGGGGAACGATTGCCAGGGTTGTTTTACCGATTCAAACAGTAGATTAAGAAAGTATGAATTTATCTGCACTCATTGTCGACGACGAAACAAATGGAAGGGCCTCTTTGGTGGGTAAGCTTCACTTGTTTTGCCCAGAAGTGTCTCCTGTATACGAGGCCTCCACAGTGGAGGAAGCGTGGCAATCCATCCTCACACACCGTCCCGCTATTTTGTTTTTGGATATTCACTTGTCCGGCGAGTTGGGGTTTGATTTGCTGGAAAAGTGCTTGGCCCACGAGGTGGAATTTACAGGAGAAGTGATTTTTGTGACAGCCCACAATGAATTCGCTATCCAAGCGATTCGCTACAGCGCATTGGACTATTTGCTAAAACCCATCGACCCGGAAGAATTGGTGCAAGCTGTACGTAAAGCGGAGAAGCGTCAAGGGGTACAACCGGGACTCCCCGTACTTTTGGAGCACTTGCAAGGAGGGAATGCTAGCGCAAAAAAAATAGTCGTTCCCTGTCACGATGGTATGCACATCTTACGTGTAGCTGATATTATTCGGTGCGAGTCTACCAGCAATTACACCCAGTTTTACTTGAAGGCCGGAAAAAAACTTCTCGCCTCCAAGACATTGAAAGAGTACGATTCACTCTTGTCCCCTTTCGGTTTTGAACGCATACACAAAAGTCACTTGGTCAATATGGACTACGTCAAACGCTATGTCCCTTCCGATGGGGGCTATGTTATATTAGAGGACGATTCGAATATTCCCGTGTCCAATAGGAAAAAAGAGGTACTGATTGCGCGGCTGCGCTCCCTTTAGATTCTTTTTATCAAAATTCTTGCGCCATCCGCAAAACACGATCGCGCAAATTGTCTTTGTGCAAGGAAATTTTGGCTCGAATTTCCAACTGGGTAGCGCCTAAAATCTGAGCGGCTAAAATGCCCGCGTTGGTAGCGCCATTCAGGGCGACCGTAGCGACGGGCACTCCGGCAGGCATCTGAAGGATAGACAATACAGAATCCCAACCGTCGATAGAATTACTGGATTTTACTGGAACTCCTATGACCGGAAGGGGAGTGATGGCGGCCACCATGCCGGGCAAGTGAGCGGCGCCTCCGGCGCCAGCAATGATTACCTGAAGGCCTCTGTCCGCAGCCGTTTTTGCGTATTCAACCATTCTCTCAGGGGTGCGGTGGGCAGAAACGATTGTCATTTCAAAAGGAATACCTATTTCTGTCAGAAAATCGGCGGCTGCTTGCATGACCGGACGGTCGCTGCTACTGCCCATAATGATACCAACCATACGATTAAAATTTAGGTGAAGTTACAACGCGAATAGCATCGCGCGCCGCCTCGGCGCGCGATCGAGCTTCTGCGCGCGTCGCGCCCAAAGCAGTGAGATGTCCCATTTTCCGGAAAGAACGAGTGTGGGACTTTCCGTACACATGCAAATAAACCAAAGGCATCGCCATAAGTTCCTGCACACCTTCGTAAAAAACAGGTCCCGAGTAGCCTTCTGCGCCGACCACGTTGGCCATTGCGGCAGGGTGAAGCAATTCGGTAGATCCCAAAGGCAAATCGGCACACAGGCGCAGCAATTGCTCAAATTGAGAGGTGGCTGCACCTTCAAGGGTCCAATGCCCTGAGTTGTGAGGTCTTGGAGCCACTTCGTTGACCAACAAATTCCCATCGGTAGTGTAAAACAGTTCTACCGATAAAAGACCATGCATATCCAATGCTTCCAGGGTACGCAGAGCCAATGACTGTGCTTCTAACGCCAAGGCAGAAGAAAGGACCGTCGGAGCCAGAACAAATTCCACTTGATTGGCCGTTGGATGGAACTCCATATCGCACACAGGATAGACCGCCACCGTTCCGTTGGGATGCCGTGCCACTTGAACGGCCACTTCCAGAGCGATGGAAACACACTCTTCCACAAGGCAAGGGCCAACAGGTAATTGTTGCGCCTGCTCTTCCGTTTTTACTATAGTAACGCCAAACCCATCGTACCCGCCCATGGCAATTTTCCACACAAAGGGTAGCGGCCATTTCCCGGATTCACGGGCTTGATGGAGGGCCTGAACGGAGGGGAAGGACTCATAAGCAGAGGTGGGAATGCCCGCCTTTTGAAATGTGTCTTTTTGCGATGGCTTGTTTTGTAGGAGTCGCAATACGCGGGACTCAGGATAAACAGGAATTCCTTCCTTTTCCAATTGCTCCAGGGCATCCACATTGACAGCTTCTAGCTCAATGGTCACTGCCGAAGCTTGTCGACCAAAAGCGACCACGGTATCGAAATCCAGAAAAGATCCTTGCGTAAAGGACTGGGCTCCGAATTGGGCTGGCGCATCCGCCGAAGGGTCCAAAATATGAACGGAAATATCCATCCTTCGCGCTTCGGCAACCAACATTTTCCCCAATTGCCCACCCCCTACAACGGCGAGTTGAAATTGAGGGTTGGAAAAAGGCGATGTCGTCATACAGGATCTATTAAAAGAGCACTGGCCAATGGGTGCACGGCAAAAGTACGACCACTCTCGCAATCTGTACAGGCAAATCGGGTACGTCTTTTGGGTCCTTTGATGAATCGACGTCCATTTTCCAATCGAAATTGACTTCCCTCCTGCACATCGGAAACGGTGAAACCAGCGATTTGGTGTGGCATGAGTGCTTTCAATAGAGCGGTATCTGCGCCACAGGAAGCTTTGGGTTTGTGCACATTTTTTTGAAGTGCCTGAGCCACGACAAAACTAAAAATAGAAGCTTCCAAAAAAGGGCGGAGCAAGGCAGCGTACGCATTTTGCCACTCCACTCCGTGCGGCAAAGGGCGAGGAACTCGCCGTCTTAGGCCCCACTTTTGGAGTAGGGTTTTGGGCTCGGGCCCCCGAACCCACGCTTCTTCCACGTGCGCGTGCGCTAATTCATGCAACAAAGTCACCAAAAAGGATTCTGCGGGAAGGTCACTATTGATTCGAATCCGCGCAGGACTTCCGCGAAAAGAAGGCCTAAAATCGCCCCACTTGCTGTGACGCGGCTTGACCACGTGCACCGTTCCGCTGAAGGCATCCACTAAGGGGCGGACACGGTCTGCGGCCTCTTGTGAAGGCATTTTCTCTGACCAATGAATGGTTTTCACTTACCTGCTGGCCGTGAAATGAGGACAATCGCACCCGCGACTACTGCCGCAAGACGTAAGTCCCAAGGCAAAAGCCAAACCTACTATCCAAGCGAGTCGTTTCATATAGTCTGCGTTTTAATGGGGTAAAAATACCGTAATTTCGGTGCATGGTATACCGTTTTCTTATTGGCCTGGGTGCGTATTGGGCATTTCTACGGCAGGTTTTCCAAAAACCAGAGAAGGGATCAGAATATTTGAAAAGTTTTTGGCGCGAATTCAACGATTTGGGTGTGCAATCCATCCCGTTGGTATTTATCGTTTCTTTTTTCATGGGTGCCGTACTGACCATTCAAACGGCTCTCAATTTGGAGGACCCCCTCATTCCTAGATATTATATTGCCATTGCGGTGAGGGAAGGAATACTGTTGGAGTTTGCTCCCACCATTGTGGCGCTTATATTGGCGGGAATTGTGGGATCTAGCATCAGTGGTTCGATTGGAAACATGCGCATCACAGAACAAATTGATGCACTGGAAGTGATGGGAATCAATCCCGCTTCCTATTTGGTCATGCCGAAAATTGTCGCCTTTGTCTTGTTCAGTCCCATTAATTTGATTTTTGCCATGTTTTCCGGATTGCTCGGCGGTTACTTGGCCGGATGGTGGTTGGAAATGCTAGCGCCGGGCGATTTCATTCAAGGATTGCGATTGGAGTTCAATACCTTTTACATTGTGTATTCTATGACGAAGGTGTTGATTTTCTCTTTTTTCATTTCAAGTATCAGTTCTTATTTTGGCTTCCGGGTCAAAGGGGGAGCATTGGAAGTGGGAAAAGCGAGTACGAAAGCGGTGATTGCCTCTATACTGACCATCATTGTGTTCAACTACATCCTGACAGACCTTTTGCTCAAATGATAGAAGTAAAAAATTTGCACAAGTCCTTTGGAGACCAGTCCGTGTTGAAGGGTTTGGATATTGTCATGCACACGGGCAAATGCAACTTGATCATCGGATCGAGCGGTTCTGGCAAGACGGTCATGCTCAAATCCATGCTGGGACTACTTCATCCAGAGGCCGGCTCCATTGCTTTTGATGGTCGAGACATCCTTTCTATGGTGCCCCAGGAGGCTAGAAAACTTCGGCAAGAAATGGGAATGGTATTTCAGGGCAGCGCCCTGTTTACATCGTCCACCATAGCGGAAAATGTAAAAATGCCACTCGATTTTTTTACTTCTCTCTCGGAAGAGGAGAAAATGGACCGGGTGCATTTTTGTTTGGATCGTGTCCGTATCGAGAACGCGGCGCAAAAATTTCCCGCTGAACTATCCGGTGGAATGCAAAAAAGAGTGGCCATTGCGCGCGCTATCGTGTTGAATCCTAAATACTTATTTTGTGATGAGCCCAACAGCGGACTGGATCCAGAAACCGCTATGGTGATAGATAATTTGATTCAGGACATTACCCAAGAGTACGGGATGACGACCATTGTCAATACACACGACATGAATTCGGTTTTAGAAATCGGAGAGCACGTGATGTTGTTGAAGGGAGGATTGAAAGTTTGGGAGGGTAGTAAGGAGGAGATACTTCGTGCCGATACGCCCGACGTGCAGGATTATGTCTTTCGATCTCATCTCATGAAGCGCGTCCGAGAGGCGCTGCGAGGGTAGCAAATCGGGATTTAAAGACGGTCCAGAATAAACTGTTCCACTTCCGGTGAATCCCACCGCTCTTCAATACCCTCCAGGGCCAATACCTCCGCCATGAGGGCGTTTTGTTTTTTTCCGTTGGCCAAAGCTTCCGCATACGGGGTATGAGAAAAAGTGACTTGAGTGTAGAGCGGGGTCCAACGATCGGGGTGCTTTCCAGCAAAATGGGCTTCGATTTTCTTTTGCAACAAAAAGGAAGGTTTCCCGACCAAGTCGCGCATTTCAATAAAATTAAGAAGCGTCAGTTCGGCTATTGCGTCGCCATTGGGTTTGCGCATTTTGCTATACGCAGGGAGGATTTTTTGCCAGTCTTCTCCCCACTCTTGAAGCATATCATCCAAAACAGTACAGTCTTCAAACCCGGCATTCATGCCTTGCCCATAAAACGGGACGATGGCGTGGGCCGCGTCACCAATCAAGGCCACTGTGCCGTTGAATTGCCACGGATCACAACGCATAATGGCCAAACTGTTGGCTGAATTAGCGTTCCACTGCTCTTGGAAGTCTGACATCAGGGCCAAAGCATCCGGAAAAACGCGTTGAAAAAAGGATTCCGCCTCACCGGAGGTGCGAAGAGAGGCAAAGCTCTCTTCCCCTTCCCAGGCGAAGAAAAGGGTGAGCGTAAAACTACCGTCCGGGTTAGGCAGAGCAATCAACATGTATCCCCCACGCGGCCATATATGCAAGACGTTTTTTTCCATTTGGAAAGAACCGTCTGAGGCGGCGGGAATGTGCAACTCCTTGTATCCGTGATCGATATACTGTTGTTGAAACTGGTACCGATCCGTTTTTATCATGGCGCTACGCACAGCGCTGTAAGCACCGTCGGTGGCAAACAACAAACCCGGCGTACTGGTTGTTAATTCTCCTTGCGTATTTTCAAATGTAGCGGCACCCGTTTCCAAATCGACATCGGTGCATTTGTGTTCAAAATGCAAGTGAACGTGTTCGAATTGATCAGCCAACGAAAGGAGACTCTCGTTTAATCCGCTGCGGGATACGGAGTAAATGGCTTGATCAGGGCGTCCATAGGGCTGTTTCGTGAGTGTCCCGTCGAGGGCATGTAGGGTGCGTGCAAACATCGGAATGGCTTCTTTGGCAATGGCCTCTTTGAGACCCGCTCTGTCCAATGCTTTCCAGCCGCGATCGCTCAAGGCCAAATTGATACTGCGACCACCGGTGTATCCCGCTTTGCGCGAATCTGCCCGCCTTTCGTACATATCTACCCGATAGCCTCGTTTGGCCAACAACACAGCCCATAAGGAACCTACCAAACCAGCGCCAACAACTGTTGCTTTTTTCATTGGGACAATAATTCAAGAATTAAGCTTTCTAGGCGAGACAAATCCTCAAAAGAGTTGTACAAAGGAACCGGTGCCATGCGGATGCAATCCGGCTCTCTCCAATCGGCAACAACCCCTTTTTGGGTGAGTGCATTGAAAAAAGCCTTGTCTCGTTTGGGAAAGCGCACACTGATTTGACTGCCGCGGTGTGCTTCTTCTCGGGGAGTAAAAATTTCAATAGGTTCCCCGGTCACAACAGCGGCATTGTCTAGGATGCCTATCAATGCCTGAGAGAGTGCTAAACTTTTCTGTCGCAACAGGGATAAATCGTAGGCATCAAAAATAGCCAAGGCCGCACGGTGGACAGCCATACTTAAAATGGGAGCATTGCTGACTTGCCAAGCTTCTGCTGATGGAATCGGATCAAAATCCGGCTCCATCAAAAAGCGACGGTCTTTGTTTTGGCCCCACCAACCGGCCAGTCGTGTCAACGATTTGTCGTGGTGGTGTCGCTCGTGTACAAACAATCCGCCCACTCCTCCTGGGCTGGAGTTCAAATATTTATAGGAGCACCATGCCGCGAAATCCACATTCCATTGGTGAAGCTGCAGGGGAACGTTACCGATCGCGTGGGCCAAGTCCCAACCGACGATGATTCCTTTGGCTTGAGCCGCTCGGGTAATTTTCTCCATACAAAAAACCTGCCCCGTGAAATAATTGACACCGCCAAAAAGAAAAAGGGCGATGCGGTCACCGTGGGTATCGATGGTTCGCAAAATAGTCTCTTCCGAATGCGGCTTTCCGTTCTCCATCGGTGGAACTTCGATCAATTCGGTCGCTGCATGGAGCCCGTGCCATTGAATGTGCGAGGTCAAAGCATATCGGTCGGACGGGAAGGACTTCTCTTCGGTTAGTATGGCTGTTCGGCTGCCGGAGGGTTTGTAAAAGCTAGCGAGTGCGAGGTGTAGATTGTGGGTTAATGAACCCATGGCCACTACTTCAGAGGGGAGTCCGCCGACTAAACGCGCGAGCGAGGGGGCCAAGCTTTCGTGGTAGGGCATCCACGGGTTTTTTGCATGAAAGTGTCCCTCTACGCCCAACGTCTTCCAGTCGTCGAGTTCTTGTTGAAGGTAGGCTTGGGCTGAGCGAGGCTGTAAGCCGAGCGAATTCCCGGTCAAATAAATACTATCACCCTCTCCAAAAGGAGGTACGAAGAACAATCGACGCGCACCCGATAGAGGGTCCGATTGATCCAAAGCAAGGGCTTGCTCGATCGGTAAATAACGTGTGAATAACTGAGCCATAGAGTCCCTTTCGGTGCGCTGCAAGGTAGCCCATTTTGGATTATTTTTGTGGACTCTTTTGCAATCAGTAGACTATGAATACTCAGAAATTCAGTTATCGGCACATTGGCCCCAGCGCTTCAGAAACACAAGAAATGCTGAAAATCGTGGGGGTATCATCGGTGGATGAACTGATAGAACAAACAGTTCCTGCTTCCATTCGGTTGAAATCTCCTTTGAAAACGGGGCAGCCCATGACAGAAGCCGAGTATTTATACCATATCCACGGCCTTTCAGAGAAAAATAAAATATTCCGCAGTTTTATAGGGTTGGGCTACCATGCTAGTCCGTTGCCAAGTGTAATTCAGCGCAACATATTGGAAAACCCAGGTTGGTACACGGCGTACACACCCTATCAAGCGGAAATTGCCCAAGGCCGAATGGAAGCGCTGCTCAATTTTCAAACCATGATCATTGATTTGACGGGAATGGAATTGGCGAATGCCTCCTTGTTGGATGAAGCGACGGCAGCCGCAGAGGCTATGACGCTGCTTTTGGCAGCCCGCAGCCGCGAACAACAAAAAAGAGAAGCCAACCGGTTCTTTTTGGATGAAAACGCACTGCCTCAAGTCAAAGCGTTGTTGCACACCCGCGGGGTGCCACTCGGGGTGCAAATAATCGAAGGAAATCCGTTGGAATTTCAACCTTCCGATGCTTTTTTTGGCGCATTGATTCAGTATCCCAATGCCCTGGGCGAGGTAGAAGACGGGGCCGCTTTTGTTTCCGTTTGCGCTGCCCATGAAATCCGAGTGGCCGTTGCAGCTGACCTATTGAGTTTGGTCTTGCTAGAGTCTCCCGGGAGCTGGGGAGCAGATGTGGTTCTAGGAACTACTCAGCGCTTTGGAATTCCCTTGGGTTTTGGGGGCCCGCATGCGGCCTATTTTTCTAGCAAGGAAGAATACAAGCGTTTCATGCCGGGACGAATCATTGGACGGACCATTGACACGGACGGACAACCCGCTCTGCGTATGGCTTTGCAGACACGAGAACAGCACATCAAGCGGGACCGCGCCACCTCGAATATTTGCACAGCACAAGTCCTGTTGTCTGTAATGGCAGGAATGTATGCCGTCTACCACGGCCCGGCGGGCTTGAAAGAAATTGCCCTTCGAGTGCACGGCCTGGCCTGTGATCTAGACGCTTCTTTGAAAGCATTGGGATACACGCAAGAAAACACAATGTATTTTGACACTTTGTCCCTGACGGCCGATGCTGCGCTCCAAGCGTCTGTGCGTCAAGCGACGGAGGCACGCGGAATCAATGTGGGGTATACAGAGGGCCGACTATTGATTTCCTTGAACGAAACGGCAACCGCCGATGACTTGGTGGATTTGGTAGCCGCTTTTGCAGAAGCGAAACAACGACCCGACGCCTCGGTGAAAACAGGAGTTTCTCCTTTGTCGGATAAGGTTCAGCGCACTTCTCCGTTCCTTACCCATGCCGTTTTCAACTCCTTCAAGTCAGAATCTGATATGATGCGCTACATCAAAAAATTGGAGCGGAAGGACTTGTCTTTGAATCATTCCATGATTGCCCTGGGCAGTTGCACCATGAAATTGAATGCGGCCACAGAAATGCTCCCGTTGAGCTGGCCTGCGTGGGGTGGAATACATCCTTTTGTTCCTTCTGATCAGGCAGCGGGATACGCGGCGGTCATTTCCGCGCTCGAAAAAGATTTGGCCGAGGTAACAGGTTTTGACGCCACTTCTCTTCAGCCTAATTCTGGGGCCCAGGGAGAGTACGCTGGATTGCTGGTGATTCGCGCGTACCACCAATCGCGCGGGGACGAACACCGGAATGTGGCTCTTATCCCTTCCTCCGCTCACGGAACCAATCCGGCTTCTGCGGTTATGGCGGGTATGGAGGTCGTAGTGACCGCGTGCGATGAGCGAGGCAATATCGATGTGGCTGATCTGCAAATGAAAGCGGAAAAATACAGCGACCGATTGAGTTGTTTGATGATTACCTATCCGTCAACGCACGGGGTATTTGAAGAGGATGTGAGAATAATTACGGACATCATTCATGGACACGGAGGACAGGTGTACATGGACGGTGCCAATATGAATGCTCAAGTGGGGCTTACTTCTCCGGGCATGATTGGTGCCGATGTGTGTCATTTGAATTTGCACAAGACATTCGCCATTCCGCACGGAGGGGGAGGTCCGGGTGTAGGCCCTATTTGTGTAAAATCTCATTTGGCTCCTTTTTTACCGGGTCATCCTTTACTGAAAACAGGGGGAGAAAAAGCCATTTCGGCCGTTTCTGCGGCTCCGTATGGCTCCAGCCTGGTGTTGTTGATTTCCTATGCGTACATCAAAATGTTGGGCGGCGAAGGATTGCAAGAGTCGACGAAATACGCCATCCTCAATGCCAATTACATGAAGGCTAGATTGGAAAAGGCCTTTCCTATTTTATACACCGGGAACAACGATCGTTGCGCACACGAAATGATTTTGGACTGCCGTCCGTTCAAACGCGATGGAGGCATAGAGGTGACGGATATTGCAAAACGATTGATGGACTACGGATTTCATGCGCCAACCGTTAGCTTTCCAGTGGCGGGTACATTGATGGTTGAGCCCACAGAATCGGAGTCCAAACCAGAGTTGGATCGATTTTGCGATGCACTGCTTCAGATACGGGCGGAGATAGAAGAGGTGCTCATAGGCACAGTGGACGCAGCAAACAATGTGTTGAAAAATGCCCCGCACACCTTGCGTATGGTCACTTCCGACGCATGGAATTTTCCTTATTCTCGTCAAAAAGCAGCGTATCCTTTAGAATATGTAGCCGACAATAAGTTCTGGCCAACGGTTCGTCGGGTAGACGATGCGTACGGTGATCGGAACTTGGTATGCACGTGCGCCCCGACGGATTCCTACGGTTCAGTGTAATTTTTACGCCTTACTAGGACACGTCTGAAAGCTCTCTTTTCCGTTCCAACGGGGCCTCTTGATCAAATTCTGTTGTATCTTGGAGGCCATCTTTGACTCAATTAAAATCCAAACATGAAAAAAATTACTCTTTTTGCCTTTATGGCTAGTGGTTTTGCGTTATTTGCGCAATCACCCATCACCCGAGTGGACCATGTTCGTGCGGTAGACGCATCGGAACAACGCCGCATTGGAAAAGACCTAGTGATTGCTCCGGCAACCTATGGCGTGGAGACCGTTGTATGGTCTGAGAATTTCTCTGCTGGCATTCCTTCTACATGGACCAATGCAGGCACTGCCAACGGAGCAGCGGATGCAGATGCTATTTGGTCTTACCGTGGCCCTAGCACAACACCAGGAGTAGCCGTAGGCTCACGTGGTGGTTATGCAGGACCTGTAGGAACCGGTCAATTGCCCATCCTCAGCACCACAGCAGCCAATGGTTTTGTTATTTTTGACTCTGACTTTTTGGACAATGCGGGAATTGCTGGAAACTTCGGCAATGGTTTGGCTGCTGCCCCTCATGCGGCAAACTTGACAACCAGCACCATCAATTTGACGGGATACAGTGAAGTGGACTTGATTTTCAATCAGTACTACCGTCGCTTTTCCGGACCCACAGGCCAAGGGGTTCCTGCTACGTACATTGATTTCTCTATCAATGGCGGTACCACGTTTCCTTACACGGTGATGCTGAATGCGGGCATTGCAGTGAACTCAGCCACTCCTCGTACGGATGTAGCCGTTGTACCTATTCCTGCAGCCGTTGCAGGCCAAGCGAGTGTTCAAGTCCGATTCCGTTTTGATGGTGATTACTATTTCTGGATGGTCGACGATTTGAAAATCATCGAGACGCCAAAACACCGCATGGAATTTATTGCCTTGCCTTCTGGAGCACCCAAAGTGGACATTATTTATGGCCCAGCGGCAGGCTCCTCCAAAATGGGCAATGTATCTCTGAAACAAATTCGCCCGATTACTTTTGACTGCAACGTGATCAACAATGGTTCTAGTAACCAAACCAATGTGAAATTGCAAATGAAGATTATGAACAGCACAGGTACGGTGGTTCAAACCATCAATGGACCTGTGAAATCTGTCTTGACTTCGGGCGACACTTTAGATTTCAACGACCTCAACACAACGGCTTCTGCATGGGTTCCTACATCGGAGGGTGTTTACGGTATTTCCTATCGTGTTTTGTCGGATTCTATCACCTTGGTGTACAACGATACGATGACAGTAAATGTTTCTAGTGATAAAAATGCATTGGACTTCAGCCGCTGGGATAATTCCATCGGAACAACCAGCATTGGAACAGACGGTTCTGCCTTTGCTGCCCGTCACGATTTCTTGAACGCCGAGCGTTTGTTTGGAGTCAATGTGGGCATCAGCCGTACTGGTTCTCGCAGCGGCGCTATTGTAGAGATGGCCGTGTACGACACTTCTGCTTTTGATGGATTCACTACAGGATTTGACCAAAACGCTATTTTGGCCTACAGCCAAAAGACCTTGGTCCCTGCCGATTCTATCGCGATGAATGTGTATTTTGATTTGACCAGTACCACGACGGGCTTTCCTTTGTCGTTGCCAACCGGTTCTTATTTCTTCGTGTTCACTATGTATTCTAACAACGGCGCCAAGCCCGTGGCCATGAAAAATGACCAGAGTTTTGAGAATGCCGCCGGTTCCGCGATGATGTATTTGACTACGGTCAATGGTACAGCGTACAACCGTTGGTTTACTGGATACAGTTCTAGCCGTTCTTTTGAGAATCCATGGATTCGTTCAGCGACTTGTCCTTCCGCTACAGCTGCCGCATGTATGGGCATTTCTGTGGACGAGGAAGCTATGGAGACCATTACAGTAGCTCCTGTCCCTGCCACTGATTTCTTGAATGTAAGCTTTGGTTCTGCCGAGGGTGTGTTTGAGGCTACATTGGTTGATTTGACAGGTAAAGTAGTGTTGGCGAAAACATTGAATGCCTCTGCGGGTACGTACAGTGCTTTGTATGTGGGTGATTTGTCCGCCGGTATGTATACTTTAACATTGAAAGACGGTCAAGCCGTGAAGACCTTGAAGGTTTCTGTTCAGTAATCTTTTTGTGGCGCTCCGGCGCGAAAAATGGAATGGAAAAGGGCGACCCGCAGGGTCGCCCTTTTTTATGGGACCAAAAATCGCCTACTGATGAAGTCTTTTTCCAGATTCCATCCGCGGGCCGGAGAATATTCTCGGCCGTAAAAGATGATCTGTAAATGCAGTGTATTCCAACGGTCTTTTGGGAAAAGAGATTTGGCGTCTTTTTCTGTTTGCACCACATTCTTCCCAGAAGTCAAGCCCCAGCGAGTCATCAAGCGATGGATATGGGTATCGACAGGAAAGGCGGGGTGGCCAAAGGCCTGACTCATCACGACACTCGCCGTTTTGTGTCCCACGCCGGGCATGGCTTCCAATGCTTCGAAGGTGTCGGGAACCTGCCCGTTGTGCAGTGAGACAATGCGTTCCGATAAGCCTTGAAGAGCTTTGGATTTGCTGGGGGCCAATCCACACGGCCGAATCATTTGCGCAATGGATTCTACGCTCAATGCGCGCATCGCCATGGGGTCGGGTGCCTTTTCAAAAAGACCAGGAGTGATTTTATTTACCCGCTCGTCCGTGCATTGCGCACTCAGCACAACGGCCACAAGGAGGGTGAAAGGATTGGTATGGTGCAGAGGAATAGGGGTGGCTGGGTAGAGTTTATCTAACTCACCTTGAATCCAATGTGCTTTTTCTTTTTTTGTCACAGAGCAAAAGTAGGGCGAAGCGCTATTTCTTTTGGAAGGATATGCGGCGTTCAGATGAAAGAAGGCACAGCGAAAGGGTGCGTAGGAATACCAGAAACAATAGGATACATTTATGCCCACGAACCCCAGGGCCTAACGAACACAAGAATACAATGACAACTCCAATGTTACGGTGGGTTTTTTGTTTTTCCTTTCCCCTTGCATGCCTAGCCCAAACAAGCTTGCACACCCTTATTACTTACAATATCCGATACGATGGACCCACTGATCTTTGTGAAACTTGGCAGGAACGGAAAGGACCGATTTCACAACAGATAAGGGATTCGAAGGCGGGTATTGTAGGCCTTCAAGAGGTGCTTTCTCATCAATTGGATGATTTATTGGAACTCCTCCCATCGTACCGTAGTGTCGGAGTAGGCAGAGAGGACGGCTTGAGGGGCGGGGAATTTGTCCCCATTTTTTACGACACGACGCGATACACGGTAGTCCAAGAAGGTACTTTTTGGCTTTCTTCTACGCCGAGTGTTCCCTCCCGCGGTTGGGATGCTGCCCTGAACAGAATTTGTACCTATGCTTTGTTTCAAGCAAAAGCAGAAGCTGTTTTTTTCTGGGTGCTCAATGTACATTTTGATCACAGAGGAAAAGTGGCAAGACAGGAATCCATCTCCCTGGTTATGGATAAGTCTTTAGAATGCAGGCAATGGACAAACGCACCCGTTTTGATAGTGGGGGATTTCAATATGGAACCGTTGGATCCGGGAATTTCTCGAATGAAAAATCGTTTTATAGATTTCTCCTGCCCTGCGCCGGGAAGAGAGGAATGCAATCCACCCACTTTCAATGCGTTTACCCTAGATTCCACAGACGATAAGTGCATTGATTATGTTTTTGGAAGCGCTGGCCTATCCCTGAAGAAGAGCCGGAGGATCATCGACCCCTTTGGGATGAGCTATCCCTCCGATCATTTTCCGCTCCTTTTCCGTTTTTCGTTGCCCTAATTCAATCGCCGGCTTTCTTTTGTTCCATGACTTCTTTTTAACCATCCTTTAGACCTTTTTCCATGACACATCTCAAACCAGGCGATAAAGCCCCACATTTTCAATCGATCAACCAAAACGAATCGAGCCTTTCCTTGCAGGACTTCGACGGAAAGAAACTGGTGTTGTACTTCTATCCAAAAGACGATACGCCAGGATGTACGGCAGAAGCTTGTTCCTTGAGAGATGGTTATGGTGAATTGCTCCACGCAGGCTATTCCATCGTGGGAGTGTCTGTGGATTCCCCCAAAAAACATCTAAAGTTCATTGCCAAATACAATCTGCCGTTTGATTTGATTTCGGACGAAGACAAGTCAGTAGTTACCGCCTTTGGGGTATGGGGTCGCAAGAAGTTTATGGGCCGTGAGTACGATGGGGTTTACCGGGTTACTTTTGTAATTGACGGATCGGGAGTCATCACTCATGTGATTGATTCTGTGGATACTAAGGACGCAGCGGAACAAATTTTGCGCTGTCAGTAAACTTAAGTATTTATCGTTAGGTAGGGCATGTACATTGCCCTAAATTTGTCTTCTGCCGCAGCCCTGCTTCGGCCTATCTTTTATCCAAATTCTTACAATCCATTGCCCTATGAGCACAGAAAAAGAAGCCAAACTGAAGGCCCTCAAATTAACCATGGAAAAATTGGACAAAACCTATGGAAAAGGGGCGGTCATGCGCATGGGTGATAAAGCAGTAGAAGACATCGAAGTCATTCCGTCCGGTTCTTTGGGCATTGACATTGCGCTGGGCATTGGTGGTTATCCGCGCGGAAGGGTGGTAGAAATATATGGGCCTGAATCCTCTGGTAAAACCACGTTGGCTTTGCATGCCATTGCGGAAGCACAAAAAAATGGGGGATTGGCCGCGTTCGTTGATGCCGAACATGCTTTTGATCGGGTTTATGCAGAAAATTTAGGCGTGAATACAGAAGAGCTGATCATTTCTCAGCCCGACAATGGGGAACAAGCCTTGGAGATAGTAGACAACTTGATTCGGTCTGGAGCTATCGACATCATTGTGATAGATTCTGTTGCCGCTTTGACACCGAAAAGTGAAATTGAAGGTGAAATGGGCGAATCCAAGGTTGGATTGCACGCTCGATTGATGTCTCAGGCTTTGCGTAAGCTGACGGGTACCATTGCCAAAACGAATTGCACCTGTATTTTCATCAACCAATTGCGGGAAAAGATCGGCGTCATGTTTGGGAATCCTGAAACAACCACGGGTGGAAATGCATTAAAGTTTTACTCGTCCGTTCGCATAGACATCCGTCGCAGTACACAAATCAAAGACGGCGATGAGGTGATCGGCAATCGGGTACGCGTAAAAGTGGTGAAAAACAAAGTAGCTCCTCCTTTCCGTCAAGCCGAGTTTGATGTTTATTACGGTGAAGGAATTTCCAAAATCGGTGAAATTATTGATTTTGGCGTTTTGCATGGTGTTATTGCGAAGAGTGGCAGTTGGTTTAGTTACGGTGATACCAAACTGGGTCAAGGCCGCGACGCCGTAAGACAGCTGTTAAAAGACAATGTGGAGTTGGCGGACGAGTTGGAAGCTAAAATCGTGGGAATTCTTCGTGCGTAAAAGGAATTTTCTTTGGCTAGGATGTGTTGTTTCCACCCTCCTGGCTTGTGGCGATGGGAATGCATCGGCTGGTTCCACTACAGATGGCGATTCTTCGGTCACACTTTTGGACAGCATTTCTGAATTCATCACCCAAAATCCAAGGGATGCGAGTGCTTTGGCATTCCGTGCCGGATTGCATCTAGAAAATAAAAATTTACCCTACGCGAAAGCGGATGCAGAGGCTTCTTTGGCCTTGGACTCTGGATTGGCAGCAGCCCATTTGCGCATGGGAGAGGTGTACTTTTTATCGAATCAAACGCGTAATTCCAAGCTGGAATGGGAAAAGTGCATTGCCCTGGATCCGGCGACAATAGAATGTCGATTGAAATTAGCGGAGCTGTACTCCATTGTTCAAGAGCACGGTAAATCGAACGAGTTGGTGGACAAGGTGATGGAGTTGGATCCACGAAACCCCATTGCGTATTATATCAAAGGGTTGAATATCCGAGACGGAAAAGGCGATACAGTGATGGCGCTGAAATACATTCAAAAAGCCATTGATTTGGATCCATCCTATGCGGTGGCATTGGATATGGCCGGAGTTTTGCACGCCGCTTTGAAAAGCCCGCTTGCTACCGGTTACTTTCAGCGATTGATCGAGTTGGATCCCAGCAATTTCAATGCGCACTACAATTTGGGTATGTTTTATTTAGGGCAACGTGATTTCAACCCTGCTATAGAGACTTTTACGCTCTGTTCGCAGCTGGATCCAAAAAATCCGGAACCCTTTTTCAATTTGGGATTTATTCACTTAGAGTTGAATCTGATACCAGAAGCGCGCTCCTATTTTGGACAGAGCATTCAGGCACGAGAGGTAAATTACCGAGCGTATTACGGTCGTGCTTATTGCGCGGAAAAGACGGGAGACGTTGCGAGCGCAGAGTCTGATTACCGCAAAGCCCTGTCTTACAATCCTCAGCACCTTCCCTCGCGAGAGGGGTTGAAGCGGATTGTGATGCTCAGAGCCCGTTAACTATTTTATGAGAAAGAGTCTAGCTCCCCGCGCCTTGCGAAAGGATATGCGCCTGGAAAAACACGGCGACATACGATGGGACCCCTACTATTGGCTGAACAACCGAGAAGATTCCGAGGTTATTTCCTATTTGGAGAGTGAAAATGCCTACCGAGAAGAAGTTTTTAAGCCCATTGCTGGGATGGAAAAAGCACTTTTCGATGAGATGGTAGCGCGCATCCCGCCCAAAGACGAAAGTGTACCGGTATGCAAAAATGGGTATTGGTATTATTCCCGTTTTGAAGAACGTCGAGAATACCCTTTGCATTGCAGAAAGCGCGATGAAAACGGGGAGATGGCCAGCGCGGAAGAAGTCCTTTTAGATGTCAATGACCTCGCTAGAGAGCATACTTATTGCTCTGTCAGCGGTTTGTTTGTAACGCCCGATTGCCAAAAAATGGCCTTTGGCGTAGACTTTGTCAGCCGTCGTTTGTACACGATTTACTTCAAGGATCTTGTGACGGGCGTTGTTTCCGAAGAATGTATTGATAGCACATCGGGGGCAGCGGTCTGGGCAAACGATGGCGAACATATTTTTTATTCCACGAAGGATACGCAAACGCTCCGCGTCAACCAAATCTGGCGAAAAAGGATCGGTCAAAAAAATGAAAATCCGGTATTGGTTTTCGAGGAAAGCGACGAAGCCTTTTCCTGTTCCGTGTACAAGTCAAAAAGCAAAAAATACCTACTGATTTCAAGCGGTTCTTCCACTTCCGATGAGTTGTGGTATTGGTCTGCTGATTGCCCCACAGACATGCCGCAGTTGTTTCAAAAACGAGAGCCGGGCTTGGAGTACAGTGCATCCCATTTTGATTCGAGTTGGTTCATTCGAACGAACAAAGACGGCGCTACAAATTTTAAAATAATGCGCACGCCAGAGGAAGAAACGATCCAAGAGAATTGGCGCGATTTCTTAGCTCATCGACCCTCGGTGTTTTTGGAAGGGATGGAATTGTTTCGGGATTTCTGGGTCATTGAGGAACGAGAAAACGCCTTGACGAAAATCCACATTCATCGATGGGACGGAAAACAAGGGCATGCATTGTCCTTTGATGCGCCTTGTTACACTGCGTTTGTTGGCAGCAATCCAGACTTCGATTCCTCTTGGTTGCGTTTTGGATACACTTCTTTGGTGACCCCCTCGTCTATTTACGATTACCATATGCTTACGCGTGAAAAACGACTGCGAAAACAAGCGGAAGTAGTGGGAGGATACGATGAGAAAGCATATACCACGGAACGATTGTGGGCAACAGCGGTCGATGGAACGCAAATTCCCCTCTCCATTGTCTACCCTGCAGAACGCAAAGGGCCCATCCCTTTTTTAGTGTACGGATACGGCTCGTATGGAATCAGCATAGATCCTTCTTTTTCCAGTACAAGATTGAGTTTACTCCAAAGAGGGTTTGGGTATTGTATCGCGCACATTCGCGGCGGGCAAGATTTGGGAAGAACTTGGTACGATCAAGGCAAAATGGAGCACAAGATGAATTCATTCACCGATTTTCTTGATTGTACGGATGCTTTGCTTCGCCTTGGATGGGCCTCGCCTGGGCATCTATACGCCATGGGGGGGAGTGCCGGCGGATTGTTGATGGGTGCTATCATCAATAAGCGACCGGAGCTATTCCGAGGAGTCGTTGCGGCCGTTCCCTTTGTGGATGTGGTGACTACCATGCTCGACGAAACCATTCCGTTGACAACGGGGGAGTACGAAGAGTGGGGTAATCCAAACGAAGCAGATGCTTATTTTAGAATGAAATCGTATTCTCCGTACGATCAAACGGAAGCCAAAGCCTATCCTGCTTTATTGGTGACGACGGGATTGCACGATTCACAGGTGCAGTATTGGGAACCGGCCAAATGGGTGGCTAAAATGCGCCATGTGCGAACCCAATCTACTCCCTTACTATTGCATTGCAACATGGAAACAGGGCATGGTGGAGCCTCGGGTCGTTTTGAGGCATACAAAGAAGTGGCTATGGAATACGCCTTTCTCTTGGGGCTCGAGTCCGGGGATTTACCCTTGGAGGGATTCTACTAAACGCATCAAGCGCCCTGTTGCTCCCGTGTGCTCTCGGATAAAGTCGACGGCTCTGGGTCTTTCTTTGTCCCATTCGGCCACTTTACGAGCCAATTCTATAGGGGTTGATACGGACGCGGCACAGCCATACTCCACAGCAGCTACGGCTTCCCAATGGTTTGTTTCCCCTGAAGAGGCAAAGGCGGTAGGAACATTCCACGCCAAGGGCTCTAGTATGTTGTGTAATTTTCGATGCACTCCACCTCCGATATACGCAAATTGAGCGCCGCTGTAGAGATCGAAAAGATGCCCCACAGTGTCCAACAGAATGACTTTTGCAGGAGCTGTTTCATTGGAGAGTTTGGAGAAGCGAACCCACGGCATGGGAATTTTCTCTTCCCAAAAAGTTATATTTTTCTCAGACACGTCGTGGGGTGCAAGGATCCACTTCAGGTGGGGAAATCGCGCCAACAAAGGCAGAATCAAAGAGGCATCGTCTGGCCAAATCGACCCAAAGACTCCGTAGCCAGTGAGGTCATGGAAAGAATTCCAAGCCGGCGGAAAAGAGGGGATGGTTTGCGCACGACGCAACACATTGTCAAACCGCCCATCCCCCACACACACGGCTTTATCGGCAGGAAGAAAAGACCGCAGCAAGAATTCGTCCTCTTTTGTTTGGGTAGAGACAAAATGAGCTTTCTGTAGCATTCGATGGAAATAACCACCCTTCTTCGTGTGTTTGTAAAAGGCAACTCCCCATGGGATTTGGTGGGCATCCATCCCTTGCATCAATGCGGGCCAAAGATCGTATTGAATAAAAACGGCTTTTTTCGGTCGGGCTTTCTGTAAAAATTGTCTCACCGAAGAGGGGATATCCCATGGCAGAGCGGTGATGGAAACAGTATCGCTGATAACCTGAACGGCATCGAATCCAGAAGGAGAGAAAAATGTGACGAGGAGAGAATGCCCTGGATTTTTTTCGGAGTAGAGCAACAACAAGGGACGAGCCGTTTCCAATTCACCCAACGAAGAACAGTGCACCCACAGGTCAAAGGGGCCATCGGGACAAGGGTGACGACGCATGGCACAAAATGCGCGCGCTTTTGAATGGCCCAACGCAGCAGCACTGTGGACAAGTACAAAATATACACGCCCAGCGAGGGATGCAATAAGTCGATCAGTCCACATAAAACCGCGGGCCGGTTTTGGGTTGACTAGATTTGAAAAGAGGGAGGTACCAAGTGGCTCTTATTTGCCATCCCAGATCCCATTTCTTCTCTGTGTCGGGGAGTCGCGTATCGTAATTGTATCCGCGAGCGCTGACGGTACGGGCTTGAAATAAATCCAACCCCAGCTGGTAATGGATACTACCCTTTGGATCGCGGTGAAAATAGCCAATGCTTTGTTCCCAGAAGGCTCCTTGATGCAATCGATCAAATCCATCGGAATATGGTTTGTTCACTAAAGGAACGGAGGTTTCCGGGTTGGTAAAAACAATGCGGTGTTGCATCCAGCCTCCGCCGATTCTGCATTCTATGCCGCTGAGAGGATTCAGTCCTGTTTTCGGGAAAATTTTCCCTAGGTACACCCCCAATTGAGTCCCTCGACCTTCTGTCCGAACTTCCGCATAGCTTCCGCTGAGTCCCAAGATTTGATTGTCCACGGTTTCCAAGAATCCCAAAATCTGCTCCTCGATGCGAACAGGCATTCCATAGAGAGAGCGACCCAACAGGCCGAAAGTCCATTGTTTTCCTGTTTTGTAGCCCGGATCGAGGGCAAAGACCATCCCCGAAGCATAGGTGCGTTTCCAATCCCCCAAAGGGGTTAGCGTGCTGAGTCCCGTTTGAATATAAATCCCGGCATCCGTGGATTTGGCTTTTTGCGTTTGAGCCTCGGCGTGGACGCTCAAGGACGCGATGAATAAAAAGGAATACAAAGTGCGCACTATGCAAAACTAACACATAGTCCAATAGGCGTAACGACCTTGTTTCATCACGTATCTTTGTGCAATGGGGTATCACAAAACCATTCAAATGGTAGACTTGGTGACGCAGGCAGAGAAATTGCAGCCTGCACTGAGCCAAGCTATGCAAAACGTGGTGTCCTCGGCGGCGTTTATTCAAGGTCCAGAAGTGAAATCTTTTGCGCAGTCTTTGGCTTTGTCGCAACAAGTGAAATACGCTATTCCTTGTGCTAACGGAACCGATGCTTTGCAGTTGGCCTTGATGGCTTTGGAATTAAAGCCAGGAGACGAGGTGCTCGTACCCGTGTTTACTTATGTCGCCACTGCAGAAGTCATAGCCTTATTGCAGTTGATTCCGGTGATGGTGGATGTTGACCCCGACACCTTCATGATCGATGTGGAGGCTGCGCGAAAGGCAATATCTCCCCGAACGAAAGCCATTGTTCCGGTTCATTTGTTTGGGCAATGCGCTCCTATGGAGGAGCTGTTGGATATGGCCAAAAAATACGGATTGTGGGTTGTGGAAGATACCGCCCAAGCCCTAGGGGCGGAGTTTGTTTTCTCCGATGGAAAAACAGCGAAGGCTGGAACGATGGGCCATATAGGGACCACTTCATTTTTCCCTAGTAAAAATTTGGGTTGTTTTGGTGACGGTGGTGCGCTGTTGACACAAGACGATGCTCTCGCCGAGAAGTTAAAGATGATAGCCAATCACGGGCAAAAGATCAAATATTACCACGATGTGATTGGTGTAAATTCTCGCCTGGACACTCTCCAGGCGGCAATTTTGCTCATTAAATTACCCTTTTTAGCAGCTTATACATCCGCGAGGAACGAAGCGGCGGCCTTCTACGATGCAGCGCTTGCTGACTGCGATGGGCTCCGAATTCCTGTCCGCGTGACCCAATCTACCCATGTTTTTCATCAATATACCCTGCGTGTTCTCAACGGTCGTCGGGATGAATTAATGGCCTTTCTTGCTCAGGAGGGCATTCCCAGCATGGTGTACTATCCCGTCCCCCTGCATTTGCAAAAGGCCTACGCACAATCAAATGTTCCCGAAGGATCGTTCCCCGTGGCAGAGCAATTGGCCAAAGAAGTCCTGTCCTTGCCCAT
>CAMDTE010000002.1 GCA_945907425.1 Owenweeksia hongkongensis DSM 17368 | reverse complement strand
GCGGGGTATGGATTAAAATACTCCGATAGTTTTGACCATACCCATTTAGGTTGGATAGGTAAAAGCAAACACCTGAATAAAGAATAAGTAATGATCCATTTGATTTTCTGATAGTCACGTAATGAAGCAGCACATGGCCGCTTCATATTATGTCAATAAGGGGAGTAAATTGAAAAAAGCCTTTACAGAAATGTAGAGCCTTTTTAATTATACATTAATCCATTATAACATTTTTCAAAAACTAAATAATCCGCAACTTAGTACAAATTATTGAAACGTAACTTTCTGATTATCAAGCAGTACCATCAAAATTCAAAGTATTGATTTATCTGTATATAAATGTTGGTAATAACTTGTCAATGAATTTTGAGCTAATTGCTATAAACAACCTTAAAATGGAACTCTAATATCTCGGTCATTCGTTGGAAAAACCGAACCTCCAATGTTAAAAGGGATGTCTACTGTATCAGATACTTCTTCATTATAGTATTCCTTTATTGCATCCGATTTCCATTTTTCATATCTATCCTTACCCCAAAACTCATCTGGCATAATAAACCCACTATTAGCATCCATTAATGAACCAGATGCATTGAAATAATAAGAGTAATTAGGCTCCAACGAATCAATAGCAATTGGGTCATAAGCAACGGAATTAATTAGGTGGTTTATTAATGTATTTCTTTCTTCTACTGAATTAGTATAAAAAGTAAATGCGATGTGACAACTCTCTTTGATTTTCCACCCATTAGTAAACTCGATTTCATATATATAAAAATTTCTCGATCTTCTATAATTAATAATACTCAAATAGTCTAATAAATCAGCTGTATTGGCAAATTTTTTGGTTAAACGTCTTGTAGGATACTTGGTGCTTTTTGATTGTCTAAACTCACTATATTGTTTGTGATAAATTACCGTATTAAGAATTTCAAACTTCTTAAAGTGCAATAAGAACCATAAACCCTTGATAGTATTTATATCCAACCTAAAACTTTTTTGGTTTGATAATAATTCAATACCTGAAATAAATGGGGTCATTCTATACTATTTATGTTTTGAACGCTACAAGTTTACTTCCGAATTCCTCCCCAGCAAATTTTGGACCGTACAGTCCCTCCTTCTGCAGTGAGTAGAAATAGCTATTTTTAACAGGGTTTCTCTAGTAATATAATTTACTCAGATTCATACCCATTTCCATTTATTTTAGATAGGCTTCCGCCAAGTATTTTTATAAGTATGGCACTTATAATTGCAGACCAAAAAAGTAGTTTCCAAGTCATTAAACTGATGGGGGAAGTTTCCTCTCCGTCTATATAAATAGGATTATTAAAATACTCATTAAAAGATTCAATGTTAAATAGGAGGGCTATAATTAAGCCAATAGTATTTAATACCCAACAAGCACCACAAATAATTACTATAAATCCCAATATTTTTTTTAGCCCGATAAACTTTTCCATAATTACTATATTATTTTACAAAATAGAAATCGCTACAAATCGACTAATTATTTTAATACGAATGGTTCCTTTTAACAGGAAGCCCTTTTTCATACTTTTTGCGTGTAAAAACCAAAAGTAATGAGTTCCAAAGATATTTGGAAAAATTTGTCGGTCAGCCGATTTTCAAAAAATTAATAGATTCTATTCCAAAAAGTAAATTTGAGTTACTTGCCAAAAAACATCATCCAACCCTATATTGCAGGGCATCCCCTGCTTGGAAACAACTTGTAACGATGCTTTTTGGCGTTTTTAGCCGATGTGATTCTATGGGGAAAATTTGTGATGGAATGAGAGATTCATGGTTATCGGTGGGCCATTTATTCCTCCAGCGGCTAAAAGCACACTCGCTTGCCGTTACCTGTTTAATAAAATGAGTCCTTTCTAGTCGCATCCTCTGATGACCAATCGGTTCTACATAACCCCCTTGTTTTTTTTAAATTAGTAGAGTGAAACAGAACCCTATATTTAACCTTATGAAATCATACTTACTGAACACTTTGTTGTTTCTCGGCGCAATGGTCGCAGGAGCCTATTTGAACGGAGCTCTCATTTCCGTGAGCGGAACCATCATTCCTTACCCGGAGGGTGTGGACGTAACAACCATGCCTGGGCTTGCGGCGGGCATGATTTTGTGGGAGCCTAAGCATTTTTTATTTCCTTTCCTGGCCCATGCCTCTGGAACTCTTTTGTCTGCCTTTATTGTATCCAAATGGGCGACCCTATATGCCTACGGACAGGCGGTGAGTGTGGGTTTGATTTTCTTCGCCATGGGGGCCATTATGGTGTGGGAATTGCCCTCTCCGATGTGGTTTAATGTCGTTGATTTATCCCTGGCTTATTTCCCGATGGCAGCGTTGGGTTTTTGGTGGGGAGCTAAAAAATAATTCCGCTCGTCAGCGTTTGTTTTTTTGGCCTGCTTTGGGCCATGCTTTCCCTTTTGGCCTCCCTCCCGTGGCGGTTGTGCCCCTGGCTTTTGGCTTGGGCGTGGGCTTCGTTGTTGTTTTGGATTTGACAGGCACTTCCGATGAGTCATTCTCTACGGCTGCGTACAGTTTTCCCACTTCTTCCGGGGAGAGATCACGCCACTCGCCCAAGGGCAATTTGCCCAGTGAAATTCCCATGATCCGAACCCTTTCCAGTTTTTTTACCTCGTATCCAACAAATTCTGCCATGCGACGAATCTGTCGATTGAGGCCCTGAATCAACGTGATTCGGAATACGACAGGTGTTTCCTGTACGATTTTGCACTTCTTGGTGATCGATCCCAGCATGGGCACCCCTCTGGCCATCGTGTGCAGTGCTTGCTCGGTGAGTGGCTTATTTACCGTCACCACGTATTCCTTTTCGTGCTTGTTTCCGGCGCGCAATATTTTGTTGACTACATCGCCATCGTTGGTTAAAAAAATGAGGCCTTGTGAATCTTTGTCGAGCCTGCCAATGGGGAATATCCGCTCGGAATGATGGACAAAGTCTACAATGTTGTCTTTTACAGCTGATTCTGTCGTGCTAGTAATTCCCGTGGGTTTGTTCAGCGCTATAAAGACCAGATGATCTTCTTGCGCGGGTTCTAAAACAAATCCGTTGACCATCACTGTTTGGCCAGGGAAGACCAAATCGCCCACCTTGGCTTTTCGTTGGTTGATTTTGACCCGCCCCTCTTCTATGTAAATATCCGCTTGCCGGCGACTGCAGTAGCCGCTTTCTCCGATAAACTTGTTGAGGCGAATGCCGCGGCCCTTTTCCATCGCTCAAAGGTACAATTCAACGCAAAGCTTGCCCTACAAAGCCGAACCCAAAACGCTTGATGTTCACATCTGTAGACAGGAGAATAAAAACGTCCGCCTCTCGCAATACCCTCTCCACATCCTTTGAAGTAATGGGTTTCCCTTTGTCTTTTTCGCTGTATATCCTTGCGTTATAATACCAAAATTCTCCTTCCCGAAACGCGGTGCGTGTAACCCCTTCGTTGTGCATTTGCCAATAAAAACTATCCGAAATCACCACCACTTTCGGCTTCTTCGTTCCGGGCGGCATGGTGGACCACGCAACCTCTGGATAGTGCAATGTTTCCTTGTTGTAGAAGCCAAATCGATTGGTTCCTTGAAGCAAATCATCGTCTGATCCCCTGGCGCTTTGGGTTGCCTGCGCCCGAGTCCAGGAGGGTTGTGGCAGCGGTCGTCCCATCCTCTTTTCCATCATCGAGAGGATGCCTTTTGTTTCTCTCCACATGCCCAGCGTGGACCAATGTATTCCGCCGCGGGCCATCAATACTCTTTTGGCCGTATCCCGTTGTGCCAAAAAATGTTGATGCGCATTGTATACAAGAACACCCTTTTTCTCCAGCGCCTTGGCAAATACCCCCACGTTGGTTGCATCCGGTGTGGTGGGTTGACCCCATTGCGGCAACCAGTCCTGGGAGGCAAAAACCCCTTTTCCGGGAGCCAACACGACCAGCAGATGCTTTCCATCACTTTCCAATCGGCGTTGCAAAGCCGCTACTGCCTGGGCTGTGGAATCGAGCCGTCTTTCCCCCATAAAATCTTCGCCTCGGGCTGTTTGAATGTATTCCCACTCCACAAGCGATCCATTTTTTCCTTCCACGACGCTGTGTGCGTGCAGTTTCCCGAAAACAACATAATCCAATGTGTTGCGCACTCTGATGCCGATGTTTCTTCCTCCCAATCGATCCGTAAATGCCTGCTCAAATTCCTTCGTCCAGGATCCGTCTGTCCAAGTTTCCCAGACAATGGCAGAAGGCCAAGGAGAGGGGGCGGCGTTACGTAAGGGAAACCATTCCCCTTTCCACACCAGCAACAACACAGCGGGAACGGACAACAATCCAATCAGTATTCCTTTTTGAAGCATCAGAACCGAAAATAAATGAAGGGGTTGAATCCACCGGCCACGATATATGCCGCGCTGATCAAGAATACTATCAGCCACAGGGGGCGCAACGCCATTCGGTCGGTCCGAGAAAAGAGTCTCTGCGCCAACTGTTCACCCCCAGGCCAAAAGCGAGCGTACGACAAGAGAGCGGAAATGCTCAGTACCGCTATAAAGCCAAAAGAAATAGAGCTATGCGCATCGGTGGGTTGCCACAAAGCGTTGAAAAGTTTTCCTGCGCTCACGGCATCGGGCATTTGAAAAGGAATCCAACCGAAGGCCACGATGGCAAACGTATACATACTCGCTCCGCGGCCCCAGCGGGCGAGCCATCGGCCCAAAAACAATCGTTCTATAACAATGAACAATCCGTGCCATGCGCCCCAAAAGACAAAATTCCAGGCCGCCCCGTGCCATAGACCGCTGATGAGGAAAACGAGCCAAAGATTCAGATACATTCGGCCGACCCCCAAACGATTGCCCCCCAAGGGTACATACACATATTCACGCATAAACCGGCCCAAGGTCATGTGCCATCGGCGCCAAAATTCCGTGATGCTTAGGCTGGTGTATGGGTGGTCAAAATTTTCCGGGAAATGATACCCCATCATTTTCCCCAATCCTATGGCCATGTCGGAATACCCACTGAAATCAAAATAAATCTGAAATGTATATCCCAAAACGACGGCCCATGCTTCGGCTTGGGAAAGTGAGCCAAACCCATCAGACATCCATCCTTCAATGGGTTCCGCCAAACCATTCGCCAGTAAAACTTTCTTTCCTAGCCCTAAGGCAAATCGAAAAAATCCGTCCCAAAAAACGCCTGGCTTGCGCGTGCTCTCTGCCCGACGATCGGGATGGGTTAAATCGTCGGCGACTTCCGTATACCGAACAATGGGCCCTGCAATGAGCTGAGGAAACATCAAAATAAAGAGTAAAAAATCTGTCGGTTTATCTAGGGCTGCTTGCCGCCGATTGTAGACGTCTAGGGTATAGCTCAGCGATTGAAAAGTAAAAAAGGAAATACCTACCGGCAAAGCAATAGGGGTCCACTCCAGCGGCAGGGATCCGCCCCATACCAACAACTCGTTGAGATTGTCTACAGCAAAGTTGGCGTACTTGAATACGCCCAACAATCCCAGATTGAGCACCACGGAAAGCCACATGGCTTTTTGGCGAAAGGACGAGGACGCCTCGGCCCCATCCATGGCCCGAACGATGTAAAAATTGGCCCATAAGCTGGCCACCACTATCCCGATGAACAAAGGAGCCCCCCACGCGTAAAAAAGCAAGCTAAACGCCAACAAAACGGTATTCTGCTGGCGCCTAGGTACCGCATGGTACATCACTAAAAAGGCCGGCAAGAAACCGAACAAAAACCAGGCGCTACTGAATACCATTCTTTGGTAAATCTACAAACGAAAAAGGGCTGCCTCTACGAGGCAGCCCTTCTCAAAAAATCGTGTCAAAATTATCGGCTCACAATCACATTGAAACGAGACGTGTGGCCATTGGCCGCGTTCACATGGAACACATAACTTCCCGCTGGAAGCGCAGACACATCTACTGTAAGACGGCCATAAGTAATGGCTGCTGAACGATCAATCACCACTTTACCCGTCATGTCGTACACGCGCACATCTGCTTTTCCCTCTACGGTCATGGGAATATTTACTGTATGCGTAGCTGGATTCGGGAAAGCCATGGACTTATCCAAGGTAAATTCACGCACACCAATATAGGATTTGGTAATCAACGTGATGGTGGGAATCGCATTCCCCCAGTCGCCCAAAGCTCCGTCACGTATGTGGATGGACTTAGGTTGCGTTCCTGCGGTGCGGTTGTTTTGCTCGTATCCATACACCGTAGAGTGATTAAAGTACATCAACGCATCAGACGTGTTGATACACATCAAATAACGCTGATCGTCGTCCAACATCACGGGATTGGTAAACATATGGGTTACCACTGCGTCATTTTCTGCTTGGCTGGTGTATGTATAGGTTTCCGAAATCAAATTTACCGTGCTGGATACTGCCAAATTGGTATCCAAAACATCCACAAACGCATCGTTCCACTCGTCAACCGTGATGTCAACATAGCGACCAGCAATCGAGTCTGGCAAGGCAATGTAGTTTGAGAAGCGGATTCCAATCAATTCCAAATCCTCTACTTCTGGATGCTGGAAAGCAATACAAGAAGAGGCCAGCGTGTTGGGCGCCGTTGCAAATCGATACGAATTGTTGTCAATAGGAGTCAGCGTAGAATCTGCCACGCGGACATAGGAGAAGATGCTGTCGTTCACATCCACATTCGAAGCGAATTCATTGTCTGCTGGGAAATTTTCACCGGTCAACTGCAAGCTGTACGTAAAGCTATAGCGACCCGGAGCGTAGGTAGGCTGCTTAAAAGGAGGGAAAGAAACATAGATGGAGTCCGCTGAGTTCATAGCAAACGAAGGAGAAGTGGGTGCGTGCAAAACAGTACCTCCCAATTTCACTTCCGCTTTTGCTGTGACTGAAGTTTGGTTCGCTGAACCATCGTTGCGGGCCCAAAATCCTAGCGGAACCTCGTACATAGAGCTGTCCAATACCATTTCTTTTGGCTCGGCTGCTGCGCGAGGGAACATGATCTCGGCTTTGTTTATGCTCACGTCATTGACGAAGGCCCCCGTTTTGTTGCCCAAAAAGGCTACAATGGTTTGACCTCCTGTAATGGCAGAAAGCAGGGCATCACCATCGGGGCGGGCAATGGCGGAAACCGGAATAAATACCTGCGCTCCATAAACCCCTGGGCCCATGATCAATTGCGCATTCTCTCGATTGTACACGATGATACCAACCGCTCCGGCTTGTTGTGCCAAGAAGCATTTGAGTCCAAATTCGCAGGTACCGCGAGCGATCAATACGATTTTACCACGTAAAAAATTACAGGCAGGAGTAGAGGCAAGCGTGTCTGTGTTGCAGCCCTCTCTTTTCTTTTCAATGCCAGGATACCCAGCGCCTGTCAGCGTGTTGACCCCAGGCGTTCCATCGTCCATGGCAACGACCGTGTCCATCACGGCGTCGGCTGGATCCATCAAATCGGCCAATCCCCATCCTGTGGTGTTGCCTTGATTTGTATGAGCAATGGGGCCCGCCATGGAAAGCGGATGCATAATATTCAAAATAACCTGTGCAGAACTAGCTACGGAGGCTATTAAAAATACGGCTAGTAGAGTTTTTTTCATGTGTTATGTGATTTTTGTGAAACTCAAATGTAATAAAATGCAAGGTTTAGCGCAAAAAAATAAAAATAATTGTTACAATTTTCTCGTTGCTTCTCGAATACTCAATCCGCTGAGGGTGTTTTTGTATTTATCCACAAAGGCCCTAACCCACTCTGGGTTGGTTCGGCCGTACTGCCGAAGAGCCCATCCAATGGCCTTTTTATGGAAAAACCAAGGCGATTTTGCGTGATGCGCTAAGGCTTTTTCCAGAAACGCTTCGTTTGTTTTGTCCTTCCAGTGCAGTTGAAGCAGCATGGCCACGCGGTTATCCCAGGGATTCGAGCTGTACACTAAGGGGTCTCCCCATTTTTCCAATTGATGCGGTTCTATTAATAGGGTTCGTCCCATGGGGTCTGTAGCCAAAAAGTCCACGGTGTCCCACCAAGTCCGTTGGTGAACGAGCGACAATAGCCACGGCCAATCTTCCAATGACAAGAATCGGCGTTGTACGCGAAGCAATTCAATCCCCACCATGGCGTATTCCCTTTCTGGAAGAGCCCAAAGCTGTTGGCAAATCAGCGCCGTATCCTCTGGGTCGGGTCGTCCTTCTTTGGACAACAGCCCATGCAGTGCCTTCAGCCGGTGCGGCTTTTTGATTCCCAAAAAGGGAAACTGATCTTTCATGTAAGCAGACATGGCCGCCGCAGAGGGTGGATGCGCCAGGGGGCTCAACATCTCTTGAACCACCACAACCCACGGATGTTCTCTTTCCTTTTTCATGACCGCAAGGAAAGATAGGAATGTTTCTTCTACGGTGCGGTAGTGGAACTCAATCTTCGTGCAATACCAACAACGGTTGATTCAAATGATAGGCCACTCCTGCACTTACGCTGTGGTGTCTCAGATCCCAAAGCCAATGACGCTTTCGCACAATGACTGCAACGGCAACATGGGGCTCCTCTGCTGTCCACCGCATCAACCCTTCTTCTACCGTTGAATTACGCATCACCTCTACTGGTATGCCGTGAGCTCGAATTCGTTGTTCTTTTTCTGCCCAAGAAGGGCGCACTTCCTCCTCTGAAATATGCACGTGCAAGGCTTCAATGCGCGCGCCCAGTCTTTTTCCTGCCACTACGAGCGTGGAAAAGGCTGCATCCGTAGGCTTCAATTCTGCGTCCACGGCGACCACTATTTTGCGTGGTTTTTCTATCCTTGCGTGAGGGGGAATTACCCAAACGGGGCAAGACAATCTCTGCATGACGGATACGGCATTGGTGCCAAAAAAAGCTTCCACCGAATCGTTCGCTCCTTGGGTAGCCATCACCACAATCGAATGTGCACTGTTTTCCTCCGTTAAGCTGGCTAAAACAGAATCTATCGTTCCGTACACGGCGTCAAATCGCACTTGAACAAAATGTCCTTCTAGTCGCTCCGCTTCTGCTTTGAGGGAGTCCATAGAAAGTTGCCTAATGTCCGCAAGAAACCGGCTAATGCCCATTTCGTCCGCCATGGGGGCCTCGTAGGCGTGGATCAAAATCAAGGGAGCGCTCCAAGCTTTAGCCAAGAGTACTGCGAAATCCGCTGCGCTTTTGGCGCCGGCGGAAAAGTCTGTGGGACAATACACTGTATACATGTCCGAAAAGTACTCTCTTCAGCCAAGTCAATAAATGATGAAAATCAGCTTTTCTCCTCCGATGAAATCTCCAGGGTGTGTTTTCTTAGCAACCACGAATAGCCGGCCGCTAAAAGCAAAAAAGCGATCTCAAACACCAACAAATAGTATGGCCAAATACCTTGAACGAGGGGGTGGTTTACGGGTGGTGGTTGATTGACGTACATGTAATTTCCGCCCGTGAGTAGATTGACAAAATACAGAACAAAGGCCACCGCGTTGGTTAGGCCAAAGATTTTCCAGGTAAAATTCTTGGGTATTTTTCTTCCGCTGAAGAGAATCAAAAACAAAGGCACCAATACCACCATGGAGTGGGAGACAAAGAACTGCGTGCATTGGTACCAAGAAGAGGATATGTCCAGTCCTGGGGTAATGAGGGCCTGGATTCCGCCGAGCGGTCCCCAAAAGGCTGTGATGGGAAACGCCCACTGCGCCCGAAAAACCAAATGCAAAAACAGTAATATTTGCGTCATGTTGCACATATGAAAGGGCAATGATTGGGCTATGGACCATTCTCCACTCCAAAAAGCCATCACGTGGTACGCTAAATAATTTATGGCAATGACCCATCCGAGGAGTTGTTCAAAAAAACGGGTGTTGTACTTTACCCATTGCGGAATAACCACCCAAAACAAAAGGGTGAGAACCCCAAAGATGGGCCACCCCAAGTCGAGATATGTGGCTAAATCATTCATCGATGTGTCTTTTCCATTTTGTTGTAGAACAAAAGGGTAAACAGCAAGAAATGGAGTAGGCCAATGGTTTCAAACCCTATCAAATACCATGGCCATTCGCCGATGATAAAGGGATTGTTTACAAGGGGCCGTTCGCGCAAAAACATATAGTTCCCCTCAGTCCATACAGAGATGAGAAAAATCAACGGCAAAAGGCTGTTCAATAGAATCCACGCGCTAAACCATCCGTATTTCTTGATCTTGTAGTCATGTACAAACAGCATGTACACGGGGACCACCATGATGCCCGCGTGGCCCAGGAAATACTCCAATAAATAAAAAGTGCCGTCGCCGAATGTGCTTTCCGGCGTCAGTAACGCATGAAGCCCTCCCATAAGCCCCCAGAAGAACAAGGGGTAGAACGCCCATTTTTTTCGGAGCGTCAGGAGAATAAAACTCAAGATGCGACTGAACGAACACAGATGAATCGGCAAACTGTTTTTCAGTGTATAGGCGTCATGGTACACCAACAAGAACTGAATGACGACATACGACCCAAGAATGAATATTCCCCACCCTTTTTCAAAACGGACCCGTTGACCTGGGGAAAGGCGCCTTCCAATGGTTATCGTGATGGCCATGTAAAGTGCCAAGATGATCCACCCTACATACCACCACATCGATCCGGCGGCCAAGGCAACATGATGATCCATACTGCGTTTTTATTTCGTTTCCAATTTTTTCCAAAAAAGCAACTGCAGGATGCCGTAATGTAAAATTCCGGCCAATTCAAACCCTACGATGTACCACGGCCACTCTCCAACAACAAAGGGATTGTCAACAAGGGGTCTTTCGGTGAGGTACATGTAATTGCCCCCGGTAAAATGGTTGAGGGTAAAAACGATGGGAAGTAAAGCGTTATTGAGTAAAAATGCCGTCAGCCATCCGTTGCGAGGAATCCGTATTCCGTTGACAAAGACATGGTAAACAGGAACCACCATGATGCTCGCATGGCTAAAATAATATTCCATCAAAAAAAACGACCCTCCCCCCAAGGTGCTTTCTGGCGTCATCAAGGAATGAAATCCACCTATAATTCCCCAAAAGAAGAGCGGGACAAAGGCCCACTTTTTTCGAAAGTAAAGCAATGCGATGGACAACAATCCGCTGAACCCACACAGATGGCTGGGTAAGCTTTCCGAGACAGACCAGCTTCCGTTCAAAAGTTGGTAGGCCTGCGTATACAGCAGTGCTCCGGCAATGAGGAGTCCCCAGGTTTTTTCAAACGAAAGGCGCGCCTTTTCATTGAGCGATCGGCCAATAAAAAAGACCACCGCAAAATAGACTGCTAAAATCAACCATCCGGCCCACCACCATGCGGAGCCAAACGGAATCAAAAAATGATTTTCCATTGTTTCTGAGTTTACTCCTGAAGAAAGAGAGGTGATGCCCTTCCGTCAAGCGACAGCAATGTAAGAATATTCTAGGATGAACCGCTCTTTAGAACGTCGGTTTGCGTTTTTCAAAAAAAGCGGTTGTCCCTTCCACCATTTCTTTCGATTGAAAGCAGGCCCCAAAGGCGACTTGTTCAGCGTGAAAACCTGACGATGAATCTTGTATCCCTGCCAAGGTTGCTCGCAAAACGTGTGCAATCGCGTTGGGGGAATTGTTGGCTATTTGTTGTGCTAATGCTTGAGTCGTCTCCATCAAGGCTTCCGAAGCAACGACTGCATTCACCAATCCCCACGCTTCAGCTTGCTGTGCAGATATCATTTTGGCTGTTGTCATCACTTGTATGGCTCTACCTAGGCCGATCAACCGAGGCAATCGCTGCGTACCTCCGTATCCTGGAATGACCCCTAAGCTTACTTCGGGCAACCCCATCCGTGCGTTTTCAGAAGCGATGCGTATATGGCAACACATGGCCAGCTCCAGCCCTCCGCCCAAAGCGAACCCGTTAATAGCCGCAATAAACGGCTTACTTGCTGTTTCTATCCGATCAAACAACAGTCGCTGCCCCTCTTCGGACATTGTTTGCCCTTCTGTTGGAGAGTACCCCGCAAACTCTGCAATATCTGCCCCGGCTACGAATGCCTTTTCTCCTGCTCCTGTGAGGATAACAGCGCGCACAGCGGGATCTTTGTCCAGCTTTTCAACGGCCGAATGCAGCGATAGAATTACCTCTTTATTCAGCGCGTTCAATGCTTGCGGCCGATCGACAGTTAAAATGGCAACAGGCCCTTTGATTTCTAATTGAATAAGCCCCATGATTCTTCGGTTGTGATTTACCCAAAGGTACTTCCTACGCGATCATTTCGGGAATCCAAATCGTCACCGTGGTTCCCACCTTTTCTGTAGATTCCATCCAAATTCGGCCGCTAAATCCTTCTATTAGTCCTTTTGTGATGGCCAACCCCAAGCCTGTGCCGCTGTTCTTGGTGGTGAAGTGCGGCTCAAAGACCTCTTTCATTCGCTCCTGTGAAATGCCACAGCCGTTGTCTTTGACCCAAACCTCTACGCCTCCTAGCGCTCTGCGTGCGCCCAAAGCAATGGATGCCTTTTGGTTCGGCTTCAAAGACTCAAACGCATTGTTCAACAAATTGTTTAGCACCCGAAGGAATTGCAATTCGTCCACCCTGACCTGCCAAGGACTATCCAGAGCATATAATCGGGTGACTTCTGGAAAAGCATGACGCGCTCTTTCTAGCAGTGGTACCAATAAACAGGTTTGCAGGTGGTGCGCTCCAAAAGTGGCAAATTGACTAAAGTCACTCGCCACCTGAGACATAGCATCCATTTGGGTGAGCATCGCTTCAGAAAATTCCTTGATTGACTCCGGGCTTTGCTTGTCCGGCTGCGAGGCCATCATTTGAACCATCAAACGCATAGGAGTCAAAGGGTTTTTTACCTCGTGTGCCACTTGTCGGGCCATTTCCCTCCATGCCTGCTCCCGCTCCCATTGGGCCTGTTTCCTTGCCTGCTCGTCCAACAGATCCGTCATTCGATTGTATTCCGCAATCAATTGTCCAATTTCGTCTTGTCTTTCCCAGTGGATGCGCGGGCGAGTTCCCTGCTTGTTCGCTGTGCGAAGGGCCTCCGATATGGCCTCAAACCCTTTGGTGATCGTGCTAGACAGCACATAAGACAGATAGGTCGCGCCAAAAAATAAAGCAATGTGAAGGAGAAGGAGGGCCTTGTAAAACCGAATGTCCTCCAGGGGCATGCTGTTTTTACTGACATAAGGAAGGGCCAAAATTGCCATCGGCTCTCCTGTAGAATTCTCTATTTGCGCTATTTGCAACATGACGTTTCCCGAGTCAGTGGCCCAAGTAGACCACTGATTGGAAAAACGTTGCTTGAGCATTTCGGCTGTCAATCGGGCGGGCAAAATGCCTTCCTCTACCCACCGCAGATTAGAATTCACCATCATTTCACCGGTAAGGCTATACAGCCCCAATTCCATATTGTGAATGGTGGCAATATGACATACTTCGTCATTCAGGGCGCGTGAAACGGAATCGGCGGCAATTTCCCCACCGGGAAATCTTCGTTCCAATTCGTGAGAAATATGTGCTTCGATAGCCCCTTCCTTGCGCAAAAGCCGTTCTGTATGATACTTCTCCGCCTCCTCTTTGAAGTGCAAAATACTCATCACTCCGGTGGCCCCAAAGCTCACCAGCACCAAAACAAGCATGGCCAGGAAAACCCGGCCACGCAAAGATAATTCGGGCCATTTCATGCCCTGAAAAGGTACAAGAATTAGGCCATTATCCGTTGAGCGCCTCCGCACCAGAGACGATCTCCAAAATTTCATTGGTAATGGATGCCTGACGCGCTTTGTTGTATTGCAACTTTAACGCATTGCGCATGCTGCCCGCGTTATCTGTCGCTTTGTGCATAGCCGTCATCCGCGCTCCGTGTTCGGAGGCCACAGAATCCAATAAGGCCTTGAAAATTTGCACCTTCAGCGTCGTAGGAATCAAATCCATGAGGATTTCTTCCTTGCTCGGCGAATAAATATAATCCGTATTGTTCTGGTGGGTCACCTCGGGCGATGCAATGGGCAATACACATTCGGTTTGAACCGATTGCACCGCCGCATTTTTAAACTGATTGTAAATCACGTAAACCTCATCGTATGCCCCAGAAGAAAACGCTTCCATCACTTCTGCGCTCACGCATTCCGCGCCAGTAAAAGTGACCGCGCTCATCAACGCATTGTGATCTCCAATCACTGTGGTCGTTTTTCGCATCAAATCGCCCACCTTTTTTCCAATGCTCAACACGTGAACCTCAGCTCCTCTTCCGGCGTATTGGGCAGTCAATGCCTTGGTCGCCTTAAAGATGTTCGTATTGAATGCTCCGCACAATCCGCGGTTGGAACACACCGGCAACACCAAAACCCGTTGCACAGGACGCTTCACAGCATACGGATTCTCTGAAGAATCCAATGTGGCGCTGACATTGCTCAACAACGCGTTTAATTTCTGCGCGTACGGGCGCATCTGCGTCACGGCATCTTGCGCGCGTTTCAACTTGGCCGCTGAGACCATTTTCATGGCCGAGGTGATTTGCATGGTGCTAGACACCGATGCAATCCGGTTGCGAAGTTCCTTTAGATTGGCCATCGACGGAGTGCTTTAAGCGGTAAAGGCCGGCATGATTTCCTTGGCGGCTGTCTCAATGGCATTCATCTCGGCATCTCCCCAAGTACCCTTGCGAATGGCGTCGAGCGTTCCCTTGTACTTGTTTTCCATCAATTCCAAAAAGGCATTTTCAAATGCCTTGGTCTTGTTTACCGGGATGGAATTCAACATTCCTTTGGTGCCAACATAGATGATGGCCACTTGCTTTTCCACGCTCATGGGGTCGTTCACCGTTTGCTTCAAAATTTCCACGTTGCGTCGGCCTTTGTCGATCACCTTCATGGTTGCGGCATCCAGATCAGAGCCAAACTTTGCAAAGGCTTCCAATTCACGGTATTGCGCTTGGTCTAGTTTTAACGTGCCCGCCACCTTTTTCATCGGTTTGATTTGGGCATTGCCCCCAACGCGCGATACAGAAATTCCCACGTTGATCGCAGGACGAACACCGGCGTTGAACAAATCGGCCTCCAAGAAAATCTGACCGTCCGTAATGGAAATCACATTGGTTGGAATGTATGCCGAAACGTCGCCGGCTTGGGTTTCAATAATCGGCAGTGCTGTCAATGAACCGCCCCCTTTAACAAGTCCTCTGATGGACTCGGGCAAATCATTCATTTGGGCAGCAATAGTATCGTCCTTGATAATTTTGGCCGCACGCTCCAGCAAGCGACTGTGCAAATAGAATACGTCTCCTGGATATGCCTCACGTCCCGGAGGGCGGCGCAACAAGAGGGATACTTCGCGATAGGCTACTGCCTGTTTGGATAAATCATCGTAAATAATCAACGCAGGGCGGCCCGAGTCGCGGAAAAATTCACCAATAGCCGCTCCGGCAAAAGGAGCATAAAATTGCATCGGGGCAGGATCAGAAGCGTTGGCCGCTACAATGACCGTATAGGCCATCGCGCCTTTCTCCTCCAGGTTTTTCGCCAGGGCGGCAATGGTTGATCCTTTTTGTCCAATGGCAACGTAAATACAGAAAACAGGCTCCCCTTTATCAAAGAATTCCTTCTGGTTTAGAATCGTGTCGATGGCAACCGTCGTTTTTCCGGTTTGACGATCCCCGATGATCAATTCCCGCTGGCCTCGGCCTACAGGAATCATCGCGTCAATGGCTTTGATGCCGGTTTGCAAGGGTTCGTTCACCGGTTGACGGAAAATTACCCCGGGGGCTTTCCGCTCCAACGGCATATTGTATCGCTTTCCTTCAATCGGTCCTTTCCCGTCAATGGGGTTCCCTAGGGTGTCCACCACACGACCCAGCATGCCTTCGCCTACTTCAATAGAAGCGATTACGCCGGTGCGTTTTACCGTAGATCCCTCTTTGATGTCTTCCGCCGGGCCCAACAATACAATACCGACGTTGTCCTCTTCCAGGTTCAACACGATACCTCGAAGGCCCGATTCAAATTCAACCAATTCGCCCGATTGTGCATTTTGCATGCCGTACGCACGAGCGATACCGTCGCCCACTTGCAATACGGTGCCTACTTCTTCTAATTTTGTTTCGGAAGAAAAGCCCGAAAGTTGCTGGCGAAGGATGGCAGAAATTTCTGCCGGCTTAACGTCTGCCATGATATTCTATATTTAGAGGTCTGAGATGTACAAATTCTTTTCAAACTGGCGCTCGATTTGGCGAAGACCGTGGGCAACCGAGGCGTCCACCTGTTTGTCCCCTACGCGCAATACGAATCCACCAATAAGGTCTTCGTTGATGATTTCCTCTAAAACAACTCCGGAAATAGAAGGTGTTTTGAGCAGATCCATCAATTGATTTTTTTGTTCTGTCGTTAGCGCAGTGGCAGATGTTACCTGCGCTCGAACTACTTTTTTATCGATCAAATACAACATCACGTATTTCTCTAAAATAGCGCGAAGATGTGCTTCTCGGCCGTGTTTTACTAACAATTCCAGAAAGAGCGAGGTCATTTCGTTCAATTGTTGAGCAAACGTTGTACGGAGCAACTTGATTTTCTGGTCAGGCTTGATGGTCGGACTTTTCAAAAAGACGCGAAACTCACGACTCTCTTGAAGGACGATCAGCAATACGTCTGCGTCGGCCTTCACCACATCCATGACGCCACGCTCACGAGCGAGGTCTATCAAGGCCTTGGCAAATCGATTGGCTGCGCGTAGTGTGCTCATGGAATCAGTTCAGGTTTACGTCTTGCAAAGCGCGATCTACCATGGCTTTCTGAGCTGCGGCGTTTTGAAGTTCTGCCCGAAGAATGCGCTCAGACATCTCCACGGCCAATTGAGCCACTTGGTTTTTCACCTCCGTCATGGCTGCCATTTTTTCGTTGTGGATTTGCTCGCGCGCTGTTTCTAATACTTTAGCTGCCTCACTAGAAGCCGCCGATTTAGCATCAGAAATCGTCTTTTCGCGCATTTCACGCGCCTCTTTCAGGATGCGTTCGCGCTCTTCGCGTGTTTCTTTGAGCAATTGCTCGTTGCTTGAATGCAAAGCGGCCATTTCCGCCTTGGCCGCATGCGCAGCTTTTAAGGCCATGTCAATAGACGCTTCGCGTTCTTTGACCATAGTCAAGATGGGCTTCCAGGCAAATTTGCCTAAAAGGGCCACCAAAAGTAGGAAGGTGAAGGTGGTCCAGGCGATTAAGCCAAAACCGGGCGTTACTAAATCCATGCGATGGAACGTTGAAAGGGTTCTTAAAATATACCCACGGGCTCCCCCGCGGCCCTAGGGCCGCGGGATGTCCGTATAGGTACGAGAATTACTTCAACAACGATACAACGATGCCGAAGAGACCCGCTCCCTCAATAAAGGCGGCGGAAATCAGCATGGCGGTTTGAATTTTGCCGAAAGCTTCTGGTTGGCGAGCGATAGCGTCCATAGCGGATCCACCAATGCGACCAATGCCGAGGCCGATTCCCAATACAGCGAGTCCAGCTCCAAGTGCAGCAATACTACCAGTCATGATTTTTGATTTTTAAAGTGAAACAAGTGAAATAAATTAATGAGCGTGTTCAATCTCTTCTTCGTGGTGGTCATCGTGCGACTCAAGAGCCGTTCCGATATACAACGCCGTCAACATAGTAAACACAAAAGCTTGCAATGCCGCCACTAGCAATTCCAAAGTAGAAATGAAGAGCGTCAACAACACAGATCCTGGGGAAACCAAAACGGTTTCAAAAACAAATACCAAAGACACCAAGCTGATCACAATAATGTGGCCAGCGGTGATGTTGGCAAACAAACGAATCATCAACGAAAAAGGTTTCGTGAACAACCCGATAAACTCCACTATCGCCAAAACGGGACGTAACCAAATGGGCACTCCTGGCATCCAAAATATATGCAACCAATAATCCTTGGTTCCGTTTACATTGGTAATCAAGAAGGTAAACACAGCCAAAACCAAGGTTACTGCGATGTTTCCGGTTACGTTTGCGCCTCCTGGGAAGAAGGGGATCAATCCCAGCATGTTGTTCAACCATATGAAGAAAAACAGCGTCAATAAATACGGGGTGAATCGATCCACCTGTTTAGCGGGAATATTCACCTTGGCAATGTCGTCACGCACAAACAAAATCAGGGGCTCTAAAAAGCCGGCTAGCCCAGACGGGGCCTTTTCTATCGCTTGTTTTGTCTTGTAAAATCTTGCGGTTGAAAGGAAAAGCAGGAGCAATAAAACCGCCACAAACAACATGGAAGCCACGTTTTTAGTGATGGACACGTCGATTAACGTCCCGTGGTTTTCGCCCTCTTCGGCAAAATGGATTTTCTCGTGATGATTCACAAAGGACATGCCGTTGCGCTGAACCACTACTTTCCCTTCGCTGTCGTGATGAAATTCACTGCTAGAAAAAACCACAAACCCGTGGGTTGTCCATAAAATAACGGGCAAAGGCACGCTGTATGCGTGGCCGTTCAAGTCAAATAAATGCCAGCTGTGACTGTCTTTCACGTGGTGCATGATCAGTTCCGTAGGGTCAAACGGAGCGTCTGCTTTTTCCTCGGAAGGCGCAGCATGATCGGGTGTAGCTGCCTTCGTCCCAACAACGGGGGCCAAAAACAAAGCCACTGCTATAAATAATCCTACGAGTTTGCGCTTTATCATGAGCCTTCTGAAATGCGCGGCAAAAATACGTCAGCGAACCGAATTATCCTATCGTTTGTTTACAATCCGAATCATCGCTTTTGTTTCTATGGCAGCCATCACCAAATACACCGCCACAAATTCCAATGCAAAACTTTTAAATCCCTCCGGTTTGCTTTTGATCAATGGCAAAATAACCACCACCAACCCTAAAAGCATTCGAATCAATGTGCCCGCCAAAAAAGCCGTTCCCACTTTGTGCGGAGCTGTTTTTTGAACGGTTTCTAAAAGAAAAACAAGGCCCATCCCCATGATGACCAAGTACACATCACCTAAAAAATAAAACGGCCTTTCAAGGCCAGAAATAAGCAAAAAATGAAGTCCCGCCACCAGGGGATACATTGCGTATAGTCCTTTCATTTGTTTGAATTTACTTCGCGAATCACCATCGCCATGGACAAAATGACTCCTAGCAGAGAGAAAACGACCGTTCCCCAAGGTTCCCAAGAAAGCCACTGGTCGCAGCGTACGCCCAGCCAAGTAAACCCGCCAATGACGGCGCCCATTTGAAAGGCAACCCCCATAAAGCGCGCGTATTTATTCATACGGCACGTTTGTCGGCGGCAATCGCTTCTGTTTTTGTCGATAAAGGATCGTTCAATTCCCGAACAACAGAGGTCATGGCGCACTGCCCCACAAACTCTGCACCCGATTCTACGGCCAGTTTGCCCGTGATCACGTCACCGTGTACTTTGGCTGTTTGCTGAAACGTCAGCAAATTCTTCACTTGGATTTTTCCTTTGAAACCGCCTCCTATAGTGGCTTCCACGCACTGCACTTCGCCCTCCACGTGGCCTTTGTCTCCAATGACCAATTTACCGGCAAGTTGTACGTTGCCTTTTACGCGCCCGTCAACGCGCAAGTCACCTGATGATTTGATGTCACCAATAATTTCTGTTCCGGCCAAGATCCGGTTGCTGATTTGAGGTTGTTCCATGGTGGATTTTGTCGATTGAAACATAAGGGGATAAAGGTGCAAAAAATTGCCTAAACTCACATACCCTGCGTTGTAATTTCTTCACCCAGAGCGAGTAAAAAATTCTGAGCCGCTGCCCCTTCCGGCGTGTTGGTGTATTCTTTGGCCACTGATCGCAAGGCTTCTGTATACGGTTTCACCCCTTGGGTTTTACCAATGATCAACGCCGTTAGTAGGGCTTTTTTCGAGTTCAGCCCATGGACTTTCGCAAGCCATTCCATGGCTTCCGTGGTTTTGTTGTTCTGAAAACTTTCCAGGGCTTTGGCATAAAACTCGTGCGCAGGATTTTCTTTTCCGTTATCCGTCGGCATTTCCCCTCGCAAAAGGGCAGCAAATTTAGATTTTGGGAAACGAGTCAACACGTTTCTGCGGTATTCCTCCGCTCGAATGGGTTTTTCGTCTGCTACATACAACCGCATCAATGCATAGTGAACGAGGGGCTCCTCGGGATACTTCAGGGATTGATAGTCCTTGAGCCACTGCTCGTAGGTTTCCGTGGCCAGCGCTTGATCTAAAATTTCATCTCGGTAAACGGCTCCTAAGCGCACCTTCGCGCGTCGGATGATAGCTCTTGCCGAATCTCTGGCCGCTTCCGTGCGAGGAACCAGCGCTAGGTAGGACTCCGCATTGTATTTCTCTAGGCCCGTAGGCGAAACCACTGCATCTCGCGCTGCGCCATTCTGTGTAGGGCCCTCTGTGTTTGCCTCGGATTGTCCAGTGGTCAACGCGCTCCATTTCCAATTGTCCACGTCCAACCGACTCCCCATGCGCTTTTGAAAGGATGCCATGCCCGCCGCCCGAACAGAGGGGTTATAAAATAGCCATGCGCCCACGGATTGTCCGGCCTGAGGGCCCGCATTGGCGAGCAAGGAATTGCGCTCCGCTTGGAGGGCGGCCAACTCCTCTGCTCGTTGCTTTGCCTTGGCCTCTTTGGATTCTTTTTCCTTCAAGTCAGCGATGTATTCTTGAAAAAACTCGCGCAATTCTGCGTCGGATTTGGGAGAGAGTTGCAGCAAACTGTCCTGCAATGAAATGAGATGGAGCTCCTCCACCAGGTGGTTCAAGGCGCGTCGTCTTTTTTCTAGCGCGCTTTTTTGAGCATGTCCCTCAGGGAGTAACAAAGCAGCGGAGTCAATATCCGACTGTGCGGTAGGGTACACCGCGTCCTCAAAGTACATTTGACCTCGGCCAGCAAAAGACAAGCCTTTTTGCTCCGGCTGGGTCGCGCTCGCTTGAATACTGCGGCCGAAAGAATGAAAGGCTTTGGGCCTGTCCTCTGCTGTCAGTGCCACTTGTGCCATGGCATAAAAAATCTGTCCGCGGTAGGTGTTGTTTTTTGGCTCTTTAGCCATTTTTTCCAGCGCGTCGTATCTCTTGCCGGGTGTTTTCGACGCCGCCGAAAGCATGGCCGATCGGATCCCGGCCTCAACGGTCATTTCGTATTGCGTTGGATTGGCCCGAGCACAGTGCGCATAGGCTTCTCCCGCGCGCGCTCCCTCGCCTAATTTTTCTGCCAATTGTCCTTCCAAAAAATGCCATCGAGCGCGCAGCGCATTCCTCGGAAGCAAAGTCGACGCCACTCGAATCTCATCGTGTGCCTCTGAAAAATTCCCCTCTGCCATTCGAAGCATTGCGTACACAGCGCGGATGTGTGGCAGCAACTTTTTGGGTGTTTCCCGATGGCGGTCCAATTCTTCGAGCAAATTATTCGATGCAAAAACATTTCCTTGTTCTGCATACAAACGCGCCACTTCCCATTTGGCAAAATACGCTTGTTTGGATTTGGGCGCATTTCGCAAAATCTGTCCAAAGGCTTCCATAGCCTTGAACGGTTGGCCGGACGCGCTAAAAGCGCGCCCCATCACCATGTACGCATCAAAAATCGCGGTATTTTTCTGCGACCCGCCGATCATCATGGAATGTTCCTTGATTGCTTTTGTCGCTTTTTCAACTGCTCGTTTTGCCGCTTGCTCCGCCGATTCCATTTCTGTTTTTCCGCGGCCTGGATAAGGGGGAATAAAAGCAGAAAAATCGTCTTTGTGTCCCGATTCGTTCGTAAAAACCGCTTCTCCAATCGCCTCGGTTCCGTTGAATAAAATATTGTATTTCGCTGTGGTTCTATGGTAGAATCGCGGAATGGCTTTGTCTTTTGTGCGACTGCAGCTGCCCAGCATGAGGGCCAAACAACAGACAACCGTCCATGCGGTGAGCGAAACAAGCGTCGTGTTTGGTTTCCTTTTCATCCTTTGGCGTTGTATAACGCAATCCGTGCAAAGTTATTTCTTTTGGCCCGATGGGTTGCCTACATTTGTTCCATGGCCCAGCGGAAACTCCCTCTTTGGACTAAAAAATGGCTGCACAAGTACCGTGTGGTTTTGGTGGATACGCAGAGTTTTGAAGAGCGTTTCTCTTTGAATCTGAGTGCATTGAATGTTTTTATCGTGGTAGGCTCTTCCGCTATCACTTTGGTGTTGCTCACGCTTGTGTTGATAGCCTACACTCCTTTGCGGGAATACATTCCGGGGTACGCAAGTACACAACTTCGCCGAACCGCCGTGACGCTGGCCGCCAAAACGGACTCGTTGGAGTCCGTTTTGGCGCAACAAACCGCCGTGTGGTCCACATTGGAGGCCATTCTCCAGGGGACATTACCCATCGATTCTCTCGACCCTAATCCTCCGGCGTCCGTCGTCGCTTCTTTTGAAAAACTGAAACCGTCGAAAGTAGAAAAATCCTTCATAGAAACCGTTCAGGCGTCCGAAAAATTTAGTTTGTCTCCATCCCAAAAAGTAGCCGCTTCCTTATCGTACACAGCCCCCGTGCAAGGAACCCTCTTGCGCGGGTTTGCTCCCGGTCAAAATCACTGGGGGGTGGATATCGCTGCTGCGGAGGGAACGGCTGTGAAGGCGTGTTTGGACGGGGTGGTTATATACAGCGACTGGTCTCCCGCCATGGGGTATACGGTTTGTTTGCAGCATGCCCATGATCTTGTTTCCTATTATAGCAACGCTTCCGCTGTCCTCAAGCGCCGGGGAGCGCGAGTCCGGGCCGGAGAGGCCATCGCTCTTTTAGGCAGAGGCTTTGAGGGGCCTTCGGCACATATTCATTTTGAATTGTGGTCCGGAGGAAAGGCGATCAACCCTGTTCACTCGATCTCTTTTTAATTCCATGTACCCATGAGTATAAAAGCGTGGGCCGCAAAACAATTTGCCGCCATCGTGCATGTAAAAAATCGTCGGTGGATTGACCATCCTCTCGAAGCACAAGACCGTGTACGAACCCATTTGGTTCGTTCAGCGCAATCCACCGCTTTTGGCAAAGACCACGGATTTGGCTCTATTCACTCTGTTGAAGACTTTCAAAAAGCCGTGCCCATTACAGATTACGAAGGGCTTCGTCCCTACATCGACCGAATGGTGGCAGGAGAATCGGATGTGCTTTGGCCGGGAAAGCCTCTATGTATTGCAAAAACCAGCGGGACAACCAGCGGTGTCAAATACATTCCGTTGACAAAAGAGAGTTTGCCTTGCCATATCCGTGCAGCGCGCGACATGCTCCTTGCGTATATCCACAGAAGCGGAGACGCCTCCATGGTGGACGGAAAAATGATGTTTTTGCAAGGGAGTCCGGAAATGACGGAGAAAAACGGCATCAAAGTGGGTCGGCTTTCCGGTATAACGGCCCATTTCGTTCCGGCCTACCTCTTGGCCAACCGGCTTCCCTCTTGGGAGACCAATTGCATAGAGGATTGGGAAGCTAAAGTGGATAAAATCTGCGAGGAAACCGCTGCTTCTGACCTGCGCGCCTTGGGTGGAATTCCTCCGTGGGTGCAAATGTATTTTGAGCGCCTTTTGGCCAAAACAGGCCGATCCACCGTGAGTGAGCTCTTTCCAAATTTTACATTGTATATCGCTGGTGGCGTGGCTTTTGAGCCCTACAGAATGAAATTTGAGCAGCTCTTTGGAAAGGCCATCCGAAGAATAGATCCGTACCCTGCGTCAGAAGGCTTTCTGGCGTATCAGGATCGCTACGATCACGAAGGCATGCTCTTGCTTGTGGACAACGGAATCTTCTTTGAATTTATACCCGTCGATCAGTTTTTTGATCCTCACCCGCCACGTCTTGGCTTGGCCGATGTACAAGTGGGTGTTCATTATGCGGTGATTCTCAGCACAAATGCCGGTTTGTGGGGATATTCCCTTGGCGACACCATTGCCTTTACGGAATTGCATCCCTTCCGAATAGTAGTGACCGGAAGAATCAAACATTTTATCAGCGCTTTTGGAGAGCACGTTATTGGTTCAGAGGTAGAGTTTGCTCTGCAAAAAGCGGTAGCACAACATCCTTGCGTGGTTCGGGAATTCACCGTGGCCCCTCAGGTCGCTCCACCGGAAGGCTCCCTGCCATACCACGAATGGTTTGTTTCTTTTGATGTTCTCCCGAAAGATTTTGAGGCGTTTTGTGCTGCGCTCGATAGTGCTTTACGGGAAAAGAATACGTACTACAACGATTTGATTGCCGGCTCCGTCCTGAGTCCTGCTGTTGTGCGCATTTTGGGGGTTGAAACATTCAATGACTACATGCGTTCTGTTGGAAAATTGGGCGGGCAAAACAAGCTTCCCCGTCTTTCCAATGACCGGAAAATTGCAGACGCCCTACGCTTTTGAGTCTTTAGCCCACGGGTCGTCCAGATGCGGTCCTTGAAGGGCTGCTTCCGTCGCTAATTGGTCACACCGCTCGTTTTCGGGGTGGTTGTTGTGTCCTTTGATCCACTCAAATCGAACGCGGTGCGTGCGCGCGGAAAGCAAATACCGTTGCCACAAATCAGGGTTTTTCACGTTTTTCCAAGAGCGTTTTACCCATCCCTGGATCCATTGTTTCTCAATAGCGTCCACCACGTACTTCGAATCGCTAATCACCCGTACCGCACAGGGCGTTTTTAAAGATTCTAGTCCCACAATGACCGCCATCAACTCCATTCGGTTGTTGGTGGTGTGCTTAAACCCTTGGGAGATTTCCTTTTGGTGGCTTCCGCTTCGCAGAATCAAGCCGTAACCTCCAGGGCCCGGGTTTCCCCGAGAAGACCCATCGGTAAAAAGATCCACCGTTGTCATTCTGGAAGAGGCGTTCCAGAAACTACATGGTCCACAACTTGGGCAAAATATCGATATTCCAGTTCTTGAACCTTTTGACGGATTGCGTCGGCATCGTCCGTAGGCGCTAAGGTCGTTTTGGCTTGAAATAGAATCGGCCCTTCGTCGTATACCGCGGTGACCGTATGGATCGTAATGCCCGATTCCTTTTCCCCGGCAGCTTTCACCGCTTGGTGAACGTGCATGCCGTACATCCCCATCCCGCCGTATTTAGGCAAAAGGCTCGGATGAATGTTTATTATTTTTCCGGGATACGTGTTCACCCATTCCGCCGGAATCGCCTTTAAAAACCCCGCCAACACCACGTGGGTAACCCCGTCTTGTAAAAATGTATGCAGTAACTGAGCAAATCCTTCAGGGGAAGAAGCAAACTGTATATGATGCACTTTGTCTCCTTCTGCGCGGGCATAAACGCCTGCTTTGGACCGGTTGCACGCCACTCCCCACACCTTTGCGCGGCTGTTGTTAATAAAATATCGCCACAGGGTTTGGGCATTGGTTCCCTCTCCAGAAGCCAATAGGGCCAGCGTTTTTACGGGTTTTGTGTCCATTCTGCGAGGTCAAATATACGCTTACTTCGCAGCCTTGGTTTGTGAGGTTGGGCCGAATTTCTTTCCTTTGTCGCACTAATTTTAAAATAGGAACGCATGTCAGACATCGCAAACCGTGTAAAAGCTATCATTATCGACAAGCTTGGAGTAACCGAGGCCGAGGTAACCAACGAAGCTTCTTTCACCAACGATTTGGGCGCAGACTCTTTGGATACTGTTGAGTTAATCATGGAATTCGAAAAAGAATTCGATCTTCAAATACCAGACGATCAAGCCGAAAACATCGCTACGGTTGGTCAGGCAGTTGCCTACATCGAGGGCGCTAAATAAGCCATTAAACACTCGCTTCCTATGGAGCTTAAACGGGTTGTAGTTACCGGCGTCGGGGCATTGACGCCCATCGGGAATACCGCTCCAGACTTCTGGGCGGGATTGCTAGAGGGACGCAGCGGTGCGGCACCCATTACATTTTTTGATACGGAGAAGTTCAAAACCACTTTTGCCTGTGAGGTAAAGGGGTTTGAGCCTGCTGATTTTATCGATCGCAAGGAAGCGCGGAGGATGGATCGCTGTACCCAGTTGGGAATTGTTGCTGCCGATGAGGCTATTGCCGATGCCCGTTTGGATATGGAGTCACTGAACGCAGACCGCGTGGGTGTCATCTGGGGTTCTGGAATTGGTGGGCTCGACACTTTTTTACACGAGTGCATTGATTTCGGGCGCGGCGACGGCACCCCTCGATTCAGTCCGTTTTTTATTCCCAAAATGATTGCCGACATCACCGGTGGTCAAATTTCCATGAAATACGGCATGAGGGGTATGAATTTTACTACCGTTTCTGCTTGTGCTTCTTCTACCAACGCCTTGATCGATGCTCTCATGTACCTTCGTCTGGGAAAGGCAGATGTGATCATTTCTGGCGGATCCGAAGCGGCTGTTTCTGAGGGGGGTATTGGTGGCTTCAATGCCATGCATGCGCTTTCCACCCGTAACGACGATCCACAAACTGCCTCTCGTCCCTTTGATAAAGACCGCGATGGTTTTGTTTTGGGTGAAGGCGCTGCTTGTTTGGTGTTAGAAGAATTGGAACACGCCAAAGCGCGCGGCGCCAAGATTTATGCTGAATTTGTCGGAGGGGGTCTTTCTGCTGACGCATACCATTTGACCGCGCCTCATCCCGAGGGGTTGGGAGCAAAAAATGTCATGTTGAACATGTTGTCCGACGCTGGAATGCAACCCGAAGAGGTGGATTATGTCAATGTTCACGGAACCTCCACTCCTTTAGGTGACGTGGCTGAATTAAAAGCCATCCAATTGGTTTTTGGCGAACATGCCTACCGTATGAACATTTCTTCTACTAAGTCCATGACCGGTCATCTTTTGGGCGCGGCCGGAGCTGCAGAAGCATTGGTAGCCGTTTTTGCGGTGAAGCACGATATCATTCCGCCCACCATCAATCATTTTACGGACGATCCTGAAATTGACCAGAAACTGAACATGACTTACGGCGCTCCTCAAAAGCGCACTGTGCATGCCGCCTTTAGCAACACGTTTGGATTTGGCGGTCACAACGCCTCTGTGTTGTTCAAGAAGTACGTCGAATAGCAATGATTTATCGCCTCCGCGCTCTATTTTCTTCTGATTCCGCGGAAGAAAAGGCGTTTTATACGGCGATGCGCACCCTGACGGGATACTTTCCAAAAAACAAACAGTTCTTTCAGCTCGCTTTTCGTAGAAAGGCGGGCAATTTGTCCTTGCGCGAAATCAACGCGGCGTACGAGCGATTAGAATTTCTAGGGGATGCCATTTTAGGTGCCTTGATGGCCGATTTTCTGTACCAAAAATACCCACAAGGGGACGAGGGGTACTTGACGGGAATGCGCAGCAAACTAGTCAGCCGACAAGCACTCAATGCCATTGGAAAACAATTGAACCTCGCGGAGTTTGTCCCCCACAGTCGTTCTGGTGGGAGGCAAAACCAACCGTCCTCCTCTCTGCCGGGGAATACGCTGGAGGCTTTGATTGGCGCGCTTTATTTAGATCGCGGGCTTCCCTCTGCGCGTGAATTTGTACACCGCCGTCTTTTGGATGCATTCATCAACTTTAGACGTGTTGAAAATCAAGTCATTAGCTATAAAAGCCTGTTGATTGAGTGGGCCCAGCGCCATAAACACAGTTTTTCCTTTGATCTCCTATCGTCAACGGGTGCAAATCATCGCATGACGTTTGCCATGGCATTTGTTATAGACGGAAAGGTTATTTCGGAAGGGGTGGGGCCTTCCAAAAAGAAAGCGGAAGAAGAGGCGGCACGTAAAGGATGCAAAACACTCAATATAAAAGTGCGTGAGCCGCGTCGTTCTTGATCTGGACGAGTGGGAAGAAGACGCCCCTTGGTGTATCGGCCTAACGGGCCCATACGAAGATTATACCGCCATCTATCGATTGAATAAAGCGTTGGGCCTTGGGTTAGCGCGTACGGAAAAAGAGTGGTTCATTGAACACGATGGGCAAAAAACCGGGCATATCCATTACGCGGGCGCCGATTTTGACCATGGATGTACCTGGCACGTGCTTGTGAATGCTCCTGAGGGCGGCGAGGTGTTGTCCCCGGCTCGTGCGAGCACACTTTCTCCTTCGCTTTTTGATGCCGAGGCAGTCGCTATATCCTTTCTTCCTGTGGTCAAGAAGCCATCGGTCGACCTCCTTTTGTTTGTAACGCCCGCTCCTTTGGAAAAAACGACGCGTCTGTGGATTCAAAAGCTTTCTTCTGTGGGCAAACCCGTACCTTTGGATTGGTCCAAATTAAAGAAACTGCGTTTGGAATTCGAACATTTGCATACCTCATGAAACGGACAAAAATAGTCGCCACCCTTGGGCCCGCCTCCTCTTCCGATGAAAATCTCATGGCTTTGTTGCGCGCCGGCGTCGATGTTTTTCGGGTCAACTTCTCTCACGGAGATCCAGAAGACCACAGAAAACTGATTCAACGAATCCGAAAAGTGCTCGATGAAAATCAATGGACAGCCGCCATTCTAGCCGATTTACAAGGTCCAAAATTGCGCATTGGCGTCGTTGAAGAGGGCGCTGAAGTTCATCCCGGCGACACCATCACGTTTACCAATCATCCCTGCGAAGGAACCTCCCAGCGGGTGTACATGACCTATCAGGATTTCCCAAAGGATGTGAAGCCGGGGGATCGTATTTTATTGGACGACGGGAAGCTGCTCATGACCGTCCTTTCCACCAATGGGATAGATGAAGTAGTGGCAAAAGTCGTGCAGGGCGGTCCTTTAAAAAGCAAAAAGGGCGTCAATTTGCCCAATACCCGGGTTTCTCTTCCGTGTTTAACAGACAAAGACCTCGTCGACCTTCGGGTGGCCCTAGAGGAAGATGTGGAATGGATTGGATTGAGTTTTGTGCGCAGCGCTGAAGACATCAAAGTGTTGCGAACCCTATTGAAACAAAGCAATAGCCATGCGGGCATTGTGGCAAAAATCGAAAAACCCGAGGCCGTAGCTGATATCGATCGGATTTTGGCAGCAACGGATGCCGTTATGGTTGCTCGCGGCGATTTAGGTGTAGAAATTCCCGCGGAATCCGTTCCCTTGGTACAAAAGATGCTTACCCGAAAGGCTATGTTGCTCTCAAAGCCTGTCATTGTTGCTACTCAAATGATGGAAACAATGATTGAAAGCCTTACCCCCACGCGCGCAGAAGTGAACGATGTGGCCAATGCTGTTTTGGATGGCGCGGATGCTGTGATGCTTTCCGGGGAAACCTCTGTTGGGAAGTACCCCATTGAAGTGGTGGAGACCATGGCACGCATCATCCGTCATGCCGAAGCTTCCAAATGGGTCAAAGCGCCTAAAAATCCACCTAAAAAAGAAAGCAGTCGATTTTTAACCGATACAATTTGCTACCAAGCGGCAAAAATGGCAGATGCCCTAGAGGCGAAGGCCATTGTAACCATGACCTTTTCTGGGTATACCGCTGAGCGTATCGCGTCTCACCGTCCTGCTTCCAGTGTTTTTGTATTTACCTCCAACCGACGGATTTTAAATAAGCTGAATTTATTTTGGGGTGTTCGCTGTTTCTTTTACGATAAAATGGTGAGCACAGACGATACTTTTTCTGATGTGAAAGCCATCTTAAAAGCAAATCAATGTGTATTTCCTGGAAACACACTCATTACGATAGCCTCTATGCCTATAGAGGCGCGCGGAACAACCAATATGTTGAAAGTAAGCGTAGTAGATTAGTCCTTTTTCGTTTTTAAAGCACCCCTTGAAACGTGCGCAAAAACCTCACATCGTTTTCATAAAACGCCCTGATGTCCGGGATTTGAAACCGCTGCATGGCAATCCGCTCTATTCCCATGCCAAAAGCATAGCCGCTGTACATTTCTGGATCGATGCCGCTCGCTTGCAAAACGGCCGGATCCACCATGCCACACCCCATGATTTCTAACCACCCCGTGCCTTTGGTCATGCGGTAATCCACTTCATTTTCTAATCCCCACCAAATATCTACCTCGGCGCTAGGCTCTGTAAAAGGGAAATAGCTAGGCCGTAAGCGAATATCGGTTTTGTCGCCAAAAAATGCCTTGGCAAATTCCAACAGCGTTTGCTTTAAATCAGCAAACGAAACATTTTTATCTATGTACAACCCCTCTACTTGATGAAAAACACAGTGGGAGCGAGAGGAAATAGATTCGTTTCTAAAAACCCTCCCGGGGGCAATGATTCGAATCGGTGGCTGTTGACTCTCCATGGTGCGCACCTGCACGCTAGAGGTGTGCGTTCGCAAGGCCCAATCTGGGTTTTTTGACAAAAAGAAAGTGTCTTGCATATCGCGCGCTGGGTGATCTGCCGGGAAGTTCAAGGCGCTGAAATTGTGCCAATCGTCTTCCATTTCTGGTCCTTCCGCTACGGTAAATCCCATCCGCTCAAAGATCCGCACAATCTCATTCCGCACCAGGGTGATGGGGTGCAATGCTCCGGGCATAAAGTTTTCTGCCGGTCGAGACAAATCCTCCCCAGATTGGACGATCGCAGTGGAAAAGTCAGCAGCAAATTTCTCTACTACAGACTCTGCCATCGTTTTTAAATGGTTGATGGACAGTCCATACGCTTTCTTTTCTTCGTTGGGAACTTCCTTAAAAGCGGCAAAAAGCGCTGGAATTAGCCCTTTTTTACCCAAAAACCGCAAGCGGAACGCCTCCAGTTCCTGTGCATTTTGAGGAACGAAATTCTCAATTTCTTTGCAGTGCGCGTCAAATTCTAGTTTCATTATATTTGTTGCTTGCCAACCTTCGCAAAAGTAGGGAATTCAACCATGGGAAAACACACCTTTCGTCTGGCCTCAATAGGTCTTTTGTCTCTCGCTCTTTTAGTGGGAATTTCTGGTTGTGAAACGACGCCCAACGATCCTGCGGTTGTTACCGTTTGGGTAATCAACTCGGATAGTATTCCCATTCAAAACGCATTGGTTCGGCTGCATGCCCCTGTCAGCGGCAGTAACGTGGACAAATACCGCTATACCGAGCCTTCTGGCGCGGCTGTTTTTAAATACAATTTGCCTTCCTATCTAAATATCACAGCCGGAAAAGGCGGGTGGAAGGGTTGTTCTTTTGTTGCTATCAAGCCTGGAAAATCCAGCAGCATTACCGTGGTGCTCAAGCCCTACGTAGACCTTGATAATGGTTGTGCCCCATGAAAAAGATATTTTCTTTCGCTCTCGTTTTATTCGCTAGTGGAATCCTTCTCTCTGGCTGTGAAAAAACTCCGCCCAATTACCAATTCAAGGTGATTGTTGTCAATGAAAACGGTGTTCGCATACAAAACGCCATCGTTCGCGCTACCGCGCCCGTTATCAATGCCATTCCTGACTTTACCGACACCACGGGTGTTTTCGGAGAAACGGGCATACACAGCTATCCTTACGAGGCGGTTTTGCAGGTAAAAGCATCCAAGGGCGGAAACCCTCCTTTGGTAGAAGGTTGTGGCTTTGTTAAGCTCATCGCCGACAGCGTCGTAGAGGTGAAAATTGTCGTGCTTCCGTACAGCGGGGGCGCCTCTGGCTGTTAAATCCAGCCGTTGTCTTCAAAATAGGTAACCAACGCTTCTTTCATCAGCAACGTCTGTTGCCCTGGCTTTAGAAAGGGAACGTCTTCCGTTTGTCGGTAGTGGGGCCATCCGTCTTCGTCCCGGCCGATGCGCTCATAATAGCCAAGAGGTGCCAACAACGCGCAAATACCCACGTGCATAACGTCTAGTTTTTCCTCTTTTTTCAATGGACGATACGGCTGATTCACTTCTTGAAGTCCAACAATAAATACCAAGGAATCTACGTCTAACTCTTCTCCGGGGGCAAATCGCTCCGAGGCGGTCCTGGCCACCTGGTTCCACTTCTCTTTTAGCTCTTCCACAAATCAAATGTACCTTTACTCTATGACTATTTTGGATTGGATATTGCTTTCGCCCGTTCTTTTCGGTGTCGTCAAGGGTATTTGGGGCGGGGTGGTCAACGAATGGTCTGGCCTGGTGGGAATTTTGCTCGGCATTTGGGTGGGTCGTGAATTCAAAGGTCCTTTCGAGGGCTGGGTAGAGAATATTTTTGGATTTGGTGCCGCCGCGTCCGAGGGGGTGGCTTTTGCGCTTCTTTTTCTAGCGACGATGGTCCTTGTCATTCTATTGGGAAAGGCCTTGACGCTGGCCATGAAATGGGTGTGGCTCGGTTGGGTCAATCGCTTGTTGGGTGGCGTTTTTGGTGCTGTAAAATATGCCTTGATTGCGCTGGTCGTGTTGCACTTATTCGTTTTGATTCAAACACGCGTCCCCATTGTGTCCGCTGACGTGTTGGACGCGTCCACTCTGTATCATCCTTCTGTAAAAGCCAGTCGTTGGCTTGTCACGAGTGCTTCAGGCGTTCTTTAGTACTGCCTCGATTCCGGGTAAGGTGCGGCCTTCCAAATACTCCAACATAGCGCCTCCTCCGGTGCTCACATAGCTCACGCGTTTCGCTAGACCAAATTGATTGACGGCACTCACGCTGTCGCCGCCTCCAACCAAAGAAAACAAAGTGCCGGCTTCTGTTTGCGCGGCGATCACTTCTCCCAATTCTCTGGTTCCTGTGGCAAATTTTTCAAATTCGAAAACACCAATGGGGCCATTCCAAAGCAGTGTTTTGGATAATTTGACGACAGCCGCAAAAGAAGCTATGGTTTTTGGGCCCGCATCAAGGCCTTGCCACCCTTCCGGAATGGCGTTCGCTTCGCACACTTGTGTATTTGCCTCGGGCGAAAAAGCGTCAGCGCAGACCACATCTATGGGGAGGTGTATTTGTACCCCTTTAGCCCTCGCGGTAGCCATTAACTCCAAGGCAAGCCCTTGTAGGTTCTCTTCGCAAATACTGTTTCCGGTTTGTCCCCCTTGCGCGCGAAGGAAGGTGTAAGCCATTCCGCCGCCGATGATGAGGTGGTCCACACGGCCCATAAGTTGTTCTAAAATGGCAATTTTAGAGGACACTTTGGATCCGCCAACAACAGCCGTGATAGGAGGGGTGCCTCCCTTCAAGACTTTGTTCACGTTCAGAATTTCGTTGGCCATCACGTAACCAAAGCACGCTTTTTTTGGGAAAAATTGCGCTATGATCGCTGTCGATGCATGCGCTCGGTGAGCTGTTCCAAACGCATCGTTGACATACATGTCGCCTAGTTTTGCTAATTTTTGTGCAAAAGCAACATCTCCCGCCTCTTCCTCTGCATAAAACCGCACATTTTCCAACAAAATCACCTCTGCGTCTTTCATTTGCGCAATAGCCGTTTGGGCGCCTTCCCCTAGGCAATCGTTTACAAAGCTTACCCTTGTTTGAAGTGCTTTTTCAAGATAGGTTACAATGTGTCGAAGGCTGTATTTGTCCTCCCTTGCCGAGGGGCGGCCTAGATGGGACATCAAAACCACTCGCCCGCCGTCGTTTCTGATTTTAGCAATGGTCGGGACCGTAGCAAGAATGCGTGTTCCATCAGCAACAGAAAAATCTGCCTGAAGAGGAACATTGAAGTCCACTCTTATCAAAACTACTTGGCCCGCAAAGGAAAAATCATCAATGGTTTTCATACCCCAAAGGTACTTCCTTACCTTCGTACCCATGCAATTTTCCTCCTTGCCCCAAACGCTTTCGCTCGACCATCCCTGGCTTGTGGCTGCTGCGGCGGGAAAGATTCCTCACGCCCAGTTACTGGTGGGATCAGAAGGCTCGGCGGCCTTTGCTTTGGCGGTGGCCTATGCCCAACGCCTGCTCTGTTCCTCCCCTCTTGGAACGGACTCCTGCGGGCAGTGTGCTTCTTGTGTCCAGGTACAGCATTTTACTCATCCCGATATTCATTTTTCCTTTCCTTTTGCCCGAAAAGAGAAGATGTCTAAGGATGTCGATTGTGATACTCTCCTGCGCGAGTGGCTGGCTTTTGCGCTCACAAATACCTATCCTCTCCTTTTTGATTGGATGATTGCGCAGGGGGTGGAGAACAAACAGTTGTCCATTCCGGTGTACGAGTCCCGGCGCATTGTCCGAAAGCTGTCCATGAAATCATACAGTGGTGGAAAGAAAATAGCCATTCTGTGGATGCCAGAAAAATTCAACGAAGCCGCCGCCAATAAATTATTGAAGACAATAGAAGAGCCAGAAGGTGACGCCGTATTATTGCTAATCACCCACGACGAAGAGGCTCTCTTGTCCACGCTTCGCAGTCGATGTCAGCGACTCTTTATCCCTCCCGTTCCCCGCGATACCTTGACGGACTTTTTAAAAAACAAAGGAATTCCCCACGATATCGCTATGTTGGCTTCTATGAATGCCGGGGGCAGTCCGGGGGTAGCTCTTCAATTGTGTGAAAATCCAGAGATTTTAAAGGAAAACACCGCCTCTTTTGCTTTGTGTCTTCGCGCGGCGTACCGACGTTCTTTGCCTGATATGTTTGCATGGTCAGATGCACACTCCTCGTGGGTAAGGGAGCGGCAGAAATCCTTTTTCTTGTTTGCTTTGGAAACACTTCGCGATGGCCTTGCCCAAAAACACCAATTACCCCACGGCGATCCTTTCTCCCTCAGTGGTGTTTCCTTTTCCTTTCCGGGCTTCGCTCAATTGTTGACCCCTCCCGTTTTGGTTTCTATGGCCGAATTGTTCGAGTCTGCTCTTCGCGATATTCAGCGAAATGCCAATTCAAAAATCGTCTTGTTCGATACGTGTTTAGCGCTGTCCAATGCTTTGCACTCTACTCGCTGAAAATCAACGCTTTACAAACACTTGATTTCTGCTTCTTTTTCCTTTTCTGAAGGGCATGGCCCCACCGAGGGGTCAAAGTGTTTTATATCGCTTCTTTTGTGGCCAAATAGATCAAACTGCTCGTGTTTGGACCCCTTTTTCCAGCTCGATTGCTTTTCCATCCGTTTTGAATCGCTTTCAACCAATTTTTGCTGCCCGTCGCATATTGTTCGCTCAACAACGAAACATAATACGCGTCCAAGAGCATGGGCTGAATGGCCGTCACTTTCCATCCGGATTGTTTCATTAGAGCTGTCATGTCTTTCTTGCTAAAATGCCAAAAATGAATGGGAACATCCCATGCAGCCCACTGGGCGCCATAAATTTTCGCGTCCAGCGCTTCCCGGTTAGGAACCGCTACCACCAAGGCCGCGCCTGGTTTTGCTAAAGTGTGCAACCGAACCAGTGTTTCTTTTGGCTCGGGCAAATGCTCCAAAACATGCCAAAGCGTAATAGCATCAAACGCGCCAGACACCTCCTCTACGGAGGTAAAGACTTTTGATTGTAATCTCTGTTCTGCTTGGGCGCGCGCTTTATCGCTTAACTCCACCCCGTAAGGTGCGTGGCCTTGGCTCTTTGCCTCGTTCAAAAAAACACCGACCCCACAGCCCACGTCCAGCCAGGCACTTCCTTTTTGTCCTGCGCTCATTGTCGCCGCCTCTACCGTTTTTACTTTCCTTTTGGCAGCATACCAGCGCAATAGCCGGTACACAAAAGCAAAAAAGGATTTCTGCTCACTGTCATGGCTTAAATAGGCCGGACTATCGTAATACCGTCCAATCGCGCTTTGGTTGGGCCGGGGAGATGTCCACACAAACCCACACGACCCGCACTCTTGGAGGGTAAAAGTTTCTTGACTCACCATATGGTCTTGGATACGAAGGTTTTCTTCTCCTTCTCCACCACAAACAATACAGTGGCTAATGTGTATATGTTCCACGTGTAACAATTAACGGCCTAGATGGACCAATAATACAGAAATATCAGCGGGGCTAATTCCGCTGATTCGAGTGGCCTGTCCGATCGACGCCGGCTTGATTTTTATTAGTTTTTGACGCGCCTCTATGCTCAGCGCCTTCATGGAGGCGTAGTCAAACGATGCCGGCAACGGGGTGTTTTCAAGCCGAGACAGCTTATCTACGTGCTCTTTTTCTTTGGTAATATATCCTGCGTATTTGATGTTGATTTCTGCTTGTTCAACCGCTTCTGTATCCAAAAAAGCTTCCGTCGTTTCCTCTTTTATTAAGGGGATCACGTCCGACAATCTTAATTGCGGCCTGCTCACAAGGGCTATGGCCCGCACCTTTTGCACCACGAGGGAGGTTCCTTTCGTGGACAACACCTGGTTTGCCGCCTCAGAAGAAACACTGCTCGCAGCAAGGGTGGCCTCGATTTCTTCTGTGTTCTTCCGCTTTTCTCTCACGCGCGCAAGACGATCGTCGCCCGCCAGCCCCCACGAATGCGCTGCTTCCGTAAGTCTTACATCCGCATTGTCCTGGCGAAGCAAAAGGCGAAACTCTGCCCGCGAAGTAAACATGCGGTACGGCTCGTCTGTTCCTTTGGTGATCAAATCATCGATCAAAACCCCAATATAAGCCTCTGATCTGCCCAGAATAACGGTGGATTCTTTGTGTATTTTTCTGTGTGCGTTGATTCCCGCCATTAATCCTTGTGCCGCGGCCTCTTCGTATCCTGTGGTGCCATTGATTTGTCCTGCAAAAAACAAGTTTTCAACGCGTTTCGTCTCTAGCGTCAGGGACAACTGTGTCGGCGGAAAATAATCATATTCGATAGCATAGCCCGGCCTAAAAAACTTTGCCTTCTCAAAGCCCTTCACAGAGCGCAACGCCTTTACCTGTACCTCTTCTGGGAGGCTTGTGCTAAATCCGTTGACATACACTTCGATCGTATTCCACCCTTCGGGCTCAACAAAAAGTTGGTGGCGGTCTTTGTCTGCAAATCGACTGATTTTATCCTCAATCGATGGACAATAACGCGGGCCCGTTCCCTGAATCGTTCCATTAAACAATGGGCTTCTTGAGAACCCTTCTTGAAGCAGGTCGTGTACCCTTTCGTTTGTATAGGCAATATGGCACGGGCGCTGGGTTATCAGCGCTTTGGTTGATGGATGATACGAGAATTTTTCAGGGTTTTCATCCCCGTGTTGTATTTCAAATTGACCATAATCCAAGGACCTTCCGTCGATTCTGGGCGGCGTCCCTGTTTTCATGCGTCCGGCTTCAAAGCCTAGCGCTATCAAGCGTTCTGTTATGCCTGTTGCGGCCTTTTCTCCTGCTCTACCTCCACCCATTTGGCGTTCCCCAATGTGTATTAAGCCGTTTAAAAAAGTGCCGTTCGTTAAAATCACCGCGGATCCTCTGACTTTGGATCCCATGGAAGTTACGATTCCAACGGCTTTGTCGTTTTCCACAAGAATGTCTACCGCCATGTCTTGCAAAAAGTCCAGCGTAGGGATAGCCTCTAGTTGCAATCGCCATTCCTCAGCGAATCGCCAACGATCGCACTGCGCTCGAGGAGACCACATGGCTGGCCCCTTGCTGCGGTTCAACATTCTAAATTGAATAGCCGTTTTGTCTGTTACTATTCCGCTGAGGCCGCCCATTGCGTCAATCTCCCGAACGATTTGCCCTTTCGCTACACCGCCCATCGCGGGGTTGCAGGACATTTGGCCAATCGTCTGAAGGTTCATGGTAACCAAGAGCGTGCGGGAGCCCAGCTTTGCGGCCGCCGCCGCGGCTTCGCATCCTGCGTGGCCACCGCCAACAACTATAATATCGTAGGGCTTAGAGTCTAGCATTGTTACACGTGGAACAATTGTTTGGGCCGCAAAAGTAGGTACTTCTCTTCAAGCAAGCGCATTTCTTTTTCGTCCTTCTTTGTCTTGTCTTTGTATCCACACACGTGGAGGACTGCGTGTAATACAACGCGGTCGGCCTCTTGGTTTGGTTCTACTCCCTCTTTTTCTGCGTTCTCCCGAACTCTTTCGTGGCTAATCGCTATGTCGGCAGACGCCTTTGCGCCCCTGCTTTTATCAAACGTGATCACGTCTGTAAAGGTGTCGTGGTTCAAAAACTTGACGTTTAATGAGTGTAATTCTTTATCAAGGAAAAAGCGGTACACAAACACCCCCTCTCGGCGTCCCTCGCTCGTTAAAACGGCCCGAAGCCACCCTTCCCATAGCGCCGTCCTGTCCTCCCAATCCTTTGGTGTATCTAAAAATTGAAACATGCTTATGGTTTTGTGTATGCCGCCTTAAACAGGGGCCACCCTTTGTTTAGTGTGCGTTTGTAGGTTTGTATGTCTTTTGTCCAGTTCCCGTCGCGCATTACTGCGCCGCGGCTTGTCTCTGCCGTTCGTTTTTCATCCTCATCTTGTTGTTTTTCAGCCATCTCCATTTCCAAAAGGCGCATTTCAAGCCTGCGAATCGTTTCTGTTAGGCGGGCGATTTCTATCCCTTTGGTTAGTTGTCGCTCTATCTCTTTCATTAGGTCGCTCGCTGACCTCGCTCCGGGTTTGTTTCCTCCGGCTTTTTCAAGCTCTCTGCGAAGGCCCTCTTGTTTTGCTAGCAACTGGGCTATTTCTTGAGCGCCCTGCCCACCCTTTCCGGGGTTTTGTCCCATTTCCATCATTTGCTGCGACAAACCCGTCTGTTTCTTTTTCAATGCGCCAACTGAGGGTTTTCCCTCTCCTGGTTTTGAGCACGTTCCCGTGCCCCCTTTTTTCATGCCCTGCAATTTTTTTTGCGCTTCTTGGGCGGCTTTTTGAAAAAGAACGGCCATGTCATTCGTTTCTTTCATGGCTCTCCTCAGCTCCATAGACACTACGCTGGATTTGCGTTCTCTGAGCGCATCCTTGCTCCGCAACAAGGCGGTGCTTGCCTCTGTGGCGTGGTCACCCAGTGCGACAGACAACTGTGGAATGCGCAATTGCAATGATTGCAAAGTGTCTTGAACCGTGCCCATGCCGCTGATCAGGTTTTGGGTTTCTTCTAGCCACCGAGGATACGACGGGTCTCCTTGGGCTGCTTTGCTCACGGCGTCGCTGAGCTGTTCCGACTTAAAACTCAGGCGAACCAAATTATCCACCAATTGCCGGATACTTTTAATGTCTTGTTGTGCTTGTTCCGTTCCGCTTTCCAATAAACTCTCTCGCAACGATTGAGCCGCGGCACGCAATGATTCTGCCGCCTCCTTTTGTTCTTTGTTCCCTGGGTTCTTTGTTTTTGTTAAATCTTTTTGTTGCGCATTGGCTTTGTCCAGCGCTGCCAATTTCTGTTCCTTGGACAAATTCTCTGTGGTGTTCGCAATTTCCTCCTGGGCTTGTGCCTCGTTGGGTTCGTTTTTGTTCGCTAATTCGTCCTGTTTTTTAGACAATTCCTCGAGCGCTTGGGCTGCCGCAAGCGTTGCCTGCTCTATGAGTAATCTTTCCAATAACGCTTCCATGCGCTCCAGAGAAAGTGTCGCCGCCTTTAAGGATTTCGCATTCTCTGGTTTTCTCATTTCAGATAACAGCTTCTCTAATTCCGCTCTTTTCTCTTCCCACAATGCTTCTTGTGCTTTGTTCTCTCGATTGGGTTGTTGTAATGAGCGCACCACTTCCTCCGCTTGTTTTAATCGAATCTTAGCGCGTTCCAGCGCTTCGATTTCTTCTTTCTTGTTTTCCGTCTTTGCTGTTTCCGTGGATCGAGACAACGATTCTTTGCGAGCGCGTTCTTTTTCTGCTAATATATTCTCTGCGCTCCGGCGGTCTTGTTTTGAGGAAGCGGCAACGGCACGCGCAAGTCCTGCAAGCGCTTTTTGTTGTGTATACACCGTAAAAGCCGGTCTCTGAAATGTTTGCAAGGAGCTTTTTTGTCCGCGAGAATCGACCGCATAGGCGGTGAGAAACTCTTTTGTTTTGACCGCGGGGAGAACGCTTCTGCCTGAGATGGATTGTACTCCTCTTAGGGGCTGCGAGCTGCGGTCTATCACAATTTCTAACAGCCCATAATCGTCTTCCGCTGTCCAGGAGGCCTTTACTGTTCCAGACAAAGAATCAAACTCCCAAAAAACATCTAGGCGCGGTTTTTCATCAGGGATTACCTCCACCTGCGTCAACCCACCGCTTACCCATTCTCCCTTTTCGCTTTTTGCTTGTATTTCGTGTAAAAAATCATTTTCTGCAAACAGGGTCAAAGAAAAGTGGGGGCCTTCTGTCTTTTTCCACGTCCACTTTTTGTGCTTTCCAACGCTTCTAACCGCCCCACTATTTTCTATTTGTGCCGCCCACTCTAAGCGGCTTCCTTGGGGAACGGTCAATGGGTTGGCGCCCCACTGGGTATACGGTTTTACGCCTGTGTATCGAGGCGGAGTAATCCGACAGGAAAACCCTTCCCATCGAACAGGCTTCGTTAAGGCAATGGTTTGTTCCGGCCAACGGTAATCATTCCATAAGACAGAAAAATGAAGGCTATTCTCTTTTTCGGAAGAGGCTATCAGCCAGCGAGCTTCTCCGGCCGCGTTAACGGTCGCCCATTGTTTTTGTTGATTACACTCCAATAAAAGCCTTTCTATTCGTATCCCTTCGGGTAAAAAAACCTTTATTTCTGCTTTTTCGCCCTGCGTCACCACCGGAGAAAATTCCCATCGAATAGCAAAGGGCGGTGGTTTTTGATACGATCGGTTGATGTTCCATAAACGCTGCTCGGCCTCCTGTAGGGACGTGTTGAAAAAGGAATAACCCAGAAGTAAAATAAGAGGAACGACGACAAAATAGACGAGGGGCAAGAGGATGCGCCAATGAAAAATTTCTGTCCACCCAAACTCGCTCGCCCATGCGTATCTTTCCCTAACAGCCGCTTTCCACCAATTGTTTTTTTCGTTTTCCCTGCTTTCTAAATCGTACGCATTCAGTAATTTATCGTCGATTTCCGGAAATTTTTGTCCAATCTCACGAGCGCACTCGGATAAAGAAAAATAGGTTCCACGCGCATAGGAATAAAGGGGAGGAAAAAGAAGAAATACAGAAACACAGAACAAAACGACACCAAAAAACAAGACAGCCCCCGTCTTTATTTCAGAGGAAAAATAAAAATTCCATTCCAAAAAAAGAAACAGTATAAAAGCAACCAAGCCGGAAAGCGTCACACTCAAAGCAGAGCGAAAAAGCCCAAAACGGAACCGTTTGTAACGGTACTCCTTTAAGGCAGACGCAACCTTCATAGGTTCAATAAGAAATTTTATCGACTCTCTTTTGATGTCTTCCCCCCTCAAAGGAGGCTTCTATGAAAGCGGCTACACACGCTAAAGCTGTGGAAGGTTCAATAAAACGGGCGGGTAGGGCTAAAACATTTGCGTCGTTGTGTTGACGAGCTAAAGAGGCTAACTCTGGGGTCCAACACAACGCGGCGCGGATCCCTTGGTGTTTGTTCACGCTCATAGCAATGCCGTTTCCGCTTCCACAAATCACAATTCCTAATACCGCCTCTCCGTTTTCTATGTCTCTTGCCACGGGGTGTGCGTGGTCTGGATAATCCACACTTTCTGTGTTGTAGGCACCATGATCTATAATCGTCCACCCTTCAAGTGTCAATACTTCCTTGATTTTTTCCTTTAATTCAAATCCCGCGTGATCCGCACCAATAGCAATGTTCATAATGTGTTATTTACTGTGTAAAAAAAGTGAATCGACGTTAATAAATGTTTTTCGTAAAAAATAATCAACAGAAACAAAAACTAAAAATACCATTTCATCAACAACCCAAGGAAATAAACTTATGCTCCTTTTCTTTTTGTTGTCTTTCTTTATAGCTTGTTCATTACTTCGTAAAACGAGGATAAATAAACGTTTCTCGCTATTAGTTTCTGTTTATAATGTGTTCATGAGAAATGATAAACACAAAAAACAAACGTTTACCAAAAAACTTATACGCACTATAAACAGGCTATTATTATATACTTCTTATTTTAAAAAACTATTTAATTATTTAATCTATGTTGAAAACAATGCCCTGAGCTAAAGGCAGAGAGTCACCGTAGTTCAGTGTATTGGTTTGTCTGCGCATATAAGCTTTCCAGCTGTCGGAACCGGATTCACGCCCACCGCCTGTTTCTTTTTCACCACCAAAAGCACCACCAATTTCCGCCCCGCTTGTGCCTATGTTGACATTAGCAATACCACAATCCGACCCAGATTCAGAAATAAAACGCAAGCCTTCACGGATGTTGGTTGTCATAATTGAGGAAGACAAACCTTGGGGCACTCCGTTTTGTAGGGAGATAGCCTCTTCTAAAGAATCATAAGACATGACATAGAGAATAGGGGCAAAAGTTTCGTGTTGCACAATAGCGAAGTGATTTTTTGCTTCCGCAATAGCAGGATATACATAACAACCACTTTCATAACCTTCTCCTTCACAAACACCTCCAGGCACAATCAATTTTCCCCCTTCTCTAACTACTTCACGAAGAGCATGGAGATAATGAGATACGGCCTGGGTGTCAATCAATGGCCCCACGTGATGTCGACTATCCAAAGGATCGCCAATTTTAAGTTGCGAATAGGCTTTTATAAGGGCATCGATCACTTTTTGATACATAGAGTGATGGATGATTAAGCGGCGCGTGGTGGTACAGCGTTGACCGGCGGTTCCAACAGCGCCAAATACAGTGCCTATGATAGTCATGTGAATGTCGGCTTCTGGAGTAACAATAATCGCATTGTTTCCACCTAATTCTAAGATAGATTTTCCAAAACGTTCGGCTACCGCCATTCCGACTTTACGGCCCATACCCGTAGAGCCGGTCGCTGAAATCAACGGAACGCGAGAGTCGGTGGTCATCCATTGACCCACTTGAGCCCCACCAGAAACAATAGAAGAAATACCTTCCGGCAGGTTGTTTACTGTGGCTACCTGGTTCCATAAATACTGGCAAGCGATGGCACACAAAGGAGCTTTTTCAGAGGCCTTCCAAACCACTACATCACCACAAACCCAAGCGAGGGCTGCATTCCAACTCCAAACAGCCACAGGAAAATTAAAAGCGCTGATAACTCCTACAACACCCAGCGGGTGCCACTGTTCCATCATTTGGTGTTGTGGGCGCTCGCTTTTGATGGTTAATCCCGTCAATTGCCGAGAAAGACCTACCGCATAATCACAGATATCAATCATTTCTTGCACCTCTCCCCATCCTTCTTGAAGAGATTTACCCATTTCGTAACTCACCAAACGCCCGAGCGCGTCTTTGTTTTGGCGTAATACATCACCAAACTGACGGACTATTTCTCCTCTTTTTGGGGCGGGAACATTTTTCCAAGAGGAAAAAGCAGCAACCGCACGCTCCAAGACCAAGGTATATTCGTCCGCTGTTGTTTCTGTTACCGTGCCTATGAGCGCCCCATCCACCGGAGAGTGACTCGTTAAGACAGCGCCACCAGAGAAAGAATTTTGCCCGGTCCACGTACCGGCATTCGCGCGGGTTAAACCAAGAGAGGAAAAGACGGCAGAAAGATCAGCGTGAGCCATTTGCAAGAATTTAAATTCCTTGCAAAGGTACTCTATGCGGCCGGCTGTTTCAATCGGGCCTGTTTCATAAATTCCTTCGGCGTTATGTCTTTATGGTGCTTGAAAGCGGCAATAAAATTATTGACACTACTATAGCCCACCGCATAAGCCAAGGAGGAAACATTGTTTGCCCCACGCCCGATCAACTCAACAGCAAAGCCTAATTTATTTTCTGTAATTAAATATTTTGGCCCCTTATTGAAATGGCGCAAACAGGCACGCTGCAAGCTGCTACGGCTCATGTGTAGATTGTCCGCCAGCATTTCCACATTGATGTTTTCCCGAATGGAATTTTTTATGGCCCGCAAAATAGACTCCTTTTCCGAGGCAGACATACGCAGACCGTACCCTTCTTTAGGAAGGAGATTGTGCACATGATGAATGGTAAGCGCCATTTCTTCATCAGAGCACTGCGCGTCGAATACGCGAATCGCCCCGTGTCGCATCAGACACTGCTGCGTTTCTGCGTTGTAATAATTTTGAAATCCCAAAAGGGCAAAAGGACGCTGTTCGTTTATGTCGCCCCAGCGAGCAAAGGCTTCATCACAATTCGTGAATCCTGCAGAAACATCGAGCAGAACCAAGGAGGGAATGAAGGAATTCAACAAAGTAGGAACTTCGTCGAAACGAGAAACGTGCGCAACCTCAAGACGATAAGGTTGCAAGATCCGTAGTACACGATCACGCACGTTCTCTTGATGGGTCATCAAAAGAATCATGTGAGTTATTTTAGGTTTGGTTGGTACTACCAAAGCACACATTTAATCGAAATAAAAAAACCCCACTAAAAAAGTGGGGTTTTTGGAAGAGGTCTCGAACGGATTCGAACCGTTGTAGCAGCTTTTGCAGAGCTGAGCCTAGCCACTCGGCCACGAGACCTTTAAGGGTGTAAAGATAGACTATTGGCGCGAACCGGAAAAAACAACCGTGACGCGGGCCACATCTCCCTCTATTGGGGGAGACAATTTAGAAAGGGAGACCTCTGCAAAATCGGAGGTCGGCGCCTCTTTCCAAATACGCTCCAAAATGCGGCGCGCAACGGTTTCCAACAAGCGAGAACGGATGGCCATCTCTTCGGTCGCAATTTTCGTCAGCAGAACATAATCTATTGTTTCTGACAATTCGTCGGAAAGAGAAGACTGTTCATTGGAAGTAATGACGGACAAATCGATCTCGTAATGAGAACCAATAACCGCCTCTTCAGGCAGGCATCCATGGTAAGCGTATAGCTTTATTTGCTTGACGTCAATTCGCATCGCACGCAGCGTGAATTCGTTTCAAACTTTCTTCTCGGCCCAAAAGAGCCATGATGTCAAAAACAGAGGGCCCCACGGTCACTCCATTGACGGCCAGGCGCAAAACAGGCCCCAAAATACCAAAACCCAATCCAGTTTCTGTTAGATAGGATTTGAAAACGCCTTCTGCCGCTTCTGCGGAAAATGCAGGCAAGGCAGCAAAGCGCTCCGCTAAAATGCGCAGGCGGGCAGGGGAGTCGGCCGTCCATTTTTTAGACATCATCTCTGCGTCGTAGTGGGCGGGGGCGTGAAAGAGATAGGATCCATTTTCGTACAAATCGGAGGAAAAAACAGCCCGATCCAACAACAAAACAGCGGCCTTTTCAAGGTAGGCAGGAGCCGGAACAGCCACCCCTCGGCGCAAAAGATCGTCCTTGAGTAAGTGGGCCAAAGAAGCAGGGGGAAGGTTTCGAAGAAATTGCTGATTGAACCATTTGGCCTTTTCGAAATCAAAACGAGCGCCGGCCTTATGGACCTTGTGCAATTGGAAGGCATCGATCAATTCCGCTAGAGAAAAAACCTCCCTGTTGTCTCCGGGGTTCCAACCCAAAAAGGCCAACATATTCAAAAAAGCCTCCGGTAAAAACCCGCGCTCGCGGTACCCGCTCGCTGTTTCCCCCGTCTCGCTGTTGTGCCAGTCCAGAGGAAAAACAGGGAAGCCCAGGCGGTCACCATCGCGCTTGGATAGTTTGCCGTTTCCGTCGGGCCGCAACAACAAAGGAAGATGGGCAAAACCAGGGGCTTCCCACTGAAAAAATCGGTACAAAAGAATATGCAAGGGGGCAGAAGGAAGCCACTCTTCTCCGCGAATCACATGGGTGATATCCATGAGGCGATCGTCCACCACATTGGCCAAATGATAGGTGGGCATGCCATCGCCCTTGAGCAGGACTTTGTCGTCCAAGTTCAGTGTGTGGACACTTACCCAGCCGCGGATAATGTCTTGAAATTTCACCTCCTCGTTGCGGGGGATTTTTGCGCGCACCACATACGCCTCACCGGAAGCCAGACGGCGCTCAACCTCCTCCGCGGGAAGGGTTAAGCTATTTTTCATACTGCCGCGGGTTATGGAATTGTATTGCCAGTTGGGATTTCCAGCCGTCAAAGCGAGCTCTCGTATGGCTTCCAATTCTTCGGGCGTGTCAAAAGCGTAATAGGCATGTTCAGAATCCAACAATTGCTGTGCGTACTGACGGTACATCGGTTTGCGCTCAGACTGACGGTAAGGAGCGTGCGGCCCACCCACGCCCTGCCCTTCGTCGGGGACAATTCCACACCACCGCAAGGACTCTAAAATATATTCTTCCGCGCCAGGAACAAATCGCGCCTGGTCCGTGTCCTCAATGCGTAACAAAAAGGCGCCACCGTGTTTTTTTGCAAACAGGTAATTGTACAAGGCCGTGCGCACCCCGCCCATGTGCAAGGGGCCGGTAGGACTCGGGGCAAACCGAACGCGAACTGGGCGTGCGGACAGGGGAATTTCGTTCATGTCCACAAAGATAGCCCACGCGGTACAATCGTTATCTTTGTGTCCTATGGAGCGTCATTTGTCAGAACAAGAAATTTTCCGTCGCGAAGCGTTGACCCAATTGCGCGCGATGGGCATAGAGCCGTATCCCGCAGCGGAGTATCCCGTGACCCACTCGGCAAAGGCCCTATTGGACGGGTTTGATCAACACCCAGAGGATTTCCAAAAAGTATGTGTGGCCGGTCGGTTGATGGCTCGACGCATCATGGGGAAAGCCTCTTTTGCTGTTATCAAGGACAGTTCTTCTCGGATTCAGGTGTACCTCAACAGAGACGAATTGTGCCCTGGTGAAAACAAAGATTTTTACAACGAGGTATTCAAGAAGCTCTTGGACATAGGTGATTTTGTGGGGGTTGAGGGCTATGTTTTTCGGACGCAAACCGGAGAAATATCCATACACGCCACCGCGCTCACCCTCTTGAGCAAATCGCTGCGCCCACTGCCTGTGGTGAAGACGGATGCAGACGGAGCCGTTCACGATGCCTTTGCAGATCCCGAATTGCGCTACAGACAACGCTATGTGGATTTAGTGGTGAACGAAGGGGTGAAAGAAGTGTTTATCAAGCGCGCAAAAATTGTCAACACCATGCGCCGGGTTTTTGATCGGGCGGGGTATTTGGAGGTGGAAACACCCATTCTTCAGCCCATTCCTGGCGGGGCGGCGGCACGACCCTTTAGCACGCACCACAACGCATTGGACATTCCCTTGTATTTGCGCGTCGCCAACGAACTGTATTTGAAACGGTTGATTGTCGGGGGTTTTGACGGAGTGTACGAATTCGCGAAGGACTTCCGCAACGAGGGCATGGACAGAACGCACAATCCAGAGTTCACCGTCTTGGAAATATATGTGGCGTACAAAGATTACCAGTGGATGATGGGATTCACAGAACAGATGTTGGAAGAGGTGGTGCGCGAAGTGAACAACGGAAACCCCGTTGTGCAGGCAGGAGAAAAGAGCATTGATTTTTCAGCCCCGTTTGCGCGCATTTCCATTTTGGACGCGATCGAACAACACACAGGCCACGTGCTTCGCGGCAAGTCCGAGGAGGAGATACGGGCCCTAGCCAAAGAGTTACACATAGACGTGAAGCCAGAAATGGGCACAGGCAAGCTGATCGACGAGATTTTTGGTGAGAAATGCGAGCACCACTACGTTCAGCCCACGTTTATTACAGACTATCCTGTAGAAATGTCCCCCTTGTGTAAGCGCCATCGCCAAGACCCAACACTGACGGAGCGTTTTGAACTCTTTGTCAACGGAAAAGAATTGGCCAACGCGTACAGCGAGCTGAACGACCCCATAGACCAGCGCGGTCGTTTTGAAGAGCAGTTGCAGCTAAGCGCAAAGGGAGACGATGAAGCGATGTTCATAGACCAAGACTTTTTAAGGGCATTGGAATACGGCATGCCGCCAACGTCGGGGATGGGAATGGGTATGGACAGGCTCACCATGTTGCTCACCAACCAAAGCAGCATACAAGAGGTGTTGTTTTTCCCGCAAATGCGCCCTGAAAAAACAGAATAAAGGATGCTTTATCCTTCGGACGCTGCCGATAGTTTAGATTTTACAGCCCTCAAGGCGGTGGTGGCAGAGAGAGCCGCGACGCCGCAGGCACGCGAAAGAATTCTTTCGCTGGCCCCGGTTTTTCACTTTGAAAAAATGGCGGACGAGCTGCGCCGCACAGATCAAATGTTGACGCTTTACCAAAGAGGGCATTGTTTGCCCGCGGTGGCTACGGCGGACACTTCACGCGCTTTGGCTCTTTTGCGCGTGCGGGACGCGGTGTTGAGCACAGAGCAATTGATGGCCCTCAAAGCACAGACAGAGAGTTATCAGTCGGCGTTTCGATTTTGTTTGCTCCACCGGCTGGACATGCCCGCCGTGGTAGAGTTGTTGGAATCAACACCCCCCGCAGACGAGGTTCCGCTCTGGATAGAACGAGTGTTAGAGCGCACCGGAGAGGTAAAAACATCAGCGAGTCAGGAGCTGACAAACATTCGGCACGGACTCCACCGCAAACGAGCATCGGCAGATCGCCTATTTTACAAGGCCATGCGGCGGTACGACACCGACGGGTGGTTGGGAGAAATCAAGGAAAGCGTAGCCAATGATCGGCGCGTTTTGGCCTTGCAAGCAGCCCATAAAAACAAGGCGCGAGGAACGTTCCACGGCGCGTCCTCTAAACAGTCGTTGGTGTATTTGGAACCGTCGGAATGCCTTGCGATCAACAACGAAGTGTCCGTATTGATGGAAGAGGAGGGCAAAGAAATTCGGCGCATACTCAAGGCGCTTACCGCTCAACTATCCCCTTTTCGGGCGACATTGTTCGCCGCTTTTGAGCGGCTCGTAGACTTGGATTTTCTGAACGCAAAAGCGCGGTTTGCGCTGGAAGAGGGATGTTGTCTGCCACACATAGCGCGACAAAAGCCGTACGCCCCGGTTTGCATCGTCAAGGCCATCAATCCTGTGCTGAAAAGAGCGCAAACAGCGCGGAACAAAAAAGTAGAGCCGCTCACCCTTGTTGTGGGCGACACATTCCGCCTGGTGGTCATTTCCGGACCCAACGCCGGAGGCAAATCGTTGGCCCTTAAAACCGTGGGGCTTTTGCAATTGATGCTGCAAAGCGGGTTGCTGGTGCCGGTACATCCGAGCAGCGTTTTGCGGTGGATGGAGAAGATCTTGGTAGACATTGGCGACGCACAAAGCGTAGAAAACGAACTGAGCACCTACTCGGCCAAACTGACCAAAATGAAATATATTCTCACCCACGCGAGCGACGCAAGCTTGTGTTTGATTGATGAGTTTGGCAGCGGTTCAGATCCCGATTTAGGAAGTGCTTTGGCGCAGATTTTTTTGCGACAACTGCACGATTCCGGCACCTTGGGGGTGTTTACTACCCATTACAATTCCATCAAAGCGTTAGCGGGAGAGCTGCCGGAGGCCACCAACGCCAACATGGAGTTTGATGTTCGGTCTTTTGAGCCCCATTACCGCTTGCACATGGGCGAACCGGGCAGCAGCTACACCTTTGAAGTGGCGGAAAAGGTAGGATTGCCCAAGGCGCTGCTGCAATCGGCCAAGGAGACACTTACCGAACAAACACGGAACATGGACCGACTCTTGGTGTCCTTGCAAAAGCAACGAAGCGCACTGGATCGATCCCAAACAGAACTGGGAAAACGATTGCACGAGCTCGAATCGCTCAAAGAAGATCAATCGAGCCGCATCGCAAAATTGGAGGACAAGCTTTCACGGATCGGAGCAGCCAATACAGAACAAGCGGACCGAATGGCGTGGGGGCGGAGGTTTGAGCAAACGGCCAAACAGTACGCGGCGGCCAAAGGCCCTAAAGCCAGACAAGAGGCCTTGCAGGAGGTGACGAAACTTTTCGCTGAAAAAGCGGGGCGCGTACAAAAAAGCGCAAAAAAAGCAGAAACCAAAGCGCAAGCAGAAAAACGAGCCAGACTGGAACACTTGTGGTCGTTGCCCGTGCGGGCAGGGGACAAGATACGCATGCTAAACGGCGGCAAAGTGCCGGGGCAGGTTTTGGAAATCAAGAAAGACAAGTACCTTGTAGGCCTAGGAAACTTATCTGCCTGGGTGAGCCGACAACAATTTATTCCATGGAACGAAAAAATAGAACACAAGGAATCTTAGCGCTGCTGCTTTTTCTTTTTTGCGGAGAGGTGCACGGCCAATCAATCCCCGCCCCAACACAAGACTCCACACATACAGCCTTTGTGCGGGCCATTTACTCTGAAGCGCTTTCTGCAAAGCAAGGCCACCAGTGGCTATCGGATCTATGCGCCACGGTGGGCCCTCGATTGGCGTGTTCTCCGGGGGATGCGGCGGCGGTGAAGTGGGCCAAACAGACACTGGATACGCTAGGGTTTGACACAGTTTATACACAAACGGTGACGGGGAACACACATTGGATCCGCGGCGACGCTTGGGCGAGAGCCCATTCAGGAGGTAAGAAAATCTCCCTCAGCATTGCAGCCCTAGGAGGGAGTGAATCCACCCCCGGAGGAGACAAGGGCAAAGGTCTTCGCGCGCAAGTGGTGGAGGTCTTGTCGTTTCAAGAGTTAGACGATTTGGCTGCCGCGGGCAAAATAAAAGGCAAAATCGTTTTTTACAATCGCCCCATGGATCCGACCTATATCAATACAGGATCAGCCTACGGCAGGGCGGTTGACCAACGCTGGGCGGGAGCGATGGAAGCGAGTAAACACGGAGCCGTGGCCGTCTTGGTACGGTCCATGACCCTGTCTTTGGACGACTTCCCCCATACAGGAGTCATGAGCTACGGGGAGGAAAAAAATAAAATCCCAGCAGCAGGCATCAGTACGCTCGACGCGGAAGCGCTCCACACACTTTTAGCAAAAGACCCAACCACAGAGGTGTCCCTATTGCTTGGGGCCCACACGGTAGGGACGTGCACGTCGTACAATGTCATTGCCGAATGGCGCGGTTCAGACAAGCTAGAGGAAATCGTCGTTGCGGGAGGGCATTTGGACAGCTGGGATTTGGGCACAGGCGCTCAAGACGACGGAGCCGGCTCAGTACAGAGCATGCACGCACTGTATCTCTTAAAAAAACTCGGGTATCAACCCCACAGAACACACCGGGTGGTTTTGTTTGCAAACGAAGAATTCGGACTGGTCGGAGGGATGCACTATGCGGCAAATGCGTTGGAAAAAAAGGAGAAACACGCCCTGGCCATAGAATCAGACGGCGGCTCTGGATCTCCCCGTGGTTTTTCTTTTGAAAACGAAGTGGCCCGTTCTGCGCTGCAAAAATTCCAGCCCTATGTAGCGCCCTATGGATTGCTTTCTTTTTCTGTAGGAGGCTCAGGGGCAGACGTAGGTCAGTTGGCCGGACAGGGAGCGTTTTTGGCAGGTCTCTCCGTGGATACCCAGCGGTATTTTGATTACCATCATACAGCACAAGACCGAATAGAATCTATCCATCCGCGCGAATTGGAATTGGGTGCCGCCGCAATGAGCGCCTTGTTGTACCTTTTTGATGCCCATTCACCTATCCCTTCCGCCCCGTGAACCACACCTCCTTTTTTTCTCAGTCTGCCCAGTATTTGCGGGAGTTAACGGAAGAACAATACGCTGCTGTGTTGGCCTTGTTTTTAGACGAACAGCCCCACCTTACGGGATTTCTAATCAATCTTTCCGATGATTTTGAGGACGACGAGCACGATGCTCTGATGCGGACCGTGTTGGTTTTGAACGAGAGCTTTCGACGGGCCGCCGTTTCCGTAGGGCTTATTTCTCACCACATGCTGCAGGTGGCCATCGACGATGTTACTTCGCAAATAGAGGGCCTCTCTGAAGCGGATAAGCTGGAGTTAAACGAATTGGCAAAATCATCCCGATCCCCCTTTGTTTTCCAAGAACTGCAAGCGTTTCTTCACCAAGAATTGCGAAGGGGGCTGCCGCAAGACGAGGTACAACAACACAACCTGCTGGTTTTAGTAGATGTATTGATTGGCGCCTTTGAGGAAGCCATAGAAACGGAATCCAAAACGAACGACGAATGACCCTCATGACACCGATCGATATTTTAAACCGCATGTTGTCCAACGACTTGTTCAGTCAATGGCTAGGGGTGGAGTGTCTTTCCGTGAGTGAGGGAGCGTGCACCTTGAGGGCCACCGTGCGGCCTGAAATGACCAATGGTTTTGGCGTGGCCCATGGAGGAATCACGTTCAGTCTTGCCGATTCCGCTTTTGCCTTTGCCTCCAATAGTAGAGGACAGCACGCGGTTTCCATCGAAACGTCCATTGCCCATACCGTCCCTGTATTTCCGGGCGATGTGTTGACGGCTACAGCAACAGAAGACCATCGCAGTCAGCGATTGGGACGATACACGGTGCGAGTGCTCAACCAAAACAACAAGACCGTGGCCCTTTTTCACGGAACCGTTTTTATTAAACCCGACGCCTGGGCGCTCGACCCAGCCCAGGACAATCAATAGACGATATGTATATAGTAGATGGAATACGCACACCGATTGGCTCTTTTGGAGGAAGTCTTTCTTCTGTGCGCACAGATGATTTGGCCGCGCACGCATTGCGCTTGTTGAAAGAGCGTCATGCAGCCGTAGATTTTGCAGCCGTTGCCGATGTGATCCTGGGGTGCGCCAATCAGGCAGGAGAAGACAATCGCAACGTGGCCCGCATGGCGTCCCTGCTCGCGGGATATCCTCTTACGGTGCCAGGAGAGACGATCAATCGATTGTGTGCCTCTGGATTAAGCGCCGTCCAAAGCGCCGTGCGCGCCATAGCCAACGGTGACGGGGACTTGTTTGTAGCGGGAGGCGTGGAACACATGACCCGCGCCCCTTTCGTGATGAGCAAATCATCCAAAGCCTTTGGGACAGACAATCAGTTGTTCGATTCTAGTTTTGGATGGCGATTTGTCAACCCCAAAATGAAAGAACTTTACGGCACCGACGCTATGGGAGAAACAGCCGAAAATTTGGTGGACCTGTACGGCATTTCTCGAGAAGACCAAGATGCATTTGCCGTAAGAAGCCAGCAACGCGCGGCGGCGGCGCAGACATTTTTAGCGGGAGAAATCGGCGCCGTGCCTTTGCCCCAGCGAAAAGGAGACCCTGTTCTTTTTTCCACGGATGAGTTCATCAAGCCCGCCACAACAGGAGAGGGACTTGCCGGCCTCAAGCCGGCCTTTCGTCCGAGCGGCGGAACGGTGACCGCCGGAAACTCCAGCGGACTGAACGACGGAGCGGCCGCTTTGTTGATAGCCAGCGCCCAAGGGCTAAAGGATCACCGGTTGCAGCCCTTAGCCCGAGTCGTTTCCAGCGGGGTGGCCGGGGTGGAGCCGCGCACCATGGGAATAGGTCCCGTCCCCGCGTCTGAGAAGGCGCTCCAAAAGGCGGGACTAACCCTACAGGACATGGACCTTATCGAGCTCAACGAAGCGTTTGCCGCACAAGCGATCGCATGCACCCGAGCGTTTCGATTAGACGATTTGGACGACCGAATCAACCCCAACGGCGGAGCCATTGCTTTGGGCCACCCTTTGGGCATGTCTGGTGCTCGTTTGGCACTGACCGCCGCTCGTCAGTTGCACACCTCACAAAAAAGGTATGCGCTGGTCACTATGTGCATCGGGGTGGGCCAAGGGTATGCGGTTGTTTTAGAAAGGGCCTGATATGTTTTACAGCTTCAACGGACTGCGGCCCATTGTTCATCCCACGGCCTTTGTCCATCCACAAGCCAACGTGACGGGCGATGTGTGGATTGGCGCACACGTATATATAGGACCCGGGGCCGTTTTGCGCGGAGACTGGGGCAGGATCATCGTCAAAGACGGGGCCAATGTGCAAGAAAATTGTGTGATCCATGTTTTCCCTGGATACGACGTGCTCCTGGAGGAGTCCGCCCATATAGGCCACGGAGCCATTGTGCACGGCGCTCACGTGGGAAGGAATGTGCTCATTGGGATGCACGCCGTTTTGATGGACAAGGCGTCGATTGGCGAAGAGAGTATTGTGGGCGCCCTGTGTTTTGTCCCCAGCGGAATGGAGATTCCCAAAAGAAGCGTGGTGGTGGGAAATCCTGCAAGAATCATTAAGGAAGTGACCGACGATCAACTGGCCTGGAAAACAGAGGGAACCGGGTGGTATCAGCGTCTACCTACAGAAGCACACGATTCGTTGATAGCGTGTGAGCCGCTCAACGAACCAGAGCCCAACAGGCCGCGCGCTCACGGAGGGTATTCCCCCAGGGGGTGAGCGAATTTTTTTTAATGAATTTGATGGTTTGCGCGAAAAAAGTGTGTTATTAACTATTGTTTGTTGAAAAACTTTAAATATATTCGCCCTTCAAACACTTTAAAATCAACCTAAACAAATCCCAACATGAAGCAATTTACACTTCGTATCGTAGGAATGTTGACAGCTATTTTGCTGACAATGCCTGCGTTTGCACAAGCGTTGAGCGGGACGTACACCATTAACCCAGTCGGGTCTGGCGCGACGAACTTCCCGTCATTCACCGCTGCAGTTTCGGTAATGTCTTTCAACGGCATTAGCGGACAGGTAACCTTTGACGTTTCCGCAGGCACGTATAATGAGCAAATCAGCATTGGCGCCATTACTGGATCGAGCGCGACAAACACTATTACGTTCCGAAAGAGCCCAACGGCCACGACAGCAGTAGTTTTGACGTTTCCGGCCACTTCGACGAATAATTATACTATTCGCCTGACAGGAGCCAGCAACATCACCTTCCAGAATTTGACCATTGCCAATACGGCAGTAGTTGGGCAGGCCACGGGCGCATTGTTTGAATACGGCGGCTCTTGCGCTAACATACAATTGCTAGGAAACACCTTTAATGGCAACGCCGGAACCAATACCAATAATGTTTGGGCAGCGATGAGATACGGCTCAACTCCCTCAACAGGATACGCTACCGGCAAATGGGTGGTTGAGGGAAACACCTTCAATAATATTTCCTATGGTGTAAACATCTATGGTAGCTCCTCGGCTAATGCCGACTCCGTTCGGATTCGCAACAACACCATTAATAGTACTTACTATGGTATATATACGTATTATGCAAAAAACCCAAAAATCACGGGGAATACTTTAAATACAGTAAACACGGCGGGACACTACAATTATATCTACTACTCCGCCGGAAATATAATTTATTCAAATAATACAGCCAATGGAGCATACTATGGATTATATTGTGCGAATCTCGTAGCAAATAATTTGACTTTTGAAAACAATGTCATAAATTATGCTGCCGGAGTTAACTACGGGTTATTTTACACGAATGGCACAACGACTAATGCCTCAACCAAATTAATTGCCAGAAACAATAAGATTAATTCCAACGCAACTGGGTCGTCTAGTTCTTATGGTATATACTTCACAAATGTCAATGCAACCGTCGTTGCGCCTTCGGAGATCAGCAATAATTTGATCTCAATGCCGGGGACATCGACCGGAAGCGCATATGGTATTTACCCAGTGGGCGCTTCCAATGCCAATATCTACCACAACACGGTCTCTGTAAACACAGGTAGCGCAACCGGCTCCAGGGCACTCTATGTGAACACAACCGTCGCCGGCCCGGTGAACTTGGATATTCGCAACAATATCTTCTCGAACACGGGATTGGGGTATGCGGTTGAAATAAATAGTGCTATTGGATTGGCAACCATCTCTAATTTGAACAATAACGTTTATAATGGAAATGTGCTGAACCCTTTCCGTTATAACGCAATTAACCATACAACCTTGGCAGCCTGGCAAACGGCTGTTGCTAGGGATGCTAACTCTGTTTTTGGAACGGTGAATTTTTACGCGACCAATGACTTGCACGTGCAAAATGCCATTGCAAACAATATGGGAACTCCTTTGGCCTCCGTTCTGTTGGATTATGATGGACAGGCTCGTTCTACCACGACCCCAGATGCCGGTGCCGATGAGTATACTCCAAACGCTTGTATTGCAACAGCAGTAATTACTGCCGGCGCTACTTCAGCAACGACCGCATCCGCTTCTTGGACTACCACTAATACACCTGTTTCATACAAGGTGCGGTACAAAGCAACGGCCGGAGCTATATGGACTAAAGCTACACAAACAGCCGCCACTTTGGCTTTGACGGGGTTGACATCGGGCACTACTTATGAAGTACAAGTAAAAGAATTCTGTACAGCAGCTGACTCAAGCATTTGGTCTGCGTCTACCACATTTGTCACCCCGTGTGTTTCTGCTACGATTCCTTATGTTCAGGACTTTTCTACTTTTCCCGTTTCTTGTTGGAACCAATTGAGCACTGGAGATATGTGGCTTGCCGCTGGGGTATCTCCAGCAACCACTGGAATCATGAGGGCTAATTTCTATAATTGGATTTCTGGAAGAAAGGCGACGTATCAAACGCAGCCCATCACCATTCCTAACGCAGCGCATATAATGAAAATTGACTGGAGCCACTTATATAATGCGACCTATCCTAATGATATGTTGGTGGTTCGGGCTAAGAAAGTTTCAGCTACCGCTTGGGATACACTTGTGAAGTTGTCTGGCACGAATTTTAATACACCAGGATCTGGAAACACATCGCCTGGAATATTCACGACTTCTTCTGCACCCCTCCCCGCTTCAGTATTAGGTGGCGATGTTCAGTTTGAAATCATAGGTCGCTCAGGATTTGGACAAGACCTTTTCGTGGACAACTTCAATGTGAGCGCATTTGTAGCGCCCCCTACATGTCCTATAACGAATGTGCCAGCCGTTGCTACTGTAGTTACCTGCGGACCTCAATCCGTTGTCTTAACCGCCACTGGCGGCACTACAGGTCAAGCAGTTTTATGGTATGACGGAACCAACGAATTATCTGGATTTGGAAACACGTACAATACGCCGGTATTATCTGCTAATGCAATATTCTTACCTCGATTTGTAGTTCGCGATAACTCTGCTGCTGCTATTTCTGGAGGACCGGCTGGAACACTTGCTAATCCTGTTGGAGGGTTCGGAAACTTTACCAATGGTACGTGGGTAACCTTTAATCAAGCGGTTTTCCTAGACTCCGTAACCGTGAAAGCGGATCTTGGAACTGTTAATTTCCAAGTGCGATTGTCTGCAAAGGCCGGAACAAAAACAGCGAATACAGGCGCTGAGATTTATCTGTCGAATCCCATTTCTGTAACTTCAGCTACGGCAACGGGTGAAATGAAGCGCGTTTATGTGGGCATGACAATTCCAGCCGGTTCGTACTATTTGAACCTAAAGTTCAATGTTGGAACAACTGGAAAACTGTTCCGCTCTACCGCACTTCCAACAGGACAGACATACCCCTTTGCATTGGGAACCGTAGGATCCATTGACTCAGTTCAATATGGAGCTACCGGCAGCAATCTTCGTGTTTACTATCTATTCAACTATAAAGTATCAAAGGCTTGTGTTGGCAACCCATCTGTTGCACATGTAACGTACGCAGGTATTCCTTCTACGGCTTTACCTTACACCGTTAACTTCAACGCCGGACTGCCTTGTAACTGGACGAAAGCTACCATAGGTGCTGCGTGGAATGTAGTTGCTTCGTACGGCACAGCGAGTTCATTGAATGGCTCTAAGTTTGCTTTTATAGACGATGACGGGGCTGGATCAACCGTAAACACCAACTCAAGTCTAATTTCTCCAGTTTTTGCTGGTTTGGGCTATGATACTTTGAAGTTGAAATTTGACCAGTACTATTTTCACTATACTGGGCAAAAAGGATATGTTGAATTGTATGCTCCAAACGCCAGTGGTGTTATGGGCTGGACGAAGTTAGACTCCATGACAGCCACTAGTGGCGCATGGGCTGCTCCAGTTAGCAAAACGTACAACATTACGAACTATCAGAGCAATGATCTTCAGGTTCGTTTCAGATTATACGACGGCAATACTTGGGGATGGTATTGGGCTATTGACAACTTCAAAATCCTGGGTACTCAATCACAAACTGGAAAGGTTCGCGTTCAGGCTATCACGGATATCTACGGAACAGAAGCTTCTTGGAAAATCAAAGGCAACGTAAACAAGCTTACGTATGCTGCGCGTGGACCATGGGCTGACATTACCCCTTACAACGTTGCTGCAGCTACCCATATCGACACCGTATCTCTACCATTGAACGGTACCTATGAATTCCGATTCACTGATTCTTATGGTGATGGTCTGACTGATGGCACAAACATTGGTGGATATACTGTTGATAAGTTGTGTTTATGGGGCGATGTGTTGATCAAATCCGGCACAGGGGCTTTTGTAAATGACCCAGGTGGCGCAACGGCCAACATCCCATCGTATGACTCTGCCGTATTCAACATGGCGTGCGTTCAGCCAGCTACTTACTTAGTTAGAGTGAATATGAATCAGCAAACAGTAAGCACGAATGGAGTTCACATAGCAGGCAACTTCCAAGGGTGGAACCCAGCGACCACAGCGATGACAGACGCCAACGGTGACGGAGTATACGAGTACACTATCAATACCACAATGGGCGCTGAAATTGAGTACAAGTTTATCAACGGAACCGCATGGGGTGTAGACGAGTCTGTGCCTACGAGCTGTCGCTACAAGAACTCTTGGAACCGCGGTGATTCTATTACTAGCGCTGCAGACACTGCAGCTACAGTATGTTTTGCCGAGTGTTCTGACTGTAGCGCGAACGTTACCTTCCAAGTAAACATGAGCAAAGTAGCAGTCAACAGCAACGGGGTTCATATTGCAGGCAACTTCCAAGGATGGAACCCTGGCGCAACTGCGATGACAGACGCCAACGGTGACAGCATCTATGAGGTAACCGTTTCTGTTCCTTCTGGAATGAACCTTGAGTTCAAGTACATCAACGGTAACGCATGGGGAGCTGATGAATCTGTTCCAACGGCTTGTCGTGTGAGCGGATCATGGAACCGTGGCTACTCTGCCACCTTCGTTGACGACTCTTTAGATGTGGTATGTTTTGCTCAATGTACAAACTGTACTGTTGACGTAACATTGGTTGTAGATATGAACCGCGAATTGCCTATTAGCGCAGACGGGGTACACGTGGCAGGTAACTTCCAAGGATGGAACCCTGGCGCAACAGCCTTGACGGACGCTAACGGCGACAATGTGTTCGAGGCCACTGTTCAGGTGCCTATCAACACGACAGCCAACTACAAATTCATCAACGGTAACTCATGGGCTTCCGGCGTGGAAAGCTTGGATGCCAATGATGGAAGTTGCGTTGTGAATGATGGCGGCGGAAACTACAACCGCAGCGTTGCGGTAGCTGTAGCGGACATCGCACAAGACACGGTTTGTTTTGGACGTTGCGTAATCTGCGGCATGAACGTAGACGAGCAAATGGGAATGGTTTCTGTATTCCCTAACCCAACCACTGGCGCATTCACGATTGAGCGCGGCATTGCTTCTGGCAACGTAGCGATCACCGTGATGAACGTGCAGGGTCAAGTCATCGAAACAGCAGAATGGGTAGACGGCGACGCGACTTTGCGTCTAGAGGCTAGCAACTACGCAGAAGGTGTTTACTTTGTACGCATGACGACAGATGCAGGATCTTCTACGCTCCGCGTAGCGGTTCAGCGCTAAGCGTCTGACAAGTGGAGAAAGAAAGACCGCCCCGAGAGGGGCGGTCTTTTTTTTGGCCTTACCTTAGGCGGATGAAAACACAACAAACACTTCTCTATATGGCGCTTTCTGTAACCACACTGGCGCAGCCGTTAGCATACCCAAAAACCGAAAAAGGACTAGTTTCCGACATCTATTTTGGTACTACAGTTGCTGACCCGTTCCGTTGGTTAGAAGACGATAAAAGTGCCGAGACGGCGCGGTGGGTAGAGGCTCAGAATAAAACTACTCAAAAGGCACTTGCGCCAATCCCCTATAGAAATGAATTAAGGAATCGCTTGACCTCCGTTTGGAATCATGAAAAGATATCCGCACCTTTTATCGAAGGCGATTATCAATATTTCTACTACAATTCGGGGCTGCAAAATCAATCCGTATTGATACAGACAAAGGCGGGTTATTCGGGGAAATTTGACCCCATTGCGACACCCTTTCTGGATCCAAATAAATTCAGCAAAGACGGTACAACATCTTTGGCGGGGATTGAATTTAGTCCCGATGGTAGTTTAGCCGCCTATCAGTTGAGCGAGGGGGGTAGTGACTGGAGAAAAGTATTAGTCATTCGGACAGAAAACTCGGCCCTTCCGGTCGGGGATACATTGAAAGATGTTAAATTCAGCGGACTGGCATGGAAAGGCCAATCCGGATTTTATTATTCCTCCTATGATAAACCCAAGTCTGGCTCCGCCTTGAGTAGAAAGACCAGCGAGCACAAACTGTACTTTCATAAATTGGGAACTCCCCAAAGTCAAGACGAATTAATTTTTGGAGGATCAGAAACCCCAAGGCGATACATAGGAGCCTCTGTAACGGAGAATGGTCGCTTTTTAGTTGTTACGGCCGCAGTGAGCACTACGGGGAACGAATTATATATTCAAGACCTCACAGCAAAAGGTTCAAAATTGACGCCCGTAATTATTGGATTTGATTTTGACAATGGGATAGTACATGCCGATGATCAGTGGGTATATTTTTACACCACTAAAGATGCGCCTAATGGCAAGTTAGTGGTGTGCCCAACGGACAACTTGACGAGCGAAGCATGGATGGACGCCATCACCCAAAGAGAGTATCCGATCACTATTTCTACAGGGGCCGGACATTTTTTCGTCAATGGATTGAAAGATGCCTTGTCGGTTGTAGATAAATTGAGATTAGACGGACCTGGCCTGATTTCGGAAGAGCAATTGCCCTTGCCCGGACTGGGAACAATTACCGCGCCCTCTGGAAAATGGAATGCCGGGGTGCTCTATTTCAACTTTACTAATGCAATACAACCATCGACGATTTATACCCTTGAGCCTAGATCAAACAGGGTAGAACTATATCGCCAGAGCGCCATTGATTTTGATCCGTCTTTGTACGAGACGCGGCAAGTATTTTATACAAGCAAGGACGGCACCAGGATTCCGATGATGATTACACACAAAAAGGGATTGAAGTACAACAAGAAAAACCCTACTATTCTGTATGGTTACGGTGGTTTTGGAGTGAATTTGACCCCGGCGTTTAGTACTTCGTATGTTGTTTGGTTAGAGAATGGAGGAGTTTTGGCTATTCCGAACCTACGCGGAGGCGGGGAATACGGGGAGGCGTGGCATATAGCAGGAACCCAGAGGCAAAAACAAAATGTATTTGATGATTTTATTGCTGCGGCAGAGTATCTGTTCGCTCAAAAAATCACCTCGTCTAAATATTTGGCGCTTAGCGGAGGATCCAATGGGGGCTTGCTCGTGGGCGCGGTGATGACGCAACGCCCGGAGTTGGCGAAAGTGGCTTTCCCGGCAGTTGGCGTTTTGGATATGTTGCGCTACCACACCTTTACGGCGGGCGCTGGCTGGGCTTATGACTACGGCACTGCAGAACAGAGCCAAGAAATGTTTACCTACCTCTTGGGGTACAGCCCGGTGCACAATGTGCGCAAAGGAACGTGTTACCCAGCGACAATGGTAACCACCGCGGACCACGACGACCGAGTTGTTCCCGCTCATTCGTTTAAGTTTGCTGCGGAATTGCAAGACAAACAAGGATGTTCCGCTCCCGTAGTGATTCGTGTGGAAACCAAGGCCGGACACGGCGCAGGTAAACCCACAGCCATGGTCATTGAAGAAGCCATCGATAAGTTTTCTTTTGCATTTTGGCACATGGGGATTAAAAAATTGCCAAAAAAATGAACCCGAGCAAAGTCTTTGAGAACTACATTTTGGGCCGATGGATTTCCGGAGAAGGCTCGGAATGGGAAGCTAGGGATGCGCGGAGCGGATTGTTTTTAGGCTCTGTATCCAGCGCCGGAGTGGATTTTGAATCGGTTTTGGCCTATGGACGAACGCAGGGAGGGCCGCCCTTGAGGCGAATGACCTTTCCGGAGCGCGGACGCATGTTGAAGGCCTTAGCGTTTTATTTATCGGAGAGAAAGGAACACTATTATGCTGTGTCAGCTGCTACGGGAGCTACTCGGGCAGACAGCTGGATCGATATCGAAGGAGGGATAGGAAATCTATTTGCTAACGCCTCTTTGCGAAGGGAATTTGCCGATTTGCCGTACCATATAGACGGCGATGTCGTAAAGCTGAGCCAAAAGGGGTCTTTTGTGGGGCACCACATCATGCTGCCCAAAAAAGGAGTGGCCGTGCACATCAACGCGTTCAATTTTCCGATTTGGGGAATGCTAGAGAAAATCGCGGTAAATCTATTGGCCGGAGTCCCGGCGGTGGTGAAACCCTCAGAATTTACAAGTTTTTTAACAGAGGCGGTGGTGAGGGACATCATTGCTTCGTGCATTTTGCCGGAAGGAGCGTTGCAGTTGTTGATTGGAAAAGGAGAGGGCTTGTTGAGTGCCGTGCAAGAGGGCGATGTGGTGACCTTTACTGGGTCTAGCGCCACAGGGTTGCGACTCAAGTCGATGCCTTTGTTCGACGAGCGCGGCGTGCCATTCAATTTGGAGGCGGACTCTTTGAATGCCATGGTTTTAGGCCCCGAAGCGACCCCCGACACTCCTGAATTTGCACTCTTTATAAAAGAAGCAGCCAAAGAGATTACGAGCAAGACAGGCCAAAAATGTACAGCCGTTCGCAGGATTTTAGCCCCCAGAGGGACAATGGACGCGGTGCAAGAGGCGCTGATGGCTCGACTGCGCTCCACGCCGTACGGTGACCCCGCAAAAGAAGGCGTTCGCATGGGGCCGCTGGCTACACATTTGCAGGTGGAGCGTGTTCGCTCGGCAGTGGAAGCGCTGGCACAAGAGATGCCCCTGGTGATGGGAGAGACGAGCGGGAAAGGAGTAGTCGTGGCAGATGCCCCAGAAGCAGGCGCGTACTTTGCGCCCGTTTTGTTTCGCTGCGATCAACCGATGAAACAGACAGCCGCCCATAGCATTGAGGCGTTTGGACCGGTGAGCACGCTGATGGCTTACGACGAGATAGAAGAAGCCGCGGCAATTGTCGCCTTGGGCCGCGGATCGTTGGTAACGACCTATGTGGGGGCCCATCAGGCTCATGCAGCCCAGTTTGCCCTCGAGGCGGCACACAGCAATGGTCGAATATTGATTTTGGACGAAAGCAGTGCCAAAGAGAGTACCGGGCATGGATCTCCACTGCCGTTGATGACCCACGGAGGGCCGGGGCGTGCTGGAAACGGAGAGGAAATGGGCGGAAAGCGCGGCGTCTTGCATTATTTGCACCGAGTAGCCATTCAGGGCCACCCCAACGCGATCCAAAGTCTAACTGGACGATTTATTCCCGGCGCAGACAGGCCCGAGGCCAATCCGCATTTGTTCCGTCAGTATTTTGAAGAGCTGCGCATTGGCGATACGGTGACCACAGAGAAACACCGGGTGACGCTGCAGGATATTGAAGAGTTTGCCGAACTCAGCGGAGATAGATTTTATGCCCACATGGATGAATCGGCTCTTGAAGGAACCATCTTTACCGGAAGAGTCGCCCACGGGTATTTTATTTTGAGTCGGGCGGCCGGATTGTTTGTGGATCCGCCCAAAGGCCCTGTTTTGTTGAATTACGGCATTGAATTTTGCCGATTTACCAAGCCCGTATATCCCGGAACCACCATCGGCGTTCGATTTACGGTGCAAGAGAAAATCGATCAAGAAAAACGATCGCCAGAAGATATTTCCAAGGGAATTGTGAAGTTCTACGTGGAAGTGTACGACGATACCGACGAAGTGGTAGCTGTTGCTGTCATTTTAACGATGGTGAAAAAGAAAAATCAACACGCGGAATGATAAAGGAAGACATTAGCCTGAAGCCGGGCAACGTGGCCGTTTTGTTTGCAAGCGAAAGAGAACTGAACATGCCAGACTACGACGCCATGGACAAGGCTACGATGGAGGTGGCGGAGTCCCTTCCCGGGTTTTTGGGGTACGAATATGTACGCAATGGAAACCACGCGATTTTCCTTTCGTATTGGGAAGACATGGAGGCCGTGGGTCGATGGAGCAAACACCCCTTACACCTAGAGGCCAAAGAAAAAGGACATGCCGTGTGGTATGATGCTTACCGCTCCGTGGTGTCTGTTATTGCCCACGCCACTGTTTTTAGACGGGTCGCGCCCTAATGCGCACAGCAGTACCTTTGCGCTATGTCTGATGCACTACAAGCCGGGGGAGTCACGTCTCAAACGACGGACGGAATAGCCACCCTCTCCTTTTTTCATCCCCTGAGTAACTCTTTGCCCAGCAAGGTTTTGGCGGCATTGACGCAGGCTATTCGAGAAGCGGGAGAAGATCCCCGTGTCCGCGTGATAGTTTTGAAAAGCGAAGGAGATAGAGTGTTTTGCGGCGGCGCCAGCTTTGATGAGTTGGCATCGATTGCAGATGAGCGCGCAGGGATCCACTTTTTTTCCGGGTTTGCGCAGGTGATCAATGAAATGCGACGGTGTCCCAAGCTAATTATTGGCCGCATACAAGGCAAGGCGGTGGGCGGCGGCGTAGGGCTTGCCTCCGCGGTAGATTATTGTTTGGCGCACGCATCGGCCTCTGTGAAACTCAGCGAGTTGGCAGTGGGCATCGGACCGTTTGTCGTGGGCCCCGCCGTGGAAAGAAAGATAGGAATCAGCGGCATGAGCCAGCTGGCCATCGATGCCACCTCGTGGCGCAGTGCAGAATGGGCAAAAACCCATGGCCTGTATGCCCAAACCTTTGACACGCTGGAAGCATTGGACGCGGAAGTGAGCGCATTGGCGCAACGATTGGCCCAATCGAGCCAAGAGGCGATGGCAGAACTAAAGAAAGTTTTTTGGAAAGGAACCGAAGGATGGGATGAGTTGCTGATAGAGCGAGCAGGTATTTCTGGGCGCTTGGTTTTGAGCGAACAGGCACGCTCTGCCATTTCGGCGTTTAAATCATGAAGAAACAAGGAGAAGAAAACCGATTGCAGCGGGCTTATCGCACCCTGTGCACGGCCAAGGCCATGACAGAGTTGTTTGAGGCGAACAAGGAAGTAACGGCAACGTATGTGCACGCCACCTCCAGAGGGCACGAAGCGATTCAGATTGCGTGCGGCATGCTATTAACGCCACACGATTTTGTGTATCCGTATTACCGTGACGACGCCCTGTTGTTGTCTATGGGGCTGACCCCTTATGATTTGATGTTGCAATTATTGGCCAAACGAGAGGATCCTTTTTCCGGTGGCCGAACCTATTACTGCCATCCCAGCTTAAACGATCCAGACAAGCCGAAGATTCCCCACCAATCCAGCGCCACAGGCATGCAAGCCATTCCGGCCGCGGGGGCTGCGATGGGGCTGCAGTACAAGGCACTCATGGGATTGTTTACAGAAGAAGAGAAAGCGGCGCGCCCTATTGTGGTCTGTTCTATAGGAGACGCAGCTATGACAGAGGGAGAAGTATCGGAGGCGCTGCAAATGGCGGCACTGAAGCAATTCCCTTTGTTGATTTTGGTACAGGACAATGGATGGGACATCAGCGCGAATGCGGCCGAAACACGTTCTCAAAACGCAGCAGAGTACGCCGCAGGGTTCAAGGGAATTCGGGCTATCAGCATAGATGGATCCGATTTTAGTGCATGCCATCATGCATTGAGCGACGCCATGGAAACCATGCGCAAAACGGGTCAACCGCACCTTGTTCACGCGCGGGTACCCTTATTGAATCACCACACCTCTGGGGTAAGAAAAGAATGGTACCGAGACGATTTGGAGGAACACGCCAAGAGCGATCCCCTTCCCAAACTTCGGACGTTTTTGTTGGACAACGGATTTGAAGAAGATCGGTTGCGCACCATAGAAGAGGAGGCGCTTTTGCAGGTCGAGGTAGACTATTACCGCGCAATGTCTGCAGAAGATCCCCGTCCAGAAGATTTGTTCACGCATGCCTATGCGCCCACGCCCGTTGTGGAGGAAAAAGGAGAGCGATCTCCCGCAGGGAAAGAGGCCACGGTGATGGTTGACTGCGCCCTTTTTGCCCTGAGGGAGATTTTGGAAGACCATCCGGAAGCCTTGCTCTACGGTCAGGACGTGGGCCGACGCTTGGGCGGCGTGTTTCGCGAGGCGGCCACACTGGCACAACAGTTTGGAGACCACCGGATTTTCAACACGCCCATTCAAGAGGCATTTATCATTGGAAGTACCGTGGGCATGGCGGCAGTCGGGTTGAAGCCGATAGTAGAGGTGCAATTTGCGGACTACATCTGGCCCGGACTGAACCAACTGTTTACAGAACTTTCTCGGTCTTATTATCTCTCCAACGGAAAGTGGGCAGCCAGCGCGGTTATCCGTGTACCCATCGGCGCATACGGCAGCGGAGGCCCCTATCACAGCTCGAGCGTGGAAAGCATAGTCACCAACATTCGCGGTATCAAGGTGGTGTACCCCTCCTCTGGAGCGGATTTAAAAGGATTGATGAAGGCGGCATTTTACGACCCCAATCCGGTTGTGGTTTTAGAGCACAAGGGGTTGTATTGGAGCAAAATAAGAGGGACAGAAGGCGCAAAATCCATTGAGCCCGATGCGGAGTATATCATCCCATTGGGTTTGGGAAAAGTGGTTTTGGAAGCAGACCCCCCTTCTGGGGAGTCCTCCGCCGTGGTGGTGACCTATGGCAGAGGAGTGTATTGGGCGCTCGAAGCGGCCGCTTCTTTTCCGGGCCGGGTAGAGGTGCTGGATTTACGATCATTGGTTCCGTGGGACGAAGCCTTGGCAACGGAGCGCGTTATGAAACATGGTCGTTGTTTGGTGCTCACAGAGGAGCCCACGGGTCAAAGCTTTGGACAAGCCTTGGCGGGGCGCATTTCTGAGCAGTGCTTTACAGCGCTGGACGCTCCCGTTCGGCTGCTGGGAAGTCACAACGTGCCCGCCATCCCCTTGAATAAAGTGTTGGAGGCCACGTACTTGCCTAGCGCAGAAAAAGTGGAAGTTGCTTTGTCAGAGTTGTTGCGGTACTAAACGCCCGCCTCTTTTCTGAGTAGAGGATTGACACGGTAACGCATATCGCCCGTTTCTTGGAAAGTTTTGTCCAAAGAATTCACGATGTTTTTCAGTCCGATTTCCTTCCCCCACAAGAAAAGCCCCTTGGGATAATGGACGCCTTTTTGCAACGCAATATCAATATCTTCCGCTGTGGCGACTCCCCTGTACAAGGCATCGTAGGCCTCGTTGATCAATTGCGCCAATACGCGACGAACAATGATTTCCGCTAAGGCAACGTCTTTTGTGGGAGTGGCCACTGGAGCGCCTTCGCCGTATTCATAGAATCCCCGACCAGTTTTCTTGCCTAACCAACCGGCCTCCACTAAGCGTTTTTGAGTCAGGCTAGGCCGAAAGCGCGGATCGTAATAAAATTGTTTCCAAACGGTTTCTGTGACGGCGTAATTGACATCGTTCCCGATGAGATCCATCAGCGCAAAGGGGCCCATTTTGAATCCGCCTATTTCCGTCAATGCCCAGTCGATGGTGGCCACATTGGCCCATTGTTCTTCCAGTAGGTGCAACGCTTCACCGTAAAAGGGCCGGGCAATGCGGTTCACAATAAAGCCCGGAGTGTCTTTGGCCACAACGCCTACTTTCCCCCATTCTTTGACCCACGCCTCACACCGAGCCACCACGGAAGGGGAGGTGGCAAGACAAGGAACAATTTCAACCAAAGGCATCACAGGAGCCGGGTTAAAAAAGTGCAGACCAATGACGCGCTCCGGATGTTGAATGCCCGCGGCTAAAGAAGCGATGGACAAGGAACTGGTATTGGTAGCCAAAACGGCATCTTTCGGTAACAAATCGTCCAGGATGCGAAAAACAGAACGCTTCGCATCTGCGTTTTCATAGATGGCTTCAATAGCTAGTTTAGAGCCCTCTGCATCTCGTAGATGACTGGTGAAGTGTATCCGTTCGATGATCTTTTGAGCATCCTCCTTCGTAAATTTTCCTTTAGCGACCAGCGCATCAAAGGTGTTTTTTAGTTTGGTTTTTGCCCTTTCCAACATATCCTCTTTGGTGTCGTATACGGCAACTGAGTATCCGGCTTGCGCCAAAATTTGAGCAATTCCGGAACCCATGGCGCCGGCGCCAATCACTGTAGTCTTCATGCTTTAGTTTCCATTAAATCGAGGAGTTCTTTTTTCCAAAAAGGCGTTCACCCCTTCCGTAAAGTCTCTTGTTTTGGCTGCCGCCAATTGCAAATGCAACTCGGTGGTCAATTGAGCGTCCAAGTCAGCAAAGACGGTTGCGTTGAGCGCTTCTTTGATCAGCGCTAAAGCTCGGGTAGGCCGAGCGGCCAGGGTTGTGGCCACTTCCAAGGCGCGTTCGAAAAACGTCTCGTCGGGAAAGATGGCGTATATCATGCCCATGGATAACGCCTCCTCGGCTGTTATTTTTTCTCCCAACATCATCGCCGCGCTGGCTTTGCCAAATCCAATCAATCGCGGCAGAAGGAGGGTCCCTCCGGTGTCGGGGATAAGACCAATACTTGAAAAGGCCTGAAGGAAGCTCGCTTTGTCGGAAGCCACAACCAAATCGCAGCAAAGCGCCAAATTAGCCCCAGCCCCAGCGGCAATGCCGTTTACAGCCGCAATGACTGGTTTTTTAAGATCCCTTATCATCCGAACCAAAGGATTGAAATGCTCGGTAAGAATAACCCTCATGCCTGGGCCGTTGGGATCAATGGCCTCTGCCAAATCTTGACCGGCGCAAAAGGCTTTTCCGGCACCGGTGAGCAATACCGCCCGAATGTCATCGTCTGTATCGGCCATTCGCAACGCAGCCTGAAGCTGCAGCGCTTGCTCGCGATGAAAGCTATTGAATTTATCTGGTCGTTGCAGCGTAACGACCAAAACGGTTCCGCGCAAGGCGGTGGTTACAAAGGTTCCCATGCGTTGATTTTTTCTAAAAGTTCCAGCCGTAAGGCATACAAAGTAGGTTCTGCAAAGTAAAGCTTCTCCCGCCTATCCTCCGAGTCGCGCATTTCTTGGATGGCGCTAGGCAGCTGAAGATAGAGGATACATTTTTCATTCAATCCTTTCAAGGTGAGACCCCGGATTTTTCGTTGATTTTCAAAGGATTTATCCTGCACGCCCAGCCAGGAATCAATATCGTGAGAGTTGAAACGGTCTTCGCGGCGGGCTTTCAGTAACATCTCCAACACCTGCTTTTCGTTTTTTGTCAGAACGCCAACAAAACGAAGGGATCGATCCGTGGGGGAACGAAAGCGGAGAGATCGCAGCGCCATAGACAGTAGGATTATCAGGAAAAATCCCCCAACGAAGGGATAGTATTTCTTCAGCCAATACAGGGAATAGGGCTCATAAGCGGCGCAATAGGGCGTAGCCATGTCCCACAGCTCTTGGATGCTATAGAAATCAAGCATAATACTCTTTTTTGATTCGTTGGATTTCCTAAAGACCAAAAGCCCATCGATCACCCCAACAGCCCCAAGGTTTTCAGAATTCATTTTTTGAAATGCGCCTGTTAACGTCTTTTGGCTGGGCAATACGCGTACTTCGTTGGTTTTGAAATTAAAGAGGTACACGGTATTATTGAGGGAATTGGCCATCGCAAGCGTGTCCCACGTTCCCAATAAGGAAAGAGGAGAGCGGTCATTTCTCAGAAAATCGGGCACCACCCCCACTTTTTGTAGAGTGCTATTTTTAGGGGTATAGAGGTATACCCCCTCTCCGTGTCCTTCAAAATTTATACCCCCCTGTTTTTCACTGGTTGGCCCCCATAAAATGCGCCCCTTTTTCCCGTTGGATCCGTGAATGGCACGAGAGAGAGTTGTGGGGTACTCCCCCTTAATGTGCACCATTTCCCATTCTTGACTTTGCTTATCGTAATAGGAAATAATAGAATGTGCATGCCAAAAACCATACCCCCCAGCGGAATAAAGAATTTGATCGATTTGAAAAAGCGCATTGTAAAAAGTAGCCCCCGCAAAAAAGGTGCTGTCCAAACGAGTCAAATTTCCTCCGGGCCGATAGGACCACACATGCCCAAACCCCGAGGCGGACAAAAGATAGGTGCCGTCTTTTTGCAGTAAAGGGGTGGCAAAACCAAGGTATTTTAGTCGCTCGTCACTCAATCGTGTGCGTACCGTGTCGCGCAACTCCCAATGGGATTCTTTCCAAACAAACCGCAAACCGCGCCGTAAATCGAGCCCTTCTATGACATTTCCCGTTTTAATGATGGTCAAAACGGTCGACGGCACGTTGATGGCCTCAACCGCTCCGATGGAGCATAAACAACAGAAAACAAATGACTTAACGAAATGTTTCACCGTATAAAAATAGGTGAAATAATGGGAAATTCACATATTCTCACGATAATTTTAGTCACATTGATTATTTTATTCATCTTTGAATAGAGATAATTCTTGGAAAGAGAGCGGTCTCACACTAAACCAAACCAAAAAACCTTGCCATGAAAGCGAGGTTTTTTATTTTACAGGCATTTAAAGTAATCGAAAGGCTCCAAGCAAGACAAACAGGTATAGTGGGCCTTGCAGGGGGTGGAACCAAAGGCGGAGACTCGCCGAGTGTGTATATTACCGCATCGAGGGCAGGGCACTTCCTTTACAGCCCCAAACAATACCCGCTTATCGGAAACCGATCCAACAGGCGGGGCAATGCCAAAATCGGACAGTTGTTGTCTTCCGGTTGCTGTAATCCAGTCGGTGGTCCACGGCGGAGAAACAACGAATTCGACAGCAACAGGACCGCACAAATCGGCTAACAATTGTTCTTTCACCAGTCGCGCAATGTGTTCAGTGGCCGGACATCCCGTATAGGTGGGGCTCAGCCCGACGCAATGCCCCCCGCCTTCGAGCGAACGAATCCATCGAACCATACCCAAATCTACAATGCTTACTACAGGAATTTCTGGATCCATGACGCGCGCCAAAGAGTCCCATACTTTTTTATCTGTGGCGTTGATTACCATTGAGCCGTAGGATACGCCCTGGGTAGAAATTGCATTTCCGCCAAAAGAATTCCCAAATGTTCTGTGTGTTTGCCGTGGAGTCCCCCTCGCTGGTGGTATCCATCAAGGGACGGAACCGTGAGGGTGGCCATCTGCAAGACCTCGGACACCTTGGCTAACCAGTCTGCGCGCAACGCAGAAGGCAAAGGGCCGACCTGTAGTGCGTGCACCGCAACGTCCAAGGAAGTATCCTCAAAGAGCTCGTCCGTGTAGGGCCATAAAATGTCCAGGGCACTTTGCATTCTGGAATGGGATTCTTCTGTTCCATCGCCCAGACGAATCACCCATTCTGCGCTGTATTGCGCATGATAACTCACTTCTTTTATAGCTTTTGCGGCCAAACCGGAAAGTTCCGGAGCCGAGCTTTTTGTCAGGGCCTCTAACAAGTAGAAATTATACGTATCAAAAAGAAATTGCCTCATCAGCGTATCGCCCCAATGCCCATTAGGCAATTCGACCAATAGATGATTTTTAAATTCGTGGGCATCGCGCAAGTAAGCCAAGGTGTCTTCTGTTTGGCCATCGGAGGACCCATGGGCGGCCAGTTGATAATAAGCGCGAGCCTGTCCGATGAGGTCTAACGCAATATTGGTCAATGCAATGTCTTGTTCCAAAACAGGGCCGTGACCGCACCAAGCGGAAAGACGTTGCCCTAAAATAAGTACATCGTCTGCACGCATTGTAGCGTAAGCTGCTAAATCACATGTGTCCAACTTCATCGGGAATGTCATAAAAAGTGGGATGACGGTACGGCTTATCGTCGGACGGGGCAAACAGGGGTTCTTTTTCATCGGGCGAAGAAGCGACGATGGACGAAGAAGGGAGCACCCAAATGGAAATGCCTTCACTGCGGCGAGTGTATACGTCTCGCGCACTTTTCAATGCCGTTTCCGCGTCAGGCGCGTGTAAACTTCCAGAATGTTTGTGGGCTAATCCGTTTTTGCTTCGAACAAAAACTTCCCAAAGGGGCCATGTGTCGGGCTGTGTCATGCTGCGGAGGGGTTTGTGGCGGATACCGGGGCAGCGGCGCGGGCCTGTTGTTTTTTTGCGAAGGCGGTAGCGGCATCTCGAACCCATTGTCCTTCCTGGTGCGCTTTGTTTCGGGCGGCCAAACGCTCTTTGTTGCACGGGCCGTTTCCTTTGACTACCTGAGTAAACTCTTCCCAATCGATGGGGCCAAAGTCGTAATGTCCAGTGACCTCGTTCCATTTTAGATGGGAATCGGGCACGGTTAATCCTATAAAGGTGGCTTGCGGAACGGTTTTATCTACAAACTCTTGCCGAAGCTCATCGTTGGTTTTGCGTTTGATTTTCCAAGCCATCGATTGCGCCGTGTTGGGCGATGCGGCATCCGCAGGACCAAACATCATCAGCGCGGGCCACCACCACCGATTGAGGGCATCTTGTGCCATCGCTTTTTGCTCAGGGGTTCCGGCCGCCATGTGCATCATGATCTCATATCCTTGGCGTTGGTGAAAACTCTCCTCTTTGCAGATGCGCACCATCGCCCGGGCATACGGGCCGTACGAGGTTCGACACAACATCACTTGATTGGCAATGGCCGCACCATCCACCAACCACCCAATGGCACCCATATCGGCCCAATTGAGGGTAGGATAATTGAAGATGCTGGAGTATTTGGCTTTGCCCTGGAGCAAATCATCGATCATTTGCTCTCTGCTGACGCCCAGTGTCTCGGCAGCACTGTACAAATAAAGTCCATGCCCGCCTTCGTCCTGGACTTTGGCTAACAAGATCAATTTGCTCCGTAACGAAGGGGCTCTAGTGATCCAATTCGCCTCTGGAAGCATGCCAACAACTTCTGAATGAGCGTGTTGGCTCATCTGCCGAACGATGGTTTTTCGGTAATTCTCCGGCATCCAATCCTTCGGCTCAATCTTATTCTCGGCGTCTATATAGGCCTGAAAACGGTGTTCCAAAGAAAATTCTTCTCCCATGATATTCCTGATTTCTAGTACTGCAAGTTTACGAAAGGAACCAAAGCGAAGCGTCACGTGTTACCTTTGCTTTTTCAATAATACATAAGAAAGCGAACCATTCATTATGCTCGGATTTTTTAAAACAAAAACGGAACCGTTGGCCGGCTTAATGACCACGGCGGAGGCTCAAAAAAAAGCAGGCGCGCCGAAATTTCACGTTTTAACGGTAGCCGAGGTGAAAGCAGAAACGGCCGATAGCGTTTCCGTTTCTTTTGCTGTGAAACCTGAGCAACGAGATCTGTTTCGTTTTCGGGCAGGACAGTATCTGACGTTGAAAACGGTCATAAACGGAGAAGAGATTCGCCGCTCGTACTCTTTGTGCACGAGCCCAAAAAGCGGAATGCTGCGCGTAGCCATCAAACGCGTTGAAAACGGAATATTTAGCACATGGGCGACCCAGTCGCTCCAAAAAGGGGATGCCCTAGAAGTCATGCCCCCGATGGGAAATTTTGTTTTTGACCCGAACCCAGAGCGCCGAGCACACTATGTAGGTTTTGCCGCCGGAAGCGGAATCACACCGATACTCAGCCTATTGACTACCGTGATGGAATCGGAGCCCAACAGCACGTTTGCCTTGTATTATGGGAATCGAGCAACGGGGACCATACTTTTTAAAAACGCACTGGAAGATTTGAAGGACCAGTATTTGGGACGATTAGAAGTGCACCATGTTTTGAGCCGAGAAGACCAAGGAGCAGAGTCGTTGAAAGGGCGAATCGACGGGGAAAGAGTGAAAACATTTGCCGCTCGGTTTCCGGCATTGCGTGAAGCACAAGCGGTGTATTTGTGCGGACCAGAGCCTATGATTCATGAAGTTTCCGCGGCGCTTGTGGAAGAGGGAATCGCCCAAAGCAAGATCCATTTTGAATTGTTTACAGCATCCACCCCTATCCTTCCGACACAAGAAAAAGCAAAAAGCACACCGGGAGTACGGACCCAAGCCACCATCATTTTGGACCATGAGGAAACCCATTTTGACATGTCTTCCAAGGAGTTCATTTTGGATGCCGCTCTGGATGCGGGAGCGGATGTTCCTTATGCCTGCAAAGGGGCAGTGTGTTGCACGTGCCGCGCCAAGGTGCTGGAAGGCGAAGTGGAAATGGCCATGAATTACTCTTTGACGGACCAGGAACTGGCGGATGGGTATGTTTTAACCTGCCAGGCCATGCCTCGATCACCCAAAGTAGTGGTGAGTTACGACGAAAATTAGAGAGTTTTTAGGATTGAGACGGCCGCAGAAGGTAAATGTGCGGAATCCCGTCTTCTAGAAATTCTGCGCCTACTGGGATAAAACCGTACGAGGTATAAAAGGAAAGCAAATAGGATTGGGCCATGATTCGAACGGGCTGCCGTGGCCATAAGCGTTCGGCTTCTTGCAAGGCGACAGCAAACAATTC
>CAMDTE010000001.1 GCA_945907425.1 Owenweeksia hongkongensis DSM 17368 | reverse complement strand
TGCGGAATCCCGTCTTCTAGAAATTCTGCGCCTACTGGGATAAAACCGTACGAGGTATAAAAGGAAAGCAAATAGGATTGGGCCATGATTCGAACGGGCTGCCGTGGCCATAAGCGTTCGGCTTCTTGCAAGGCGACAGCAAACAATTCACGGCCCACTCCTTGTCCTCGGACAGAAGAAGAGGTGACAACCCGCCCAATACTGGCTTCCGCATACAAAACGCCCGGAGGAATCAGACGAGCATACGCTTGAGGTTCCATCGCATCGTTCAGTGAATACAGATGCCAACTGAAAAAATCGGTTCTGTCTAAATCCTGGTAAGGGCAGGTTTGTTCCACCACAAACACCTCGGCGCGCAACCGAAGAAGTTCGTACAAAGTTTTTACGGAAAGATCATCAAAGGGGAGAAGGGTCCAATGCATAGCAACTGCAATGTCCGTACTTTTGACGAGCCAAACAACTTCTGATTCGCATGCCTTCTGCCCCTCAAAAAGTACAGTTCCAAGACCTGGGCACGCTGGCCTATGGCCCCGCGTGGGCATTGCAAGAGGGGCTGTTTCAAGAATCTTTGAACACCAAATCGACGAATCGGAACAAGCTGGAAAACGACAGAGTCCGAACGACTGACCATTTGCTGTTTGTGGAGCATCCGCATGTGTATACGCTCGGGAAGAGTGGCGACATGGCCCATTTGCTCTTGAATCATCATCAATTAAAAGAAATCGACGCGGAATTCTTTCCTATCGATCGCGGAGGAGATATCACATACCACGGTCCGGGGCAATTGGTGGGATACCCCATTTTGGACTTAGATCATTATTTTACAGACATTCATCGGTACCTACGCACGTTGGAAGAAGTCATCCTTTTGACCTTGGCGGACTACGGAATAGAAGGAACCCGTAGCCCCGGAGAAACAGGGGTTTGGTTGGACGTTGGGACCCCGTTCGCGCGCAAAATTTGCGCCATGGGGGTTCGGGCGAGTCGATGGGTGACTATGCACGGGTGGGCGTTCAATGTGAACACCGATTTGCGCTATTTTGAATACATCATCCCGTGCGGAATCCGAGATAAAGCGGTTACTTCCTTGCAGAAAGAGCTCAAAAAACCGGTGGACATAGAGGAGGTAAAGGAGAGGGTGAAGAAACACTTTTGTGCGGAATTTGGAGTAATCCTCGTTTGATTTTTTTACATTAGCCTTACTTTAAATTTTTTTTCATGCGCACGATTCTTCGATGGACAGGAGTTCTTTTGGTCGTTTGTTTTCTATGGGTTGCCGTTGGGTACAGTTATTTGTTCAAAGGGGTGTACGCCACCTATTTGCACGGCAAAACCACTTCCAACATCCACGACCGCACCCATTTTGAGCAGGCCCTTTTGCCGGCCTCTTCGCACCCGCAACCCTGGCCGGAAGCCTTACAACCGAACGACTGGAAACCTTCAGCGGATGTCCAGGCGGCCCTGGATAGCTTAGAAACAGGAGCTTTGTTGATTGCTTGGAAGGATACGCTCCGGTACGAATCGTATACGTCGGACGTGACGCCGACCTCCTTGACGAATAGTTTTTCTATGGGAAAATCGGTGGTGACGCTGTTGACGCAAATGGCCATTGAGCGGGGAGATATACCGAGTTGGGACACGAAAGTAAAGGAGTACTTGCCTTGGATTCATGGACCCGGAGCAAAGGATTTGACGCTTAGGCACCTGAGCACGATGACCGCCACGTTGGATTGGGACGAAAGCTATACGAACCCCTTGGGAGTGATGGCGCGCGTGTATTACAATCACAGCGTGGAAGAAACAATGAAAACCGTAGAAGTAGGAGCGAATCCTGGGGTAACGTACGTTTACCAGAGCGGCGCAACCCAACTGCTTGGGTTTTGTTTGGAAAGCGCAACAGGTCAAACACTGCCCCAGCTGGCCGGTAGGGATTTGTGGGATCCTTTGGGCGCTGAGCAGGACGCTACATGGCACATGGACGGAGAAGGAAAAGCACTTGCTTATTGTTGTTTGAACGCCACCGCACGGGACTTTGCTCGACTGGGGAAACTCATTTTGCATCAAGGCTCCGTGAATAAGAAAGAGATTGTAGACAAAGAATTCATAGAGATGGCCACCCAACCGTTCAAGGCGGAAGAATACGGACACAGCTTTTGGCTTGGAAAAACAAGCAACGGAACGCCGTTTTCCTATTTCCGCGGCCACTTGGGTCAATGGATTGTGACCATCCCCTCCCTTCAATTGGTAGCCGTACGGGTGGGCCATTTTCACGGCCCTTCTAGAGGAGCACACCCAAGAGCTTTGATGAAGTGGCTGGATCAATTGGTAGCCCTTCCGTGATTTGCGTTAAGAACTTAAGCGTTTCTTTTGCCGGGGCACCACAAGCGGCCGTTCGTTCCTTTGGATTTACGATTGCAGCAGGTCAAACCCTAGCATTGGTGGGAGAATCGGGCAGCGGGAAAAGCCTGACGAGCCTGGCCTTGATGGGCCTACTTCCTCCGGGAGCTCATGCGCATTGGGATGATTTTACGTTTGAGGGAGATCGCATGGCCATGATTTTTCAGGAGCCCATGACTGCGCTGAACCCTACCATGCGCTGCGGAGAGCAGGTAGCAGAAGCCCTTTGGACAGCCCACGGCATCCCAAAGTCAGAAGCCAGAACGGAGGCGTTGGCGTGGTTGGAAAAAGTGCAGTTGCCGACCCCAGTGCTCACGGCAAGGAAATACCCACACCAGCTCAGCGGAGGACAACGCCAACGGGTAATGATCGCCATGGCAATGGCCAGAAAGCCTCAGCTGCTGATCTGTGACGAGCCGACCACGGCCCTGGACGCACAAGTGCAAGAAGAGATTTTAGCCTTATTGAAAGACCTTCAAAAAGAACACGGCATGGCCCTGCTCTTCATTACCCACGATTTAGGAGTCGTGTCGCGCATAGCAGACGAGGTGGCAGTGCTCATGCAGGGAGAATGCGTAGAACAAGGACCGGCATCTCGCGTATTGGTTTCTCCGGAACACCCGTATACACAAGGATTGTTGGCCAGCCGACCTCCGTTGCATCACAGACCGATGCGTTTGCGTACCGTGGAGGACTTTTTACAAAACACCCCAAAGGATGAAACGCCACGCCCTCGTATTTCATGGAACGCAAAAGCCATCCCTCTGCTGGAGGTCAAAGGGTTGCACAAATCCTTTGGCGTCAAAGTGTTGGATGGGATTGACTTGTGCATTTACGCCGGGGAGACGGTGGGCTTGGTGGGCGAATCGGGCAGCGGAAAATCCACACTGGCCCGGTGCATTATTCAACTGGAAAAGCCCGACGCCGGAGAGGTTTGGTTTCGTGGGGAGCGCATAGACGCTTTGTCCTCTATGGGCCGGCGCCTGTTGGCCACGAAAATCCAATACATTTTTCAAGATCCCTTTTCGAGCCTCCCTCCCCACCGAACCATAGGGCAAATTTTGACGGAACCGATGCGGGTTCATTCCCTGTACAGGACGGAGAGCGCGTGCGAAGAGGCCGCCCAGCAGATCCTTCAACGGGTGGGGTTGCCGTCAGGAGCGATGCAAAACTACCCGCACCAATTCAGCGGTGGGCAACGTCAGCGAATAGGCATTGCGCGGGCGCTGGTTCTTCGGCCTCAACTCATTTTGTGCGACGAGTCCGTGAGCGCCCTCGACGTGAGCGTTCAAGCCCAGGTCTTGAATTTGCTGAACGACCTCAAAGACGAGTTTGGGTTTTCTTACTTGTTTATTTCCCACGATTTGCGCGTTGTGCAGTATATGGCAGATAGACTCAACGTGTTAAGAAAGGGTCGATGGGATGCGCAAGGAGATCCAGAATCCTTGCTGCGGAATCCACCGACGGAATACCTACAGGTGTTAGCAAAGCATTTGAACGAATGAAATTTGCAACGAAGTATGCGGTGTGGATTTTGTTCTTTGCCGCGCTGGGCATACGCCTGTGGGCGATCACTTTGGACGACGTTTTGTCCGCATGGGACGAACAATACCACGCAGTAGTCGCTAAAAATTTAGGAGTAAATCCGCTTCGACCGTTGCTTTTGCCTACCGACCCTTTGCCGAATCCGGAGGCGATGTGGGTAGCACAGCACGTATGGTTGCACAAACAACCCCTCTTCTTGTGGTTGATGTCTGGATCCTTGGGATTGTTTGGACTCAAGGTGTGGGCGGTGCGGCTGCCGAGCGTCTTGTTGGGCGCTTTGTTGAGCGTATTGGTGTACAAAACGGGGAAAAACCTGGGAAGGCCACGAACAGGGTGGATGGCCGGAATCCTGGTGGCTATTTCTGCCTTTGGGTTGTTGCTCACCAACGGAAAATACCCCACGGACCATAACGACATTGCCTTCGCCTTTTTCATAACGGCCGGAATATGGGCATGGTCTCGCTACACAAAAAACCCCTCGTGGAGAAACATTGTTTTGTTGGGCGCTGCGACCGGGTGTGCCGTTTTGACCAAATGGTTGCTGGGATTTTGGCTTCTGGGTCTTTTTGGCTTGTACGGCTTGTGGAAAAAAGAGCTCGGGGAGGCTCTTTTTTGGAAAAAAATCGCAGGGGTATCTTTGGTAGCGCTCTTGATTTTTGTGCCGTGGAACGTCTATGTCTTTTCCGCTTTTCCCGTAGAGGCGGCTAAAGAGTGGGCCTACAACGGGGCGCATTTTTTCCACTCCCTGGAAGGACACGCGCATCCGTGGTATTACCATACTCTGCAAATGGAGTCAATTTTTTCCCCAGGGGCCATTTTGTTGCTTTCAGTGGGAATGGGCGTGAGTTTTGCAAGCCGAGATAAAGCGTGGCTCTCGTTGGCTGTTGCTTGGCTACTCCTATTGGTTTTTTTCAGCTTGGCCGCCACCAAAATGATGTCCTTTATGTACATGGCGGTCTCACCGGCCGCACTGCTGATAGGGCGAGCCTTTGAAAAAGGATGGGAAATGACGGCCTCGCGGAGACGGGGTCGCTGGGTCCTTTCTGTTGGGATGTTTTTGTTCTTTGCAATGACCGCACGATGGTGGGAGGTTCAGAAAACGACCCAACAGGAAAGCACTTTTCGGACAGAACGCAAGCATTTTACGCGCTTGTTTCATCGGGTAGGAAAAGAATCGGAAACGGGAAAATGGGTTTTTTACAACCTGCCGATGCACGCGCTTCCCTTGGCTCTTTTTTATACCGATGGAACGGCGTACGCCCGAATCTTAACGTCTGAAGAAAGAGCCCAGTGCCTTCGCAAAGGGCTTGTTCCCATCGACGTGAAAGAAACCTACGGACTTTCGGGCTCAGAGGATCAATGAGCCATTCCTTGCGAAAGGAGGTAGCGAAAAATCAAGGCTTCTCCTTCCGGGGTGATGATCATACCCCTTTTATTCACTTTTTCAACCATGGGCGGTATGTATTTCGCCCAAGTGGACTCTGTTTTTGACCCAGGAGCAAACAAGGCGTGGCAACTGCCGCAGTGATTTGTGTAAATAGCTTTTCCCGCCTCGTATTGCTCAAAGTTGTATTCTGGAAAACGCGCTTTTGCCGCACTGATATCGGGTGTGTTCGGTGAAAGAACGACTTTTGACCCTCCGCAGGCAGTGAGAAAAAGGGTGAAAAAGAGGAGGGTGAAAGGGGATGAGTTTTTCATAGAAGGCGGATTGTTTACGAAGCGGAATAAGGTAAGAACATTTCCGGAACGGGGCCGTCCATCACGATTTTTCCTGCTGTTTTGGCAATAATTTCTTCAACGGAAACTCCGGGAGCGCGTTCTAGCAAAACAAAGCCTCTTTCCTGATCAATCGCCAATACGGCCAAATCGGTGACAATCTTTTTTACGCACCGAACGCCCGTAATAGGCAAAGTGCACGCAGAAAGTAATTTGGATTCTCCTCTGGGGTTGGTGTGTTGCATGGCCACAATGATGTTCTCCGCAGAGGCGACCAAGTCCATAGCACCGCCCATTCCTTTGACCATCTTTCCGGGAATTTTCCAGTTGGCAATATCTCCGTATTCGGATACCTCCATGGCCCCCAAAACGGTGAGTTGTACTTTTTTTGCTCGGATCATTCCAAAACTCATGGCGGAGTCAAAATAGGCAGCTCCAGGCAGTGCCGTAATGGTTTGTTTTCCAGCGTTGATCAAGTCGGGATCCTCCTCGCCCTCCCACGGAAAGGGACCCATCCCCAAAATGCCATTTTCGCTCTGGAACTCAATCGCGATGCCTTCCGGAATGTAATTGGCGACCAATGTTGGAATGCCGATGCCTAAATTGACGTACCAACCGTCTCGTAACTCTTGTGCTATGCGCTGGGCAATGCCGTTTTTATCCAAAGCCATGACTCAATTGCGTTTTCTTACGGTTCTGTTTTCTATGCGCTTCTCGTATCGATCGCCTTGAAAAATCCGGTGAACAAAAATCCCGGGGACATGAATATTGTTTGGATCCAATGCACCTACGGGAACCAATTCTTCTACCTCGGCGACGGTGATTTTTCCGGCCATGGCCATCAAAGGGTTGAAATTCCGAGCGGTCCCTTTGAAAACCAGATTTCCAGAAGCGTCTCCTTTCCAAGCCTTTACAAAGGCAAAAGAGGCGTCAAAGGCGTGTTCCAAAATATGGGGCTTCCCGTGGAATACACGGATTTCCTTCCCTTCGGCCACCTCGGTCCCGTATCCTGCGGGAGTATAGAAAGCAGGAATACCGGAGCCGGCTGCACGACACCGTTCGGCCAAGGTGCCTTGTGGAATCAACTCCACATCCAATTCGCCAGAGAGCATTTGTCTTTCAAACTCTTCGTTTTCCCCCACGTAGGAGCTGATCATTTTTTTGATTTGCCGAGTCTCCAACAGCAAGCCCAAGCCAAAACCGTCGACGCCTGCGTTGTTGCATATACACGTCAGATTTTTAGTGCCCCGGCTCCGAACAGCAGCAATGGTATTTTCCGGAATGCCACAGAGGCCAAACCCGCCAAAAAGAACCGTCATGCCGTCTTCAAGACCTTCCAAAGCAGCATCCACATGGGCAACACGTTTGTCTATCATCCTACATAAGTTAATCGAATTCGCTCAAAACCCCTTCGTCTTCCTTCACGGCGTCGTCGCTACAATCCATGGACAAAAGGTCTACCCCTTGTGGGCGATCAAAGGCATCGAACCGAATGCCGATACCCGGATCAGCATAGCATTTTCTAATGAACAGCGCCCAACCCGGAAGGGCCGTGGTGGCCCCTTGACCGTATAAGGTCGATCCAAAATGAGCGGCCCTGTCATCGCACCCGGTCCAAACGCCGGTCACCAAATTGGGAACCATTCCCATGAACCAACCGTCCGAATTGTTTTGAGTCGTGCCCGTTTTCCCGGCAATGGGATGGTTGAAAGCATAGGGGAAGCCGGTAACGACATTTTCTGGATAACTGCCGCCGGAAGAGCGCAATCGCGCACCGGTACCGTACTCCGTTACGCCACTAAGCAAACTCACCACAGCGTAGGCTACCTCGGGAGAAAGCGCCTCTCGAGTCTCGGGAGTAAATTCATCCAAAACGACTCCGTTTTTGTCCTCAATACGAGTGATGACAAGGGGGGCGGTATAGATTCCCGCATTACCAAAAGCGGTATATGCGCCGACCATTTCTTTTACCGTAAGGTCCACAGTTCCCAGGGCAATGGAAGGCGCTTCTGGAATCTCAGAGGTCATTCCCAATGCGCGGGCTAACTGAATCACGGCCTGAGGACCGATTTGCTTCATCAAATAGGTTGTGATAGTATTCAACGACTTGGCCAAGGCCTGCTTGAGGGTGTAGACGCCCCCGTATTCATCGTCTGAATTTTGCGGACACCAATCTTCTTGAAGCCCAAACTGTCCCGCTTCAATGCACACAGGCAAGTTGGGGACTTTCATGCACGGAGAATATTTTTTTTGCTCCATGGCCGCCGCATAAATAAAGGGCTTGAAAGTGGAACCTACTTGTCGTTGACCTTGGTCTACATGGTCGTATTTGAAATACCGAAAATCGATGCCGCCTACCCACGCTTTCACAAATCCGGTTTGAGGATCTACCGCTAAAAGCCCCGCTTGGTAGAAGGATTTCATGTACCGGATAGAATCGAGCGGACTCATGACCGTGTCTTTGTCTCCGTTCCAGGAAAAGACCTTCATGGGAATTTTTTGGCGGAAAGCGCGCTGAATTTCCCCTTCCGAGGCACCGGCCTCCCGCATATTTTTATAACGCGAGGTCTGTTTCATCCCCCGATCCATGATGGTTTTGTATTGTTCTGTCGCCTCCCCTTGGAAGTAAAACGGACCATAGGATCGACCTTTGATTTGCTTGAAAAATACCCTTTGCAGGTTGGCCATGTGTTCGTTCACCGCCTCCTCCGCATACCGCTGCATGCGCACATCCAACGTAGTATAAATTTTCAAACCGTCGGTGTACAAATTGTAAGACGACCCGTCCGGCTTGGTGTGTTCGCTCACCCATTTATGCATAAAAGAGCGGATGTGTTCCCGCACATAAGGAGCCAGTCCTCGGTCGTGCGTTTGCGGAATAAAATGCAGGGCAATGGGTTCTGCGGCAAAGGACGCTTCCTGTTCCTTGGACAGGTAGCCGTTTTTTCGCATTTGCGCCAAAACCGTGTTTCGGCGGTTCCGTGCATTTTCCGGATTTCTCACGGGATTGTAGACCGATGGATTTTTGACCATTCCCACAAGGAGCGCCGCCTCTGGAACGGTCAACTGCGATGGGAGCTTTCCAAAATAAACACGAGAGGCACTGTGGATGCCCACGGCTTGGTATAAAAAATCGAATTGATTGAAATACAAGGCAATGATCTCTTCTTTGGTGTAATTGCTTTCCAACTGCAGGGCAATGATCCATTCCTTTAATTTCTGGGTAACACGCCCCAGCTTGCTGCGGGCCGGATCATGAAACAATTGCTTGGCCAGTTGTTGGGTAATGGTAGATCCGCCTCCTTGCGTTCCTACGGCAGCCACGGCCCGCCCCAGGCTCCTAAAGTCAATCCCCGAATGGTCATAGAACCGCACATCTTCTGTGGCAATCAAGGCTTCAATCAAATGCGGCGGGAGCGATTCATACTCAGCGTGTACTCTGTTTTCCTCAAAAAAAGTCCCGATATGCTCCCCGTTGGCATCGATGATTTGCGTGGCCAAGAATCCTTCGGGATTCGCGATTTCTTCCGTGGAGGGCAGTGCGCCAAAAACACCGATGCGAGCGAGCAAGAGCCCCAACAACAGCAGAGCCGGGAAGGATAAAACGAGTATCCAAAACCACTTGACGTAGGATCGAAAATCTGGTTTAGCGGGAGGCATCGACGGACGTAATTACCAGGCCCACTTGTCGAATTCCAACCAAGGGATTGTCCCTCATGACTTGCTGAAATTGAAATCGATATACGCCCTTCTTTTTGAACTGAAGCAGTTGTCCTTTGAATGGGACTACTTGCGTTTTGATTCCGCCCAGGCCTGTGCCCAGCCACTCCCCTTCTGGGCTGGCCAATTGGACCTCCGATGTGTCCTGGTATTCTATTCCCCTCGCCCCAACAATACGTCGACCCATATAAATATTGCGGTACGCATACTCCGAGCCGTGACGAATATGGACTTCGATGACATATTTTCCTTTGATGTTTTCTATCGGGACATCGAATTGTACAATGGAATCCCGGTGCCAATCGGAACCAGAAATACGATAAAATTGGCTGTAAAGCGGCGCATCTCCACAAGAGGACAGCCCCGCCAACGAGAAGAGGGCTAGAGACCAAAACAAAGGTTTCATTTTTGCCTGCCGTTATTTTGTGCGTTTCCTCCCTCCGGCCGCGGTTTGTTTCCCCATCGCTTGGGGCGGTTTTTATTGTTGCGATTGCTCTTCTTGGGACGATCAAAGCGGGTCAAAGAGTCTTCGATCGGGTCCTTGATTTCCACCAAATCTTCTATTTTGACCGTGTGCTCAACGATTTGCTTATCTTCCAAAGCCGCTGGTTTTTCTCCTCGAGCATTCATGGCCATCATTTCGACGGCATCTTCGGCTTTTAGCGCAATCCACGTAGACCGATTGTCTCGGTAAGTAAACCACATCATTCCGCGAAGGATGTCAATTTTTTGAACTTCTGCCTCTCCCTTTTCTGTTTTAATGCGTTTCCCCTCTGGAAATATTTTCAGGGCCTCTACGTATTGATCGAGTTCAAAATTCAAGCAACATTTGAGTTTCCCGCATTGACCCGCTAGTTTTTGAGGGTTCAGGGACATGTTTTGATACCGAGCCGCCGAAGTGGAGACCGCACGAAAATCGGTGAGCCACGTAGAGCAGCACAATTCACGGCCGCAAATACCCAGCCCGCCCAATCGTCCCGCCTCTTGCCGCAGACTTATTTGACGCATTTCCACGCGCATGCCGATAATCGTAGAGAGATCACGCACCAATTGCCGAAAATCTACCCGATCCTCCGCTGTGTAATAAAAATAGGCTTTGCCGCCATCGCCTTGCGACTCCACATCGGTTACTTTCATCACCAATCCTAACTGCAAGGCCGTTTCTCGACACTTTTGAAGGAGCTGTGGCTCTTTGGCCTTGGCCTCCTCCCACCGTTCAAGATCTTTTTCGTGCGCTTTTCGAACGATCTTTTTAGCCGACTCTACCGTAGCATCGATGCTTTTTTTCCGCATCTGGATGCGAACTAGCTCGCCCGTCAAAGCCACTTTCCCTATGTCATACCCTCCCAAGGCCGTTTCCACAACGACGGGATTGGACACATACAAAGACAAGAAAGAGGCGTTATAGAAGTATTCTTTTCTTCCGTTCTTGAACCGCACTTCTACCCAATGGCAAGGTGCTTGCCCCTCGGGCAAGGACATGTTGGACAGCCAGTCAAACACACTGAGCTTGCCGCACGAATGGGTGCCGCAGGATCCGTTGCTTCCACAGCCATTGGGAACACCATCATTTGTTGAGCAAGAAGTGCAGGCCATGCCACGAAGATACGCATCTTTGCAGTTCCTATGCCGCACATCGCATCCATAAGAACGGCCCTTTGGGCCCTGATTTTAAGCTATTCAGCCAGCGGCCAGATCCAGTCGGTTGGCCAGTGGCGTTCCCATGTTCCGTATCGGCTGGCGACCCATGTAGTACAAGCGAACGAGCGAGTGTATGTGGCGTGTGAATCGGGCCTGTTTATTTATCATGCCGATGAAAAGTACGTGGAGCCACTCACAAAAGTAGAAGGGCTTACAGACGTGGACGTTACGGCAATGGCCTACGATGCTGAAACCGACCAGGTGATTGTAGGCTACCGAAACGGAAACATCGATTGCATCCGAGAGGATAAAGTGATCAATATGCCGGACATGGTCCGAAGCCCTTTGTATCCGGGTAAAAAGAAAATTGCACACATTCATTGCGGCGCTAAGGGGACAGCCCGGGCCGGTCGCCCGTTGTTGTCTACAGATTTTGGCGTTGTGGAGCTGGATCTGATTCGGTACGTGGTGATTGGCACCTATTTGGTTGGGCCCAACGCCCAAGAAGTGAGAGTAAATGAAACCTTTACCTCCCCGGACTCGATTTGGGTAGCCACCCAAACGGGGCTAGTGGCTGCCTCACAGCAGAGCGCTTTGTACAACCCCAGCGTGTGGAACAGAGACGCCCAATGGCAAAACAGAGCGATTCAAAATGTGGCTTTTGGCGGAAGCGCGGGAGCCCCGTTTTTGTCGCTGGTGATAGCGGATGAAGAAGGAGACACCCTATGGATTCGACGCAAGCAGGAATGGAAGAAAGCGGTAGATCAGAGCGGCATTCCCTCGCACATTTTTCAATTGCTTCCTCAGGATTCCGTTTTATTGGCGGTGCGCTCTTTTGATGTGGCGCGCGTGGCCCCCGGCGCTTCGGGCTCCCCGTGGACATTGGATTTGATCTTGTCCCCAGGCACTGGAAACAATCCGGGATTCAGGCCCCGCGGTGTAGCCTTTGATCCCTCTCGTAACATTGTATGGACAGCCAACAGTTCCCGCGGGTTGACATTTTTAGACAACCCAAGCTATGTCCAACACCGCGTGCCCCAAGGGCCACGCACCGGAAATGTTTTTCATTTGTATACGCCCGGGAACAAACTGTACGTTTCCCCTGGCGCCATGGACGCAACCTGGACCGCGCAATACAACAACGATGGATTTTTCATTTTTCAGGGAGGTCGATGGACCGCGAAACAGGGTGCCTCCGTAGGCAATGTGCGCGACATCGTGCACAGTATAGCCCGCCCAACAGATACGGCGGAACTTTATGTGTCCAGCTGGGGGAAAGGGCTGTTGAAATTCAAAAACGGCGAGCTGGAGACGGTATACGACACAAGCAATTCCACACTGTCTCCGGCCTTAGGCTCCACTGCTATGGATTTACGAACGGGAGGGGTTGCCTTTGACACGGACGGCAATCTGTGGATTGTGACGTCTTTGGCCTCTAAAAACCTCCACCGAATGACCCCCGGAGGGGTCTGGACTGGCTTTTCGTTGGGACAGTTCAGCGGAGAAGCGCTCCGGGATGTTTTTATCGACGAAGGAAAGCGGCTGTGGATGCCGAGTCGATTGAAAGGAATCCTTGTAGCTAATCCGCAAGGAAACTCGTTGCAACTGCGGAGAATGTCCAGCGGCGCCGGAGAAGGCAATCTTCCGAGTCCCGATGTGCGCACCCTGGCTTTTGATTTGGACGGTGAATTGTGGATCGGCACGAGCGAGGGATTGGCGGTTTCGTACACCCCCTACAATGCATTCGTCCCCGGAAAGAATTTTGATGCCCAACCCATTCTAAAAGAGGAGAACGGCATTGTGCAAAAAGTACTCGGATCAGAAAATATTACCGCCATAGCAGTGGACGGAGGAAACAGGAAGTGGGTAGGGACACAATCCAGTGGGTTGTTTTTGTTGGGGCCTGATGGATTGGACGAAATCTATCGGTTTACGGCAGAAAATTCACCGCTGTTCAGCAATCAAATCACCGCTTTGGCCGTGGACCCTTTCACAGGGGAGCTCTTCATCGGAACAGACCGTGGATTGCAGTCCTTCCGGGCGGAAGCCACAGCGGGAGGAGTGACTTTTGGCGAAGTAGTAGCCTTCCCCAACCCCGTCCCCCCGGAATACGAGGGACCGATTTCTGTCCGCGGCTTAAAAGCGAATGTCCAATGCAAAGTCACGGATGCTTCTGCGCGAATGATCTACGAGGGAACAGCCGAGGGAGGACAATTTGTATGGCCTGGCACCACATTGGACGGTCAGCGCGTGGGGAGTGGTATTTACCATGTCTATTGCACCGATGACCTAGGAATGGAAACCTTTGTCGCCACCCTCGTGGTGACAAGAAACGGGCCCTAGCATGGCAGCACCCACAGAAAAATGCCGATTGCTTGTGTTAGGAGTGCGGCCCTCGGGGGAATCGGGGCGAATCGTGAAGGCCTATTCTGATGCCTTTGGACTGCAGTCGTACTGGATTTACTCCATACACAGCAAATCCGCTCCAATAAAACCGGCTCACTTGCTGCCGCTGACCGTTTTGGAGGCAGTCGTGACAAAAAAATCGCACGGACAAGGGTTGGAAAAAATAAAGGAGGTGCGCTCGTTGGTTTTTTTTGAGCGCATGCACACCGACCCCGCGCGCCAATCGATCGTTTATTTTGTTGCGGAAATATGGCAGAACGCCTTGCGGGAAGAACAGGGGGACACAGGTTTTTTTGACGAGCTGGTGCAGTGGCTGCAGGAAATGGATCGGGAGAACAAAATCCTATCCATGGCTCCCATAGAAGGGGTTCTTTTGCTACTTCAACATTTGGGAATGGGGTTAGAACCACCCAAAGAAGCGCTTTACTTTGATTGCCTAGAGGGATGTTTTTGTAAAAACGCACCGACCCATCCACATGCGGGGTCCAAAGAGATGGTGTGGGCGTGGTCGCAATGGACACAGAAAGGAGAAGTTCCCCCCCACTCCCTTCGGAGGGAACTATTGGACGTACTGCTTACTTTTTTACGTATTCATGCCCCGTGGGTTCCGGAACCCAAAAGCCTCCCTATTTTACGTGAGATGCTAAAAGCGTAATCGAGCCGTTCGGAAAATGCTTTCCATTTCTAGTAAGGCGTTTCGCTTCTTCGTCCCCGGGCCATAAATAAATCCATCGAAAATAAGCAAGCGTTGATGGGCTTTGTCTACAATGGTGTAATGAAGGAAAGGTCCACCACCCACATCGCCGAAGGTGCGCCACAATCCGCGTGTTTCAATAGCTCTTTTCCCGTCGATAGTTACCTCTGATTGGACAGGAGGATCTAGCATTTCCGTTCCCAGATAGGATTTTGGAGCGGGACCTTCAAAGTATTTTTTGAGTAGAGAATCGCGACGCGGAACAATATCTGCATACAGGGTAGACGCTGACCTCAGGGGGACGGAATGCACGAGGATAAACTGCGTTGTCAATTTTCCGTCCAGACGGAAACAGGCCAGACTGTCTTTGTCCAATGTCTGCTCAAAACCTTGAGGCAGTAAAAAAGTGGAGATCCCCATTTTCACAAGAGAGGCCGGAAGTTCCTGATAACCGCTTTTTTTGAGGCGTCGAGCCAGCAATGCGCGGTCGTGAGAAGCGAATCTATCCCCAAGGACCGGGGCTGTTTTTTTGACCAAAGCCGCGGCCTCTTCGATGCTAGGAGCGACGACCGTGGCCACCAATTGCGGCGCAGCCCACACGTCCCGAGCATAGGTTACCGCTGAAGAATCGGGAAGAATGAGAATCAGAAGTATGCTTTTGGAGCGTTGCACCAACGGCTTGAAAGCCCTGTGGGGTATGCGGGAAATCTCAAAACGAGATTCTACCTGAGGTAATCCAAGGACAGGTGCAGCGAAATGTGCAGCTATCGCCCGCCCAACCCCCTCAAACCAAGGACTGTCATCTACCACCACCAATAGATCGGAATGGGTTCCGCTGGAACTGGGCAGGGTTCTTTTCTGCTTTGAAGAAGAGGAATCTTCTCCTTGGCAGCTGACAAAAGCGACAAAAACTACCAGGAAAAGCCGTGAGAAAACAGGGTTCATCGCTGTATTTTTAATCGTTGACCGGCATCGATTCGCTCTCCTCGAAGTCCATTGGTTTTCTGAATACTTCTGACGGTAACACCGTATTTTCTAGCAATAGCGCTCAAAGTATCGCCGCGACGCACCGTGTGGGTTGCAGTGGAGATTTTCGTCTGGGGGAGAGCGGAACCCGTGGTCACAGCGATCGATAGGGCGGGCCTTTTGTAAATAGAATCTTCTGTGGCGATAAACAAAGCGGTGGCCTCTTTGGGCAGTACCACATGATAGGGATGCCCATTGGTTCGCGGCCCTGGCACCTGTCTGTAACGGTAAGAGGGGTTTAGTTCCGCAATGATTTCCTCGGACACCCCCAAAGAAGCGCTCAGCATGGCAAAAGAAAGGGGCTGACGAATATCCACGGTATCTACATCGGCGTATAAAAAGGGGCTCGGAGAGGTGGAGATGCCGTATTCTTTGGCGTTTTCCATCACATAGGTTACGGCCAAAAAGGCGGGAACATAACCGGCGGTTTCTCTCGGCAAATAAGGACGCAAAGTCCAGTAGTCGGTTACCCCGCCAGACCGTTTGATGGCCTTGGCTACATTCCCAGGTCCGCTATTGTAGGCGGCCAAAACCAAATGCCAATCCCCAAAAATGCCGTACAATTCCTTCAAATACCGACACGCCGCTTCCGTGCTTTTGATGGGATCCGCCCTTTCGTCCACATAGGTATTGATTTCTAGCCCCTTCATAAGGGCGGTGCTGTGCATGAATTGCCACAAACCCTTGGCTCCCACAGGGCTCTGCGCTTTGGGATTCAATCCGCTTTCAATCACAGCCAAGTATTTTAGTTCCAGGGGCAATTGGTGCTTCAAAAGAATTTCTTCAAACAGCGGGAAATAATAACCAGATCGACCCATGACCCGAGAAATAAGCGACGATCTGCGGCGCGCATAGAGGTCAATGTAATTTTTCACATGGGGATTGTACACCATGCCGATAGGAGAATGCTGGTTGAGTTCCGCCATGCGACGGCGGATAAGGGAGTCCCCGAGAGAAGGGGCAGCCACTGCCGTAATGACGGAATGACTATCCAATGGAACCATCGGAAGGACTTTTTTTACAGGAGGCCGCTGAATGGAATCCAGCTCCTCTTGGGCCCAGACGTCCCACCCCGTTAGAAATACAACGGCAAAGGCCATGGGCCGCGCCCATCGCCATAGAATCATGCGGTTATCCCTTTTAAGGTGTTTTGCACTGTAGCGGAAAGAGCAAAAAGAGCCTCTTCTTCCCAAGGTCCCGTGGTAATATGAATACCATAGGGCAACCCATTGCTGTGCAATCCGCCGGGCAAACTGAGTGCCGGGAATCCGGTAATGTTGGCGTGTACCGTGAAGACATCTTCCAAATACATTACCGTTGGGTCTGTTTCCTTCCTTCCGAGGGCAAAAGCCGTATGCGGAGAGGTGGGAGAAAGCAGCCCGTCGTACGTCTGCAACAAATCCAACGCATGGTCGCGAATGACTCGCCGCGCTTTTTGTGCTTTTCCGAAATAAGCATCGTAATAGCCACTGGAAAGAACAAAAGTTCCTAGAAGGATGCGGCGTTGGACCTCTATTCCAAATCCTTCGGAACGCGATCCCTTCATGAGATCTTCCAAATTATCTACTGGCTCAGCAGTGCGGTGACCAAACCGCACGCCATCAAAGCGAGCCAAGTTGGCACTGGCTTCCGCCGTTGTGAGAATGTAATACAAGGGAACGAGTTGATCCAAATAGGGGAAGTCCAAAGCGTCTACGGTGTGCCCTTCTGAGCGCAAGGCATCAAAAAGGCGCAGCAGACCCTCTTTGATTTCCGGATCCAATCCGGGGTGTTCCAAAGTGGGGCGGAAAAAACCAAATTTTTTCTTTTCCGTGGGGGCCGCGGCGCGTAAAGCCGGAGCGGGCCGACTGCTGCAGGTGGAATCAAAGCCATCCGAGCCCGCCATGATCTGCGTAACCAAAGCGGCATCCTCCAAAGAGTGAGTAAAGGGGCCAATTTGATCAAAAGACGATGCGTACGCTATCAATCCGTGCCGTGAAATGCGACCATAGGTGGGTTTCATTCCCACGATTCCTGTAAAAGCAGCCGGTTGTCGAATCGACCCACCGGTATCGGATCCCAAGGCCACGTGGCACAATCCGGCAGCAACAACGGCGGCAGAGCCTCCAGACGACCCTCCCGGCACCTTGGTGGTGTCCAGCGGATTTTTTACGGGACCATAAAAAGAAGTTTCACTGGAGGAGCCCATCGCAAATTCATCGCAATTGGTACGGCCAAGAATGACAGCGCCAGCGTTGATCAACCGTTCCACTGCTGTAGCAGAAAAAAGACTTTCAAAGCCCGAAAGGATTTTGGATCCTGCGGTAACCCGATGTCCCTTGTAGCACAAATTGTCTTTAATGGCCACTACCATTCCCGCCAAAGGAAGCGTTTTCCCTTCCGCGAGCTGGGCATCTACACGAGCCGCTTGAGCTCGAGCAGAGGTATCAAAAATTTCTACAAAAGCGTTCAAATCATCCGACGCTTTGGCGCGCGTCAAAGCTTCCTCAACAACCTGTGCACAAGAATAACTCCGCGAAGCAACGCCGCGGTAATCCATGAGGGGCGTCGGAGCCATTTACGCTTCGGGCTCGTCTTTTTTAGCTGGCGCCTCGTCGTCGTCCTTCATGGCTTTTTTAAATTCCTTCACGCCACCGCCAAGGCCGCGCATCAATTCTGGAATTTTTTTACCACCGAACAAAAAGAGCACCAAGGCAACGATCAGAATGATCTGCCAAGGGCCTACTATTCCTAGAAAATGAGTCATAATTTTCCTGTTTTTACCGATAGGAAAGGCAAAGGTACAAAACCCGAGCTCGGGGCTAAGAGAGTTTTTCGGCCAATTTGGACATTACTTTTTTAGGGGATTGTCCTTCGTACAAAATTTTATAGACCGCATTGGCGATCGGCATGCGTACATCGTGGCTTTTTCGCACTTTTTTAATCAAGGAAGTAGCGTAGTACCCTTCGGCCACCATGTTCATTTCCAACATAGCAGACCTCACCGTGTAGCCCTTTCCAATCATGGTTCCAAAAGTTCTATTCCGGCTGAATTGAGAGTAGGCGGTCACCAACAAATCGCCGAGGTAGGCCGATCCATTGATATCTCTTCGAATGGGATGCACGGCTTTTATAAAGCGTTTCATTTCTTGGACTGCATTGCTCACCAGTACAGCCTGAAAATTGTCACCGTACCCCAATCCATGGCAAATACCTACGGCCAGGGAGTAAATATTTTTTAACACAGCCGCATACTCTGTCCCATAAATATCGTCAGAGATACTGGTGCGCAGATAATCGCAGGTCAATTGCTCCGCCATGTAGCGCGCAACCTCGGCGTTTTGAGAAGCGATGGTCAAATAGCTCAAACGCTCCAAGGCCACCTCCTCCGCATGGCATGGGCCTACAATAACGCCGAAATTCTCGTACGGCAAGCCGTATTTTTCGTGCATAAAGTCCCCGACAATTTGATTTTCATCGGGAACAATGCCCTTGATGGCAGAAAAGACCATTTTGTCTTTGATGGATACTGTAAGCCCTTCCAGCGCGCTTTTTAAGAAGGCGGAAGGAACAGCCAACACGATCACTTCGGCATCTTCCACTACGTTGTTGATGTCCGTATCAATGGCCAAATGCTCGGTGTTCAGCTCGACATCGGTCAAGTAGCGTGGATTGTGCCGAAACCGCTGAATATGCAGGGCCGATTCAGCGTTACGGATCCACCATCCCACATAGGCGTTGTTGTTCCCTAGCAATTTAATCAAGGCGGTGGCAAAGCTGCCACTGCCTAAAACGGCTATGCGGGGCAAATGTTTACTCAAAACGTGATCTCTTTCGTGATGCGTTCGTTTTGACGCACAAAAACCACTTTGGTTTTTTGACCTTTTTTGAAAGCAGCCAGGGCTTCCATGTACGAGGACATATCTCTTACCGTCAGAGTGCCAATTTGCACGACGATATCGCCCTCTTTCAATCCCGCTGCGGCGGCAGGGCGACCCGGAGAAACTCCTGCTATGCGCATGCCATCGCCAGAAAAACCATAATCTGGAATGACGCCCAAAGTCACCTTAAAGGAAGCGGCGGCTCGGCCTGCCGTGGGGTCTTTGACCTCTTGCGGGGTGAGGACTGGGCGCTCAGCGGTCGCAGACACTACACCCAACAGGGAACGCAATACATACTCCATGCCATCGGGATTGATTTTGTCCCTATCGTCCGAAGGCCGATGGTAGTCACCGTGTATTCCAGTAAAAAAGTGAAGGACGGGGATTCCGGCGCGAGAAAAAGAAGCGTGGTCAGAGGAACTGCCAGGCGCAGATTCTGATTTTATTTCCGCGCCAACACACTGTATTTCTCTTAAAATTTCTGGCCATTCCAGTGCCGTCCCTGTTCCGGCGACTGTCAACGGACCCCCCTTTTCCAGGCGGCCAACCATGTCCAAATTCAACATATAATCTATTCTCCGCGCCTCCTCTGGGCGATTTTGCATGAAATGCTGGGATCCGAGCAATCCATCCTCTTCGCCACTGAACGCGGCAAAAATCACATTGAAGGAGTTGAATTCGGGGAGATGGGTCATGACGCGCGCCATTTCTAATAAAACAGCAATACCGCTGGCGTTGTCATCTGCGCCATTGTGAATGGCCAAATCACCGGTGTGCATGGAGTGCTCTAAGCCCCATCCCAAGTGATCGTAATGGGCACCAATCGCAAGGGTGCGTTCTGCTTTGTTGTCGATGTATCCAACGGCGTTTGCTGTGTGGGCTGCTTGCGGTTGGATTTCAGTGCCCAATTGTAGCGTTTTTGAGCGCTTCACTTTTTTAAGGGCAGCAGGGGAGGAAACACACGCCACGGGGATGCCTCCTGGCCGAGGATTTTTAAATCGAGCGGAGGGCAAAGAACCTCCCTTTTTCCCCTCGTACAGCAAAACACCTACGGCGCCCAACGAGGCTGCCTGGTCTATGCGTTTGTCCAAATCATTGTAGGCCGCAAAAGCTCCGTGAGGGCCTTTCCCATCGGGAGTGCCTATATCCATCAACACAATGGCTCCTCGAAGGTCCTTCCCGGCAAAATCATTCCGTTGGAGTTCAGGCGCTACGATGCCGTATCCTACCGCTACTTTTTTACCGCTGACCTTGGCCGTTGCAGAGTGGGGATGCGGATAGACGCCGTCTGCGCCAGTCAATGTGCCTTCTTTCACCACTACAAAATTGCGATCGGCAGGGAACAGGCAAGGACGAGCAACGGTAAAGGGTTGAGCCCCTAAATCAGTGACCAAAGGAGTCAATCCAGCCATTCGGTAATGCTCCAAAATATACGCGAGAGCCAAATCTGCCCCCGCTGTACCCGGATACCGACCCTCCAGGGCATCGGACGACAAATAATCCACATGGGAGGCCATGCGTTCTTTCGATTCGGGCAATTCTAAAGCACAGGGAGATTGAGCCCAGCCAGAGAAGCTGAGCAAAACGAACAACAGGGAGGTTATTTTCTTTTCCATTGCGACACAATATACAGACCTACTCCGCAACTAATGGCGGCATCGGCAATGTTAAAAATAGGGCGAAAAAAAACGAAATAATCCCCTCCCCAAAAGGGAATCCAGGAGGGTAAATCTCCTTTCCACAGAGGAAAGTACAGCATATCTACTACATTACCGAGCAACGGTGGCGCGTAATTTCCGCCCCAGAGCGCCAATCCCGTGTAGGGCAGCCACGATTCAAAGGAAGCATCGTAGGTTAATCCCCTATCGAACAATTGACCGTACAAAACGCTGTCCAAAACATTGCCCAAAGCGCCAGCTAAAATAAGCGCTATGGCATAGAACAAAACGGGAGTCTTGGCGGAAGCAAGTGGTACTGGATTCGTAAGCTGAGAATGTGTGTGCAAAAGCCACTGTTGTCTACCCCACCAAAGAATGCCTCCGATGGCCAGAATGCGAAAAATCGTCAAGGCCAATTTCCCTTCGAGCCCGCCCCATTCCATTCCAAAAGCCATGCCCGGATTTTCCGTGAAATGCAAATGAAACCAAGGAAAAATCTCACGACTTTCCCCAAAATAAAAGGCAGTTTTGATGTATATTTTGATGGCTTGATCCGCCAGCACAACGCAAAGGGCTAGCCATAGAGGCCCTCTAGGGAAGGATTTCACTTATTGTTTTTTCTTTGCGTCCATGCTCAGGGTGGCATGAGGAACTAGCCGCAAGCGATCTATGGCAATCAATTGTCCTGTGACGCGGCAAACGCCGTATGTTTTGTTCTCAATACGCAACAAAGCGGCCCGAAGATCGCGGATAAATTTTTCCTGACGAGAAGCCAATTGTGCGTTTGCTTCCTTGCTCATGGTTTCTGACCCCTCTTCAAAACTTTTAAAGACGGGAGAGGTGTCTTCCGTTCCGTTGTTTAGGTTGTTGGTAAACTGTTCTCGCAGCAGCAATAAATCAGTCTCTGCCTTGGCAATTTTCTCCAATATAAGGAGGCGAAATACTTCCAAATCCTTGTCAGAGTAATGGGGGGCGGGTGCAGTAGCCATGGCAATTAGGTTAAGCAGTTTTAAAATTTGAATGGGTGAAGATAAGAAAGTTACGCCTTCTCTAGCACTACTTCCGCAAAAACCCCTTCCAAGTCCAATTCGTGCCGGGGCAAATGGTCAGGAGCGTTAGATACATCGCGGTGAATGTGGGATGCCAGCACTTCGCTGGCCACCGTGATTTCATGCTCGGCTAGGGCTTCGTGCACGGAGGCATCGCCCTGAATCCATAGGCGAATCCTGTCTGTGATATCTAGCCCCGAGTCTTTCCGCACATTTTGCAATCGGTTGATCAACTCTCGGGCCAAGCCTTCTCTTTTTAGTTCCGGCGTGAGGGCAATATCCAATGCCACGGTAATGCCTTTTTCCGTGGCCACCTCTAGACTACCGGAGACCTCTGTACTTATTTCCACATCTTCTGGCTGCAGGGTAACAGCGCCCGAGGGCAAAGTCAAAATCCATTCGCCCGTAGTGGATAGGGTGTCTAAAGCCTCAGCGTTCAAGGAAGCAATGGCGGCAGCGGCGTCTTTCATTTGCGCCCCAATTTTTGGACCCAGTGTTTTGAAGTTGGCCTTGGCCTTTTTTGTAAAGACACCGGCCTCTTCGCCAACGGCTTCCAGTTGTTTCACATTGACTTCGGACAAAAGCAACTCTTGTATCGCGGACAAATCGGCTGCTCGGGCAGCGTTTAACACGGGTATAACCAAGCGCGGAAGCGGTTGCCGTACCCGAATTTTCACTTTCTTTCGAATACTCAATACCAAACCGGTAATTGTTTGAGCGAGCTCCATCCGGCGCTCCAAAGCGCTGTCAATAGCCGTCGTGTCTGCCGTTGGGAAATCGGTCCAATGAACCGACCCTCCCCCGGTGAGATCTCGAAACAATCGATCGGCATAGAAAGGAGATAAAGGGGCAATCAGGCGCGCGATAGTCTCCAAACAGGTATACAAAGTGTGGTACGCCGCCCGCTTGTCTTCCCCCAGGGTGCCTTTCCAAAAACGGCGGCGGCACAGGCGAACATACCAATTGCTGAGGTGATCATTGACGAAGTCCTGCACAGGGCGGTAGGCCTTGGTGGGCTCGTAGGCATCCAGATTTTCTGTTACTTCAGCTACCAAGGAGTGCAGTCGGCTCAAAATCCATCGATCGATTTCCGGGCGATTGGCTACCGGAACAACCGGATCTATGGAGGCATCAAATCCATCCACATTGGCATACAGCGCGAAAAATCCGTACGTGTTGTACAAGGTTCCAAAAAATTTGCGCTGTACCTCGGTCACTCCCTCCGAATCGTATTTTAAATTGTCCCACGGTTGCGCATTGGTGATCAAATACCAACGAACGGCATCTGCCCCGTGTGTCTCCATGGCGGCAAAAGGATCCACAGCATTTCCCAAGCGCTTGGACATTTTCTGTCCGTTTTTATCAAGAACCAGTCCGTTGGAAATCACGTTTTTATACGCAATGGTTCCCCGTGTCAATGCGGCTATAGTGTGCAGCGTAAAAAACCATCCGCGCGTTTGATCCACCCCTTCGGCAATAAAATCGGCCGGGAAGAGAGTGCCCTCGTCGATGGCTTCTTTGTTCTCGAACGGATAGTGAACCTGCGCAAAAGGCATGGCGCCAGAATCAAACCAAACATCGATCAAGTCCGATTCTCTGCGCATGGGAAGTCCGGAGGGACTGACAAGTATCCAATCGTCCACAAAAGGTTTGTGCAAATCAATGGATTCATAATTTTCACTGGAAAAATCCCCGGGAACAAAGTGAGACAACGGATTTTTTGCCATAAACCCAGCGGACACACTTTTTTCCAATTCGTTTTTTAATTGCTCCAATGAGCCGATACAGATTTCCTCCGAGCCCTCTTCTGTGCGCCACAACGGCAAGGGAATACCCCAGTACCGACTGCGGCTTAAATTCCAATCGTTCAGGTTTTCTAGCCAGTTGCCAAAGCGACCCGTCCCCGTGCTAGCAGGCTTCCATTGGATGGTTTTATTCAGGTCTTGCAGTTGCTCTTTGATGGCAGTCGTCCGAATAAACCAACTGTCCAACGGGTAATACAAAACGGGGGTGTCCGTTCTCCAACAATGCGGATAGCTGTGAACGTATTTTTGGACTTTAAAGGCCTTGTTTTCTTTTTTAAGTTGGATGGCGATTTCTTCATCGACACTCAACGCGGGCTGTTCCCCCTCTGCGTAATAGTCGTTTTTGACGAATTTCCCCGCCAAAGCGCCCGCTTGAGCCACAAATTTTCCTTGCAAATCCACCAAAGGAACAGGATTTCCTTGGTCGTCCAAAATCAAAAGCGGAGGCACGCCGGCGGCCGCTGCAACGCGGGCATCGTCGGCACCAAAGGTCGGAGCCGTGTGGACCACACCCGTACCATCCTCTGTGGTGACAAAATCGCCAGCGATGATGCGAAAGGCCTGCTCCGCGTTCTGGTAGGGCTGAGCGTACGGCAAAAGTTGGTGGTAACGAAGCCCCACCAATTGAGCACCGGTGAACGTCTGAATTTTTTGCCATTGCAGACCCTCTTCCTCCGATTTAAAGTAGGTAGAGGCCAACGCCTCCGCCACAACAACATGCACAGGAATTCCGGTGTACGGATTGGTGGTAGCGATTTCTGCGTAGGTGATCTTTGGACCCACCGTGAGGGCTGTATTGGAAGGCAGCGTCCACGGGGTGGTTGTCCAGGCCAAAACAAAAACCGGCCGATCAGAAAACAGGGCCCGCGATTCTGCCGTGACTTTGATTTCAAACTGCGCTGTAACGCTGGTGTCCGTTACATCCTTATAACATCCCGGCTGATTCAATTCATGCGAACTCAACCCAGTTCCTGCCTTGGGGGAATACGGTTGGATGGTATATCCTTTGTACAAATACCCCTTTTGATGCATTTGAGACAAAATCCACCAAACGGTCTCCATGTATTTGGTTTCGTAGGTAACGTATGGGTTTTCCCGATCTACCCAATACCCCATTTGGCGAGTGAGATCATTCCAAATGCCTGTGTACCGCATAACGGCTTCTCGGCAGGCCTGGTTGTACTCTGCTACGGAAAGTTTTTTCCCGATGTCTTCCTTGGTGATTCCCAATTCTTTTTCTACTCCCAGCTCCACGGGTAAACCGTGCGTATCCCAGCCGGCTCGTCGGTCTACCAAAAACCCTTTTTGTGTTTTGTATCGACAAAAGGCATCTTTCAATGTGCGGGCCATCACGTGGTGAATACCGGGCAAGCCATTGGCAGAGGGAGGTCCTTCATAAAACACAAAGGAGGGGGCTCCTGCGCGCAGGGTGACGCTCTTTTCAAAAGCACCCTCTTCTTCCCACTGTCCCAGGATGTCTTTTTGGACCTGGGCTAAGTTTAATTGTGCGTAATCTGGATAGCGAGGATGGCTCATGAAAAGGCGGCGATTACTTTACATTCCACCGCTATAGGGGTGGGCAACGCGCTCACCTCTACAGTTGTCCGGCAAGGACGTACGTCCATTTGATCGAAATATTGAGTATACAAGGCATTAAACGTTGCAAAATCACGCCGCATATCTGTTAAAAACACCGTGATGTCCACCAAATCCTCCCAGCGCGCACCGTTTTCTTCCAAAATAGTTTTCACATTGGCAAAAACGCTGTGCACCTGCGCTTCAAAATCGAAAGCGGTATAATTTCCCGCAGCATCTAGTTCAAGGCCCGGAACGCTTTGGGCAGAGGTGTCGCTTTTGGGCAATCGAGGCCCCACGCCAGAAACAAACAGCAAGTTGCCTACGCGACGCGCGGCCGGATACAATCCCACGGGAAGGGGGGCGTTAGATGCAGTAGAATCCATGCTGCGAATTTACAACCCACAACACATTTTCCCGACCACGCCCCAAAGCGGCTTGAATTGATTATTTTTACGCCGTGAGCACCCTCAAGAAACTGGCCGGAGCCGCTGCCTTGTACGGATTGAGCAGCATTTTGGCTCGATTGCTCAATTTTTTACTGACCCCACTCCATACAACGGTTCTGAGTAAATCAGAATACGGGGCCTATTCCGACCTCTATGTTTTTATAGCCTTTTTGATGGTTGTTTTGACCTATGGTTTTGAAACAGCCTATTTTCGATTCAGCCAAAAAGAAGGAGCCAATGCCGAAACAGTGTACAGCACCGCCATGTGGAGCGTGCTGGGAACAACGGCTCTATTTTTTCTCCTGTTAGGGGCCTTTTACCAACCGATCGCCGAAGTGCTGCGGTACGGTTCACGCCCTGCGTTGATTTTAGGTACGGGATGTATTGTTGCCATGGACGTATTGGCAGCCGTTCCCTTTGCGCGCTTACGAGCCCAAGGGAAAGCAAAGAAATTTGTAGCGATCAAAACAGGGCTCATAGTGGTCAACATTGCATTGAATTTCCTTTTTTATTATTTCATGCCGCGATGGGATGCCTCTTTCGACGCCTCCGGAATAGAATGGGTGTTGGTCGCCAATCTGGGCGCGTCTGCTTTTATGTTGTTGGCCCTGTGGTCTGAATGGGCCGCCATTCGCCCTGTTTTTGACAAAAAGCTTTGGCAAAACATGCTGCTTTTTGGTGCGCCTTTATTACTCGCCGGACTTCCGGGGGTAGCCAACGAAATGGCCGATCGCTTTTTTATCAAGTATTTGCTACCTGCGGAGACCAGTTTGGCAGAAGTAGGAACGTATAGCGCCATCTACAAACTTTCCATTTTCTTGGTTTTGTTCAATCAGGCGTTTCGGTACGCAGCGGAGCCGTTCTTTTTCAAGGCGGAAGGAGAGGGGAATGCTCGGCCCCTTTTGGCTCGGGTTACCCGAGTTTTCGTGGGAATGGTAGGCCTGGGAATGGTTTGTGTACTGGCCGGAGTGGATCTTATCAAAAATTTCATCGCCGAAAAATACTGGGACAGTTTAGCCCTGCTGCCTGTATTGCTGATGGCCAACTTGTTGTTAGCGTTGAACACGCAAATGTCCTTGGCGTATAAATTGGTCGACAAAACACACATGGCGTTAGTGATCACGCTTATTGGGTTTGTTTTGACCGTTGTTCTGAATGTTTTGTGGATTCCAGAATACGGAATCACGGGCGCAGCATGGGCTACCTTGGTCTCGTATTTCAGCATGACCGTTGCTTCCTATGTTTTGAGTGAACGATACTACGCTATGGGGTACGACACCCTCGGCATCGCGCTGTATCTTTTGGCTGCCGGCGCGCTGGGGTATTTTGCCTTCGCGTCGAGCGGCCACTGGGGAATGCAGTTGCTGAGCGTAGTGGCCTTTGCCGGGTTGTTCTTTTGGAAGGAAAGGCCTGATCGTTGGCGCAACAAAACAGCCGTATGAAAATAAGTATTGTGAATGTTTCGGAGCATCCGTTGCCCGCCTTTGCTACAGAACAAAGCGCCGGAATGGACTTGAGGGCCCACGTGCCGGACCCCGTTGTGTTGGCGCCAGGAGAACGATGCCTGATTCCCACGGGCTTATCCATCGCATTGCCCGCGGGATACGAAGCGCAAATTCGTCCCCGCAGTGGACTGGCCTTCAAACACGGAATTACCGTTTTGAACAGCCCGGGAACCATAGACGCAGATTACAGAGGAGACATAGGCGTTTTGCTGATCAACCACGGCGAAGAGTCGTTTGTGGTTCATCCCGGAGAACGCATTGCACAATTGGTGGTGGCGCAATACACTCGATTTGAATGGGAGCCTGTGGAATCGCTGGAGGATACCGACAGGGGTGTGGGCGGATTTGGACACACTGGACGATAAAAAGTAGAACAACTTTCGGCAACAAAGGGGCCAAAAGACATATGATATACCCAACGATTCTCATTAATTTTATCCCATGAACATCATCATTCCCATGGCCGGACGAGGGTCTCGACTGCGTCCGCATACATTAACTACTCCCAAACCCTTGTTGCCTATCGCGGGAAAGTCCATTGTGCAGCGGTTGGTAGAGGATATTGCCGGCATTGTAGGCTCCGATTTGCATCGAGTGGCGTATGTTGTCGGTGATTTTGGGACGGAAGTGGAACGCGATTTGGTTCAGATTGCAGAGCGATTGGGCGGAATAGGATCGATTCATTACCAGGAAAAGCCATTGGGAACAGCCCATGCCGTTTTGTGTGCTGCCGATGCCTTGGAAGGGCCGGTAGTGGTCGCTTTTGCGGATACATTGTTCCGCGCCGATTTTCAATTGGACGAGAAGGCCGATGGAGTCATTTGGGTGAAAAGCGTGGAAGATCCAAAAGCCTTTGGCGTGGTCAAGCTCAACGAAGAAGGGCACATAACAGATTTTGTTGAAAAACCTCAATCCTTTGTGAGCGACCTGGCCATCATCGGCATCTATTATTTTAAAGACGGGGCACGCCTGCGCCGGGAGTTGCAATACTTAATCGACAACGATATCCAAGAAAAAGGAGAGTATCAATTGACCAATGCGCTAGAAAACATGAAATCCTCCGGATTGGTCTTCACTCCAGGAGAGGTGTTGGATTGGATGGACTGCGGAAACAAAAACAATACGGTAGAAACCAACTCCCATGTGTTGCGGTACGTGCAACACCAGGAAACATTGGTACACCCATCGGTCGTTTTGCAGGACAGCACCGTCATTCCTCCTTGTTTTTTGGGAGAGGGAGTGGTGATTAAGAACAGCATCATTGGTCCAGGGGTTAGTATCGGCCCTGGAACACACGTCGATACCTGTCGATTGACCAATACGATCGTTCAGTCGCAATCTCAACTAAAGAATTTGATACTGGATCATTCTATGATTGGGAACCATGCCCAGCTGGACGGAAAATTCCGCTCGTTGAGCCTAGGAGACTATTGTACCCTGGAACCGTGATTCGGTGGATCTTCTCTCTTGTTTTACTGATCGGACCTCTCGGGGCCGTTAACGCACAACGACTGCCCACTGAGGATTTGTCTCGGTGGACCTTTGAGGCCATTCGCAGAAAGGAATCGGGCGATCGAAAGGGAGCCATTGCCCTGTATGAAAAAATCATCGCCAAGGACAACACCCATTACGCGGCCCATTACAGCGTTGCTGAATTGTACGCCTTGGATGGAGAGTACAAAAAGGCACTGGATAGGGCCCATCGAGCCGTTCGGATTGACCCCACCAACCTGTGGGGATGGCGGCTGGAAAGGTCGCTTCATTTGGAAGCTGGGAATTGGCAGTCTTTTTTTTCCGCAACGGACTCCCTTGTCGCCAGGGGGGATCAAGATCCTGCTCTCTGCTTTGAAAGTGCCGCAGTAGCGCAAGAGCAGGGAGAAATACACGTGGCCGTACGTTTTGTAGAAGCGGCAGAAAAAGCGACGGGACGAACACCAGAAGGAACGCAGTTTTTGACACAATTGTTGTTGTCAACAGACCCGGAGCGCGTGCTTCGCATTCAAAAAGAAACCCTGTTGGTGTGTCCAGAGCCACTGGAAATGCTGGGCATGCACGCCTCTACGCTCTTGCAATTGCACCGATACGCTGAGGCAAAAAGTGTCTTTCAAAAGGCGCTGCGCGATTTTCCTAACGACGGACGCGCACACTTGGGGCTTTCCTCTGCGTATGAATCCCTTCAACAGCACGATTCTGCCGCTATGCATCGAGTATTTGCCATGGAAGAGCCCGCGTTGGATATCGATCAGAAAATCAAAATGGTACTGTCGCTACTTACCTCGAAGGAGGCCTTGAATCTGGTGAATGCTCTGCGAACGACTCACCCAGAGAATCCCAAAGGGTGGGCGCTGTCTGCCGATGTGTACAGTCACCGGAACCGGATGGAGGAGGCGCGCGGTTTTTGGCGAACCGCTCTGCGGTTGCCCGGAGGTGATTTGTGGCTTATTCACCAAAGCTTGTTGGTGGCAGACGCTGAAGCAAAAGCGTATGCAGAGTGGGAGTCGGACGCGTTGTACGCCGTAGAATCGTATCCGCTCAAAGCCGCCGCTTATTTTCATTGGGGCATGGCGTTGCAAGGACAAAAAAAATGGAAAGAGGCCTTGTCTGCTTACACCTCCGGCCTTCCGTATTCCCTGTCCGTCCCCGAACTCCATTTTCAATTGTATACACAAATCGCCGAGGTGCATCATCGACTGGGAGATCCCCAAGCCAGCAATGAAGCCTTTGAATACATACTGTCCAAGCAACCGACATTTTTGCCTGCCTTGAACAATTACGCCTATTTTTTGGCGGTGCGAGGGGAAAGGGTGGACTATGCTTTGGTGTTGATGCAACGCGTCCTGGCAGAATGTCAAAAACGCCAATCCCCTATTTCTTACGAGTATTTGGACACACTGGCCTATGTTTTGTATAAAAAAGGGGACTTGCCTCAGGCGTGGGTAGCCATGGAACGATGCTTAGCAGCCGGTGGCGCACAAGACGCTGGGGTAGTAGAGCACCAACAAGCCATCGAAAGGGCACTAAAAGCAAAGGGATTATGAGTTTTATCAAAAATGCAGCATTTGGAATGGGTCTCTTGATGGCCGTGGGATGCAAGAGCATCCCCCTTCCGTCAACAGACCCCACGCCGCCCACCCCAATCCCTCGAATGACCGCAGACATCGTGTGGGGATTGATCAGTGCCGCACAGGCCGTGGACACGACCATGCTTCGCACTCTGGGAACAGCGAGAGCAGAGATGGGAGGCAAATCGTATACGCTGCGGTACGATGTGCGAACAGCTTACGACACTCTTTTTTGGATGGATATTTCCGACCCTTTGTTGGGCATCAAAGTATTGCGCGCACAAATCAAACCAGACACCGCCCTGGCATTCAGTCGTTTACAACAAATATGGGCCGGGGAATCTCCGCAAAAATTAGCCAGTTCCGTGGGGATTCCGTTTGACTTTCATATGCTTTTCTCGCTGTGGTATGGCAGGCCACTGTACATTCCCACGATGGAACAAAGAATACATTCATCCTTGGACATCCAATCGGATCGTTGGATTCTCTCCTCGGACGTGGAGGGAAGCGGGCGATTTAGTATAGAGGTGTCTACGGATTTCCCGTACAGAGTTCTTTCGCAAAGGGTGGAGCATCCGTCGGGGACAGTACGAGTGGAGTATCCCAACGCGTCCGAGATTTGGATACACACAGAAAGTGGCTCCTCGCCTCTAAAAATCGAAATGCAACACAACGAACAGATTCGAGAGAAAGCTCTACATTTCCCCTTTGAAATACCCAGTGGTTTTGCACGCATCCGCCCGTAAACATTTTCCTGCCTCCAGCGTTCTGTTGAGCATTTTATTGAGCGTCTTTTTGTGCGTCTTTTACGCGCCGCCTGCAGGAGGCCAAACTCCGGGGAAAAAGGAAGCATTGCAGCAACGGAAGGTGCAATTGCAGGACGAAATAGATCTGGCCAATTCCATTTTAAAAAAGACAAGAACAGACAAACAATTGTCTGTGAGTCAAGTGCGTGCGCTGGAACAAAAAGTGCGTGCAAGAGAGGCGTTGATCCACACCATTGACCGAGAGGTTTCCCTTTTGGACAACCAAATAGGCGCGCAGAAGGAGGCTATTCACTCCATGGATAGTGAAATAAATAGCTTGAAAAAGAAATACGCAGGAATGCTGCGCATGGCCCAAAGGAGAAAAACGTACGTGACCCAATGGGCTTTTGTTTTCTCCTCGCAATCGGTGAACCAGGCGATCAAACGCTTGTATTTTTTGCGCCAATACGCACGTTTTCGAGCACAGCAAGTGGAGGAGATCCTAGGTCTTCAAAAGAAGAAAGAAGTACAAATAGGGATTTTACAACAACAAAAAGGCCAGAAAAAGGTATTGCTTTCACAAGAAGTACAGCAAAAGCAAGTGTTGGTTAAAGAAAAATCACAACGCGAGCTGGCCGTGTCCAAGTTGGCAAAGCAAGAGGGAAAAATCCTGGGAGACATCAAGAAAAAGAAAGGGGAATTGCAAAAATTGGAGCGACAAATTCAAGGATTGATCGCGGATGAGATGCGCAAAGCGCGGGAGAAAGCAGAAAGAGACGCCCTGGAAAAGGAAGCGACGTCCATTGGCCTCGCCCAAGGAACGGACTACACGGACAAAATGAACAATGTCCAGCTGAAACAGTTGATTTCTAAAAAACGAACGGCAACCAACAATCCGGCACCCGCTGGCGCCGCTTCTACGGCAAGCGCAACAGCCAAAGCCTTTGCCATGACGCCCGAGGCCTCCTTGGTATCGAAGAATTTTGAATTGAATCGAGGAGCGCTTCCCTGGCCTGTGGAGAGAGGAATCGTCATTCAGCCCTTTGGTGAAAACCCGGTTCCCGGCACCTCTGGAGTGACCATTAAAAATCCTGGAATCGATATCGCCACAACGACGGGCTCAACAGCCAGAGCCGTTTTTGAAGGTGAAGTTTCTACGGTAATACGAATCCCTGGGGCAAACAAGGCGGTGTTGGTAAAGCACGGACAGTATTTCACCGTGTACTCCAATTTGGCCGAGGTGTTTGTAAAGGCGGGAGATAAAGTCAGCCACAAGCAGTCGTTAGGGAAAATTGCTACGGACGCAGAAACAGATCAAGCGACCCTGCATTTTGAACTGTGGAAGGATACCTATAACCAGGATCCGTCGTTTTGGATAAAAAGGTAATCAGCGGCGTCAAGGAGATTCCTTGATACCGCGGATTACCCCGCTTTACCCCCGATCAAAAAGACCAGCCCAATCCAACGGATGCAGGTACTACACCTCCGGTGGCATCGTCCTTGTCTTGTCTAAAAACAGTATTCATTCCCAAACGACCGCTCAATTTTACGTGTTTGTAGCCCACCTGTGCTTGCAAACCATAAGAAACACGGCTGGTGTAAAAGTCGTTAACGGTTTCCTCTCGGTAAATGGCCCCGCTATAATCCCGGTAGACAACAAATCGCGTAGCACCTCCGAGGCGAAGTCCAGCATATCCTCCGGCGGCTACCGTGAATTTCTTATCTCCCCTACGGCTCGGATCAAAAACCAACAGCAAGGGAATTTCCAGTGTAGAAACAGACAAGGAATTGTGGCGGGCGGTCTCTCCGTTTTGCGTGATGTTTTCAAAGAGTATTCCATCGTATCCGAGAATATCATTGTATTTGATCACATTGACATTTTGGTCAAAAGAGTACAGTTGAGTATTCAGCTGTACACCTGTTTTAAGCCAAAGGGGGGAGCGCTTAAAAAACAGACGATGATGAGTGTAGTGCGCCAGTTGTAAAAAATGAGATTTCTCTGAAAGAGCGCCTGTACCCGAATAGTTTGTCCAAGCGTCTGAGAATTCATTGGGGACGAGCCAGAAAGATGCCCCTGTGGAAACATCAAAGGTTTGGTAACTGCTCTTCCATTTTTTCTTTTTGATGATCCTTTCGCCGTCCTCGATGCTAAGTTCCACTTCCAGAGCAACGCTATCTGCAACCTCTGATGGCAAAATGGGGACGATGGTTTCTTCCGCCTTGTTATTGGCTGGGACAGCTGGAGTTGTTACTTCTTGTCCGAACATGCTGAAAGACAGGAACATAGTAAAAGCAATGGAAATAGTTTTGATAAAATAATTTTTCATGTGTAGGTGGTTTAAGAACTATTTATACAATCAGCCGAAAGCCGATAGAAAAACCATCAGACAAGGCCAAGAGCGAAAAGGCAAGGATTGTGCCACAATGAAAACAAGGCAAAGTTTAACCTTTTCACAAGAAACACCCCGATTATTATACCGACCTTTACAGTATGCCGAAAAAAGGCCCTAAAAAAAACAAGGTGCATCGTTCGATGGACGTATCGACCTTGGCCACCAAAATATTCAAACGACTACAGAACAGTCCGGGAAGGCGGTTCGCACTGGATGATTTAGCCGTAGACATCGGATTGCCCCATGCAGGCGGAAGACCGTTGGTGCGCAGCGCTTTGGAGTTGTTGGTGCGCACACAGCAAGCCGTGGAAGAACCAGTCAATGTATTTCGACTCTATTTTGAAGAGCGCTACGTGGAAGGCACATTGGATTTGACGCAATCGGGAACGGGATATATTACAGGAACCGGTCTGCCAGAGGATGTATACATTCGAGAAAATCATACCGGAACGGCTTTCAATGGAGACAAAGTGAAGGTTCTCTTGTTTTCATCGAAACAAAGGGGTCGGCAAGAAGGAGAAATCGTCGAAGTAATTCACCGGAAGAGAACTTCGTTTGTTGGGACATTGGACCTTACACCTCAACATGCCTTTTTGTTGACGGACAATCGGCGGGTCGGAAAGGATTTTTACCTCCCCAAAGACAAGTTGAACGGCGCTAAAAATGGCGACGTCGTGGTTGTTCAGTTGATGGAATGGAACAATTCCAAATTCAACCCCCTAGGGGAAGTGATCAAAGTGTTAGGAAAGCCCGGAGAACATGCCACAGAGATTCACGCGATTTTGGAAGAATACGGATTGCCTTATGATTTTCCTGTGGAAGTGGAACAAGAGGCCGCCGCTATTTCGTTGACGTTGGACCCTAAAGAAGTAGCGCGTCGCCGTGACTTCAGAGATATTTTAACTTTTACCATCGATCCGGCAGATGCTAAAGATTTTGACGATGCCCTTTCCTATCAACGATTGCCCAACGGGAACACGGAGGTAGGAATCCACATTGCAGACGTCACCCATTACGTTCAGCCGGGCAGCATTCTAGAGGCGGAAGCATACAACCGAGCTACCTCTGTGTATTTGGTGGATCGAGTCGTTCCCATGCTTCCCGAGGTATTGAGCAATCAAGTGTGCTCTCTTCGCCCAAAGGAAGACAAGTTTACTTTTTCGTGCGTGTTGGAATTGGACAACGAAGCGGGGATTGTGAATCAATGGTTTGGCCGAACGGTTATCCATTCCGTTCGTCGATTCTCCTACGAAGAAGCACAAGGAGTATTGGAAGGAAAGGAGGATCCCATTGCACAGGAGATTCGGCATCTGGATCGATTGGCTAAAATTCTGCGCGGAAGGAGAATGAAAAACGGCGCGATTGCTTTTGATCGAGCCGAAATAAAATTCAAACTAGACGAAAACAACAAACCTATCGGGGCCTTTTTAAAGGAGGCCAAAGATTCCAATAAGCTGATTGAAGAATTCATGTTGTTAGCCAATGTGAGCGTAGCGGAATGGATTGGACGAGCCGGGAACAAAGCTTCCGGGAAACCGATGGTGTACCGAATCCACGACGATCCCGATCCTTCCAAATTGACGGATTTGAGTCTCTTTGTTCGTCCTTTTGGATATGCCGTGGCCATCGATGGCCGAAACGCCATTCGGAAATCCCTGAATGCTATGTTGGCGCAGGTAAAAGGAACCCCTGAGGCAAACCTGATTGAAACATTAGCGGTCAGAACCATGGCCAAAGCGGTGTATTCCACAGGGAATGTGGGCCACTATGGCTTGGCATTCGATTATTATACCCACTTCACTTCTCCCATTCGACGCTATCCAGACATGATGGTGCACCGGTTATTGCAATCGTATTTGGACGGAGTCACATCGCAGAAAAACAACGATTTGGATCCTGCCTGCTTGCATTCCTCGGAAAGAGAAAAAGCGGCTTCGGAAGCAGAACGCGCATCCATAAAGTTCATGCAGGCGGTCTACATGGAACAGTTCGTAGGACAAGAATTGGATGGAGTCATTTCTGGAATCACGGAATGGGGTGTTTTCGTTGAAATTCCTCTCACGGGTTGCGAGGGATTGATCCGTTTGCGCGATTTTTCAGATGATTACTACAGCGTAGACACCGCCAACCATCGACTCATGGGCGAGCGGTATGGAAAATCATACCAGTTAGGGGATGCGGTGCGAATCATCGTCAAGCAGGTCGACATACTACGGAAGCAAATCGATTTCGGCTTGGTATCCACGGAGGAACCAAGAAATGTTCAACAACCAGGAAAATGGGCGGACACCTCTCCTTCTCCTCGGAGAGGGCAACAAACCCACAGAAAAAAACGATAAGGGCTACTCTTTTTCCTCTTCTGTAGCGGGCCGAATATCCACTTGAGAAGCCGGATCGTTCTCTAGGGGCGCAACGTAGACATTGTTCAATCGGTCCACATCAGCCAGCCAACCCACGGGGTCGAGTTCTATTTTAGCGATTTTACTCATGCCTGCCCCAACCCGCAGCGCATACGTTGGGTGCGTCCAGGCCCAGGGCAAGGAAGGCGTGTGGGGATCGCTTTTTCTTCCCCCTTCAGTAAGCGTTAAGGGAATGGAGTAAGTAAATTTTGCCCCGTTGGTCAAGGTAACGCGCACCTCTAGCGGCATGGGCATTTCGCCGATCCGCTGGATGATCACTTCCGCCGCGCCATTTCCCATGGACCGAACCTCTTGTATACCGTAGTCAATCCCTTTGGTGGTACCTGTCCACAAGGAAAGATACCAATCCAATACTTGACCCGATTCCTTTTCTGCTACCCGAAGAAAATCTTCTGGCCGAGGGTGTTTGAACTTCCACACGTCATAGTATTTGCGCATGGTCTTCCAAAAGGCCTCCTCGCCAATGATGGCGCGCAATTGGACCAAGAACAGGGAGCCCATAGAGTAACTGGCGACCGAATAAGCTCTGTTTAAATGATACAAATCAGCCGGGGTGGTCAGAGGCTCTTGGATATTTCGTTTGCGAAGGGCTAGGTATGCGCTGTAGGAACTTTCGTGGGCATTGAGCTTGTTTTCCCCCGTTAGAAAATTCATGGCCTCGTCCTCTGCAAAGGTGGCAAAGCCTTCGTCCATCCACGGGTAGGCCTGTTCATTGGTAGCTATCATTCCATAATACCAAGAGTGACACGCCTCGTGAACAAACAACCCTAAAAATCCATTGTATTTTTCCCCTTGCGTCATCATCAATGTGGCCATGGGGTACTCCATTCCCCCGTCCCCGCCTTGGATAACGGAGAATTGAGGATAGGCGTACGGGCCAAATTTGTGCGCCATAAAGGCAAAAAACAAGGGCGCGTCTTTGGCCAAACGATCCCAGTGTTTGCTGCTTTTGGCATCGGACAAATGATAAAAATGGAGCAAAGGACCCTCGGGAACTTGCTGTTGTGTGTGCACGAATTCCGGATCTGCTGCCCATACAAAGTCATGCACATTTTCAGCAATAAAGTGCCAGGTCTTAGGGGAAAGGGGGGATTTTTTGGACGAAACGTCTGTAACCTTTTGGGGCATCCCGGTTGCGGCTACAGTGTATTTCTGCGGCAATGTAATGCGCACATCGAAGGTTCCAAACTCGCCAAAAAATTCGCGCGCCACATAGGGGTCGGGGTGCCACCCCTCCCGATCGTACACGGCCAGCTTGGGATACCATTGCGCCATGGAATAATCCACTCCTTCTGCATTGTCTCTCCCCGCTCGTCGAATATGCACAGGAACTTGCCCTGAAAAACGACACTCCAATGTGGTTTCTTCTCCGGGCAAAAGAGGTTCAGCCAAAGTGGCTTTCAACAGGGTTCCTTCTACCGTATAAAACAAGGCAACTCCGTCTTGCGCCAAAAGGGATACTGTCTGCCGTCCTATTTCGTGAGGTTTCAATTGGCCAATTTTATTGCGCACACGACTGTCCGGATCGGAACTATTTCTGGACCGAATGTCCATCATGCTTTCCGGCTGAAAGGCATTGAAATAGAGATGATAAAAAACGTCTGTTATGGTATCGGGACTGTGGTTGGTGAAAACCAATTTTTCCGTGCCGTCGAATTGATGGTTGACGGTATTCAGGGACACATTCAGGGTGTAGTCCGTGCGGTTTTGCCAATAACCCCTTTGCGCTAAAAGCGAAGAAGAAGAAAAAGGGAAAAAGACCACAGTAATGATCAAGTTAAAGAGAATACGGCTCATGCGAGAGAGGCTAAGAATTTCGACTTCAAAGGATTAGGATTTAGAAAACGTGCAAAAAAGAAATTCTTGCGAACCACCAGAAGGAGTGGTGTGTAGTTCGCGTGCACATTCAAGAGAGCGAAACCCATGGGATTGAAACATGCCAGAGAGGGAATTTTCATCGTACTGTTGAACCTGCAAAGCACTGCACTTCGTGGGCCCGTCGACAGAAAATGTGCCCACAATGGCGTGTCCAGAAACTTTCCGGCAGACTAGATCCATGTATGCCTGTATTTCTTCTGGTCGGTTTAGAAAGTGAAAAGCAGCCCTATCGTGCCACAGATCAAAGTTTTCATCGGGCTGAAACTCCACAATATCACAAGCGACCCATTTCACTTGCTGCGCCCGAAAACCAAGCCGTGCCTGGGCGCGCTTCAAGGCCAACGCTGAAATATCCACAACGGTAATATCTGTGTATCCCTGATCGAGCAAAGAGTCGACCAATAAACTATCTCCACCACCGACGTCTACAATTTTGGCGTTCTTAGATAAGTGAAGCTTTTCTATCCGTTCCAAGGAATGGGTAGGAATCGCTTGTGTCCAACTCACCTGATCGGGTGTTTTGGTCGCGTAAATGCTGTCCCAATGTTCTGTTCGAGAAGGGTTCATAGAATCGTTTTTACATTACGTTAAGGAATCGCCTTGTTCGGCCAGGCGAGGACCTTTTTCAGTTTGCATCAATCGACACCACGTGTTGACGGCATCGTGCTCTAGAAACAAGGTCCATTGTTCCGTTGCCGCTTGCTGCAGTATACGCGACTTTTCTTCCAATGTCAATAAGGGGCGGGTATCATATCCCATCACATACGGCAAAGGAATATGTCCAATAGAGGGGAGAAGGTCGGCCGTGTACAGAAGCTGACTTCCGCCGTAAGGAATCAATGGCAGCATTTGCGCTTCGGTGTGCCCATTGGCCAGAAGTACGTCAAAACCGAGCTCCGTTTGTATCCGTGTTTCACCTGCTGGCGCAGCCACAAAGCGTAGTTGTCCGCTTTCCTGCAAGGGCAAAATATTTTCTTTCAGAAAACTGGCTTTTTCCCGCAGGTTGGGTTCCGTCGCCCAGTGCCAATGGCGTTCATTGCTCCAAAAGTGAGCGTTTGGGAAAGCAGGAACCAGGAGTCCGTCTGAGCGCCTTTCCACAGCACCCCCCACGTGATCAAAATGCAAATGAGTCAAAAAAACATCGGTAATATCGGATCGATGAAAACCCGCCGAGGCCAAGCTTTTGTCCAAGGTATCGGTACCGTGTAAAAAATAATGTGCGTAAAATTTCTCGTCTTGCTTTTGACCTATGCCGGTATCGATGAGCGTTAACCGATCGCCGTTTTCCACCAACAAAAGTCGCATGGCCCAGGTGCACAAATTGTTTTCGTCTGCAGGATTGGTACGTTGCCACAAAGATTTAGGCACCACGCCGAACATGGCTCCACCGTCCAGCTTAAAATATCCTGTAGGTATAGAATGCAACTTCATCGGTTATTTTCTTTTGGCGCGAAAAAACGCGGACAGTAAATCGCCACACGTTTCTGCTTCCACGCCCGATTTGATTTCCGTTTTGGGATGAAAATTGCCCCCTTGCGTAGAAAATCCACGCTTTTCATCCGAGGCACCGTAAACAACCCGACCGATTTGACTCCAAAACAGAGCACCGCAACACATGGAACAAGGTTCTAAGGTGACGTACAAGGTGCAATCGATCAGGTATTTTGCGCCTATGGAATGAGCCGCAGCGGTGATGGCCTGCATCTCTGCATGCGCGGTAACATCTACAAGCCGCTCCGTCAGATTGTGGGCACGCGCGATAATCCTGCCATTGGCCACAACCACTGCCCCCACAGGAACCTCGTCTACCTCATAAGCTTTTACCGCTTCTTTGATAGCTTCCCGCATGTAATGAATATCCAAGTCCATCGGCAATTCCATACTACCAAAGGTAAACGGGAATCGTACCTTTGTGGACATGTACAGAACACATACCTGTGGAGAATTGCGTTTGGCTCATCAAGGCCAATCGGTGACGTTGGCTGGCTGGGTACACCGCCGCCGCGATTTGGGCGGCATGACCTTTGTCGATTTACGCGATAGATTTGGACGCACACAATTGTCATTCAATGATTTATCGGATGCAGAGGTAGTAGCCATGGCCCGCTCATTGGGCAGAGAATATGTTGTACAAGCCACGGGCGTGGTGGTTGAAAGAGAGAATAAAAATGCGCAGCTTCTCACCGGAGATATCGAGATGAAGGTAACATCGCTGACGATCCTCAGCACTTCCCAAACCCCACCGTTTACGATCGAAGACCAAACGGATGGAGGAGAAGATTTGCGGATGAAGTACCGCTATTTGGATATTCGTCGCGCACCCGTTCGGGAGAATTTATTGCTTCGCAACAAAATCAATTTACTGGTCCGCAATTTTTTATCAGCGCGCGATTTTGTGGATGTGGAAACCCCGTTTCTGATTAAATCTACACCGGAAGGTGCGCGGGATTTTGTCGTACCCAGCCGAATGAACGCCGGGCAATTTTACGCCTTGCCCCAATCGCCGCAAACATTCAAGCAATTGCTCATGGTGGCTGGAATGGATCGGTATTATCAGATTGTGCGCTGCTTTCGTGACGAGGATTTGCGTGCAGACCGTCAGCCGGAATTCACACAGATTGATTGCGAAATGGCGTTTGTGGAGCAAGAGGATATTTTGCAAACATTTGAAGAATTGGTCCGGCATATTATTGGGGAAGTTCACGGGGTCATTCTAGGGCCTTTTCCCCGTATGACCTATGCAGAATCGATGCGATTGTACGGGAACGACAAGCCCGATATTCGGTTTGGGATGACCTTTGTGGAGTTGACAGATTCCGTCAAAGGCTGTGGATTTCCTGTGTTTGATTCAGCGGAATTGGTGGTAGGAATCAAAGCCGAGGGGTGCGCACACTATACCCGAAAACAATTGGACGCACTCACAGAGTATGTCAAACGTCCGCAATTAGGAATGTCCGGATTGATTTGGGTGCGATGGGATGAACAAGGAACCCCGGCATCTTCTGTAAACAAGTTTTTTGACGAACAGACGTTGCGCGCTTGGGCAGAGAAATGGGCAGCGGGCCCCGGTGATTTGGTCTTGATTGTAGCCGGAGCCGAAGGAAAAACCCGCAAAGCCTTGTCTGAATTGCGCTTACACTTGGCAGAAGAGCTGGGACTGCGAAACCCTAAAGAATTCGCCCCTTTGTGGGTATTGGATTTCCCGTTGCTGGAGTGGAACGAAGAGGCTCATCGTTGGTTTGCTATGCACCATCCCTTTACGAGCCCAAAACCGGAAGATATTTCCCTGTTGGAGTCAAACCCAGGAGCGGTTCGGGCCAATGCCTACGACATTGTTCTCAACGGAAACGAAATAGGCGGCGGTTCCATACGAATACACGATAGAACGGTGCAAGAGCGCATGTTCTCTCTTTTGGGGTTCACGCCCGAAGAGGCCTTGGAACAGTTTGGATTTTTGTTGCGAGCCTTTGAATACGGAGCCCCTCCGCACGGTGGAATCGCCTTTGGATTCGACCGATTGGTTGCGTTGATGGGCGGAGATGAAGTGATTCGGGACTATATTGCCTTCCCGAAAAACAATTCCGGACGGGATGTGATGATCGATGCGCCGAGCGCTATCGCAAAAACCCAGCTGGACGAATTGAGTTTGAAAATTCACGAATGATTTTTTCTGGCGCGCAGCCAGGAGAATAAAAAAATACTCGCTATGCGCATTATTTCTGCCCGAATCTTGTTCTTAGGCGTCTTTTTATGTTCCGCAGGTTCTGTGTGGGCTCAAAAAGAAGAAGAGGAAACCGCGTCGCCCTCCCCGTGGGTCGATGCTATGATGGACCGCAACGTCAACGTGTACGATGCTGTGTCTCTCTTTGAATCGTACTGGAAAGACAGGCCGATTGAGAAAGGGAAAGGATGGAAACAATTTCGCCGGTGGCAAGCGTTTATGGAACCTCGTGTGTATCCCACCGGAGACCGTCCGAATCCAGCCGTGTTGTACGAGGCGTATACAGAGCTACAAGAGCAACTAACCCTTCAAAAAGGAGCAAGTTTCGGGGTAGAATCTGGGCCAGGCATTGGAAATTGGACACCTGTAGGGCCTTTCAATGGGGATCCCATCGGAGGAATTGGTCGCATCAATGCCATTGCCTTCCATCCGATCGTTGCGGGAAGAATATTTTGTGGGGCACCGGCGGGAGGGCTTTGGCGTTCCGATAATGGAGGTCAAACGTGGACAACCAATACGGATTTCCTGCCCAACTTGGGAGTGAGCGCCATCGGGATAGACCCCCTGCATCCGGACACCATGTATATCGGAACGGGAGACCGAGACGCTGGCGATACCTATGCCATAGGGGTTTTGAAAAGCACAGATGCGGGAGCCAGTTGGAAGCCGACAGGGTTGACCTTCAATATCACTCAGAATTACCGCATAACGGGGATGGTTATACACCCTACGCAAACACAGACCCTTGTCCTTTCCACGCGCAGCGGAATCTACCGCTCAACGGATGGTGCCGCAACGTGGACGATGGTTCAGGGCGGATCCTTTCAAACGATTAAATCCGTAGCAGGGAACGGTAGATTGCTCTACGCATCCACTTACAGTAACTCCCAAATATTTCGTTCTCAAAACTTTGGAGCAACATGGACCGCGGTTCCCTCGTCTTCAGGATTGCCTTCTTCCAATGCTTGTGTTCGCTCCGAGTTGGCGACCACGGCCGCCGACACCAATTACGTGTACGCCATTTTTGGTGCGAGCAACAACGGGTTGTTTGGAGTCTACAAATCCACGAACAAAGGAGTAACGTGGACACAAATGCAGGGGGCCACCCCCAATTTACTCGATTGGAGCACAAACGGTAATGGTTCCGGAGGGCAGGCTTGGTACGATTTGACCTTGGCCGCATCACCGGTCAATAAGGATGTGCTCCTTTGTGGCGGGGTCAATGTATGGAGATCCGTCAACGGCGGAGCGAACTGGTCATTGAGCGGTCATTGGTGGGGCGGAGGAGGTGCTCCTTTTGTGCACGCAGATCACCATGCCCTGGTATTCAAACCTGGAACAACAGAAGTATGGGCAGGGTGTGACGGGGGAATGTACAAATCTCCCGATGCGGGACTCAGCTGGTCATCTCAGAACGCCGGATTGGCCATCACCCAATACTACAAAATAGCGGTGACGCCATCCGAAACAAGTTACACCCTAGCGGGATCACAAGACAACGGAACGCATTTAAAAAAGGCAAGCTGGGCACGGGTGCTCGGAGGAGACGGAATGGATTGCGGCATCAGTCAAGTGGATCCCAACGTCATGTATGGTTCCATTTATTATGGAGAGTTTGACAAGAGCACCAACGGAGGGCAATCCTTCAATGCTCCTTTTTCTTTGCCACCAGCGGGATCGGGTGCATGGGTGACGCCGTTTTTGGTCAGCAAGCACAATTCCTCTGTTTTGTACGCGGGCTTCACCCAAGTATGGAAATCTACCAATGCGGGCCAGTCGTTTACGGCCACTTCCCCTGCCCTCAACGGATCCAACAACTTGAGTGTTTTGGCGGAATCCCCATCGAACCCCAATGTGTTGATTGCCTGCTACGGCCAATATGTATACAGGTCGGTCAATGGAGGATCCTCTTGGAACATCATTTCCAATGGAATCGGAAATTCCTCTGCCGTCACGGGGGTGACGATTTCTTCCAATGACCCAAACCACCTTTGGGTGAGCAAAAGCGGGTTTTCCGCCGGACAAAAGGTGTACGAATCGTTCAATGGAGGCCTGTCGTGGTCCAATGTGAGCGCGAATTTGCCGAACACTCCAACCAACTGCATTATAGAACAACCCGGGAGCAACGGTGCGGTGTATGTGGGGACGGATTTGGGTGTTTTTTATAGAGATGCGAGCATGACGCAGTGGATACCGTACATGAACGGATTGCCGACGACCGTTGTCAATGATTTGGAAATCTTGATGGGCCCCGGTATTATTCGTGCCGGAACGTACGGACGAGGGGTTTGGGAATCTCCGGTGGTGAACGGATTTTTGCGAAAACCCGCTGCTCAGTTTTCGGCAGCCCCTGCTGCGACTTGCTTGTTGACGGATACAGTCCAGTTGATTGACCGCTCCGCTTATTTGCCCACTGCTTGGCAATGGACCCTTGCGCCGGCCACGGTGAGTTTTGTTGGCGGAACTAACGCTAATTCACAGGAGCCACGGGTTATTTTTCAAGCCCCCGGACAATACACAGTGCAGCTCATTGCGACCAACAAATACGGATCAGACACTACCGTTTCTGTGAAAACAATCCACATAGGAGGGGTTCGATTGCCCTTCGCGGACGCTATGGATGCAGCTATTCCTGAGCGATGGACAGTGGAAAACCCAGATCAATCGCACACATGGATGCCTGTCACGGTGGGTGGAACTACGCCCGGAACATCGGCCGTAGTATTTCCGGCCTTCGGCTATTCGGCCGTGGGCTCGAAAGACAAATTGGTGTCGCGACCATTATCTACTGTTGGAGTAACCAACCCTCGGGTCGTGTTTGATGTTGCGTACAGGAGAAGAGTGGGAACAGGGACCGATTCCTTGTCTGTATTCATTTCCACCAACTGTGGTCAATCGTGGACCCTTTTGCAGGCGTACGGAGACAATGGAACGGGGAGTCTTGCGTCGGGGGCGGCGTTGACAACGGCGTTTGTTCCCGCCATTGCATCGGATTGGAAACGCGATAGCATTTCCTTGGCGGCCTATGCTTCTCAATCAGGCGTTCGCATTGCCTTTGTGGCCCGTAACAACAACGGAAATAACCTCTACTTGGACAACATCCATCTCAAAGGAATTTCCTCCGCGCCCGGTGCGGACTTTTTTGCCAACGGGGCGGCGTGTGCCAATCGCCCTGTTGCATTTTACGATATCAGCGCAAATCAACCCACCGCATGGGCGTGGACTTTTCCAGGAGGAACGCCTGCTACGAGCACGATGCAAAACCCAGTAGTGGTGTATTCTTCACCGGGAGCCTATTCGGCAGGGTTAACGGCCACCAACGCATCCGGTTCTGGCACGAACACAAAAAACGGATACGTCACTGTTGGATCCACTGTCACCCCAACCCTGGTGATCAATGGAAACTCGACGGCGTGTTTGGGCGTACCCGCAGTATTTACGGCCAGCGGCACATCGACAGGTACAAACCCGGTGTATTTCTGGACGGTCAACAGAATGGCAAAGGGAAACAATGGCCCCACGTTCACCACTTCGTATTTGCAAACGGGGGATACAGTACGTGTACGCATGCAATCGTCCGAACCCTGTGCTTCTGCGCAAGGAGTACTTTCTGCACCGGTGGTGATGAATATTTTGCAGCTGCCGACGGTTTCGGCGGGGACTTATAGTGATGTTTGTCAGGGAAGCGCTCCATTTGCCTTGGCAGGAACTCCTTCTGGAGGTACATTTTCCGGTTCGGGTGTATCGGGATCTAATTTTGACCCTTCCGCTGTAGGCCCAGGAACTTATACGGTGAATTACACGTACACCAGCACGAGCGGGTGTGTTAATACGGCCACTACGGTGATTAAAGTGGAGCAAAAACCCGTCGTATTTTTTTATACGCCGCAGGATACCGTGTGTGTGAACGACCCTCCTTTTACGTTGAACACGGGGTATCCTTTTGGCGGAACCTACCGAATCAACGGTGGCGGTGGGGCCGTGGTTAATCCACTCAACTTAGGACCCGGAATGCACGTTGTCAGTTATACCTATGAATCCGCCCTTTGTGTGGTAACGCGGTTTGATACGGTCCATGTTTTTGCAACGCCCACAAAACCCTGGGTGGATGCCTATGGAGATTCCTTGGTGTGTGCGTCCCTCGGGGTGAAGTACCAATGGTACGAAGCCACAACAGGCCTTGCCGTTCCGGGGGCTACCCAACGCATTTTCAAAGCCACCACTCCCGGCCCATACTATGTTCGTGTTTCGGTGGGGTCGTGTTTTTCCGAATCCAATACGTTTGTTGTGGTTTCTCAAGAAGAGTGGAGGGCAGAGTCTCGAAAATTCTCCGTTTCTCCGACTCCTACCTCGGGCCCCTTTGCGGTGCGTTTCACCGTTCCGAGTGGAGGGGAATACCTTTTGGAAATGTTCGACCCGGCCGGCGCCTTGGTGCACCGACTTACCGGGGTCAGCTCCTCTCGAGAGGTGATCATTCCGTTGGATTTATCCGATTTCCCAGCCGGGGTATACACGGTGAAGTGTCTGGATTCCCACGGGACTTTTGCGGCGAAGGTGATAAAAAAATAGGAAGTAAAAACCCGGGCGGCGCCCGGGTTTTTTTATGGAGTGAATCTTTTATTTCGCCAAAGAAACCATATGGCCAATCATGCTTTCTATCAAGGCAAAACCATCTGTGTTTCCCAAATTACTATCCATAGCACGCTCCGGGTGAGGCATCATGCCCATGACGTTGCGCGTTTTATTCACAATGCCCGCAATGTTCTGCGTTGATCCGTTGGGATTTGCGGCGTCTGTAATGGCTGTATCGGCATCGCAATAGCGAAAAATCACTTGACCGTTGTCGTTGATCGACTGAAGTGTCTCTGCATCGGCATGGTATCTTCCTTCACCGTGCGCAATAGGAATCTTGTAGGCCCTCGTCTCACTCAAACCAGCGGTGATTGGACTGAGGGGCGAAACGGCTTTCAGGTATACATTTTTGCCAACAAACGTATACGATTCGTTGTGGAGCAAGGCCCCTGGCAACAAACCGGACTCGGTAAGAATTTGAAATCCATTGCACACGCCCAGTACATATCCACCGCGAGCTGCGTGTTTTACAACCTCTCCCATGATGGGAGAAAAGCGCGCGATAGCCCCAGAGCGCAAATAATCACCGTAGGAAAACCCGCCGGGAAGAACCACCATATCCACGCCTTGCAGAGAAGTGTCCTTGTGCCACAAAGACACCGTTTCACAACCCATGCCTTCGCGCAAGGCTAAAATCATGTCCTGATCGCAATTCGATCCGGGAAAAGTAACGACACCAAATTTCATGGGGCAAAGGTACGATGACGACCGTTGCTCTCGCCGAGTAAATTGCACAAGCGATACAAGATTCTGGAAGCCACATTGGCGTCCCAATCGCCTTCGATCCCGGGTGCCACTTCGTTGAGATCGAAACCAATGAGCGTTCTTCCGCTGTCAATCACTTGTTCCAATAAATAAAGCACTTGTTCTGATTCTAGGCCACCGGCTACCGGTGTGCCGGTATTTGGGCACAGCTTGGGATCAAGACCATCAATGTCAAAGCTGAGATATACTTTTTGCGGTAGACATTGTACGATTTTCTCCACCTGCTGCTGCCATGTAACGCCCTCGTAATGGGCACGCTTCATGTCGCGATCGAAAAAAGTAACAACGCGCGGATCTGTTTGTACATAATCCATTTCCGCTTGACAATAATCGCGAATTCCCACCTGCACTAATTTTTCAATCGCGGAACTGCGCAAAGCATTGTACATGATAGAGGCATGCGAAAACTCAAAGCCTTCGTAGGCAACGCGTAAATCCATGTGGGCATCGATTTGCAGAATGCCAAAAGATCCGTGTATTTTTCCCAAAGCGCGCAAGTAACCTAGCGGAGTGCTGTGGTCACCCCCCACCAGTCCAACGAGCTGACCATTGGATAAGTAGAATTCAACAGAGTCCTCTACCCAGTCTACCATCTCGGCACAGGCACTATTTATTTTTTCCAACACCCTTTCCGATTTTTCTCCTAGAGAACCTACCGTGAAAGCCTCTAAATAATCAACCGCCCTTTTTCTGTTTTTCTCTGACTTTTCTACCAATGAAACATCGGAAGGAGCCATCCAAATACCCATTTTCCACGCATCCACCAAGCGGGGATCGTACAAATCCACTTGCCCGCTCGCTTCGCGAATGGCCTCTGGGCCCAAAGCAGTCCCTGCCGCATAACTGACCGTAACTTCCCACGGAACGGGGAACAATACCACCTCGGCTTCGGACGGCAGAAAAGGCAAACCGAATACGGCGCCCGGCGCAGCCAATCCATTGGGATCAAATCCAGCGATTTTTTGTTCTTTGGAAGTCATAATACTGCAAATGTACTACCTCCAATCGACGCTTACGGCAAAGGACTTGCTGTTCCATTGTCCTTGGGGGTTGAAAAAGGAGAGGGACAAAAAATAGGTTCCCGGAGGGGCGGGAGCCCCGGAGGCCAATCGACCATTCCAAACCAATTCACCTTCCAGGGGAAGTACCCGGTTGTTCCAGATTTCGTACAATCGCTCGCCGCGGAGAGAATACACAGAAGCATTGGCGACCCATTGATCTTCGGCCGTTTCCGGCAATTTGTAATAAAGAAAAGCCGGACCGTGTACGCCCACGCGGGAAGACATCATCTTCCATTGCCCCAGCCGAAGGGTTGGAGGTCCGTGCGCAAAATGAGCAACACCCGGAGATCCCCACCCCGATGGATCGGTCATCCAGCTGGCGGAATCCACACCGTTGGCATTCCAATGGCGACGAGTCAAGGAATGCCCTTCCGTTGAAATCAATCCCGGATGATGGAACCTCTCCGAAAGCAGAACCACATCGAGGACATTCCCATTGGTTTGAAACAAACCCACGTATCCGCCTTCGTCGGAAAAAGGCAGCGCGTCGCTTCCGCTCACCCAGCGCCAAGGATTCCCTTCCCACGGGAGAGTATCCGCTCCGTCCCATCCAGAAGCAAAAGCCAACACGGATTTTGGCGCCAACAGGGTTCCCGGCGGGGCCAAAGACCGCCACTCTTCCGGGGAACAAGGAATGGTTCGGCAGGAACCCATGCGCAACAAACCCACATCTACCCAATGCGTCCCCGCATTGTAAATTTCTACGAAGCGTTCGTGGTAGGCAGCGGGGTTCAAAAGAACCTCGGTCATTCGAATCGAATCCAGTAAGGAAAAAGGCAGAGGTTCTCCCCAGAGCATGGTGGTGTCCAAAACAAATCCTTGACAAAAAGGAAGAGAAAAATGGATAGCCCCCCTTTCTCCCGGCTGGGCCATGGAAGCCCACCGCACGCGCATTGTGAAGGGGTTCACAAGCCAGGCCGTGTCGCAGTCCATTCCAAGACGATTCACCAAAGGCAAATGGTCGTGCAAAGGAAGAAACGGAACGAGAGTCTGAAAATCCATCGTGAAAGGATCTACTCTTCCCCACCACGAAAGCTTCAATGCAGGGAGCAGGGGAGCAGCGGTGTCTAACTGAGGGATCCTTCCCGGTGTACTACCCTTTGCAGAAACGGAAGTGGACCAAAACGAACCTCCAAAACAAGAGGAAAGAAAATCCCTGGCCTCCAAGGAATATCCTCCCGTGGCTTTCTCTGGCGGTGTGTGATACTCGGGATTATACATCGTGTGGGTAATCGTGCGCCCGTAGTTATCTAGCACCTGAATCCAACAACCACCGGACAACACATTTACTTTGGTGTGCCAGACCATGCCAGACCAAGGGCCCAGCGACGAATCAGCAATTAAAACGACGGAATCCTTGGGTAAGCGCATAGGAGGCAAAGCATACCTGTTTCCATTGATTTTCACACTCCAACCCATGGCATACAACGTATCGGCCCCCTTGTTCACTAGTTCGATAAACTCACCACGAGCAGCCGATGGGTGCGGCTTGGGGTCAACGGCAGCGAGTACTTCTGTTATGGGTAAGTGCTTTTGTTCCCAAGCAGGTCTTCGTACATCCGGCGATGGGGGAAGTATCGGAGGATCAGGCCGGCCCAAAGCAAACCAAGGGCCGATGGCGAAAGAACGCACCCGGGTGGAAGTGTACACATACTTGAATCCGAACCAATCCCCTGGCTGAAAGGTGCTGTCAACGGCTTGTAAAGTCCCCTTCAAACCATCGGATGAGAGGGAATAGGATAAAAACCAATGGCTTTTTTTGGATCGCTCCATGCGCAAATGCACCCGAGTACTCGCCTGGTCCAAAATCCCCAGAGGAGACTTAGCCAAGGTAGTAAAGGAGTTTTTGGAGAGTTTTCCGAAAGCGATAGCATCGTCGGAGGCGCCCAGACGGACCGCATATCCATTCCCGAGCCCATCAGTGGAGAGTCGAATTTCCACATAATTACTGCTGGATGGGTTGCAATCCAAAGAGAGAGATCCTTCCCACGAAGCGTTTTTTCCCGCCTGACACTCGGACCACAACCATGTTTTTCCTGCGGAAGGACCTTTCAAACGAATCCAATCCTGTACACTGTCTTTCTGAAAATGGGCCGTATCTCCGTACCAACGCGTAGGATGCACCCACCCGGTTTCCCAGGAAGTAATCCAAAGAGTATCTACCAACGCACCCATCATGGGGCAAAGAACATTCGTTCTTTTCTGCGAAAATCGATGGAAAACGCTTGTATGTGTTTATTTACCTTTGCAGTCTTAATTTCTTCGCAATGAAAGTAGCGGTAGTTGGTGCCACAGGCATGGTAGGGGAGCAAATGCGGAAAATACTCGCGGAGCGTCGGTTCCCTGTTTCGGAATTTTTTGCTGTCGCTTCCGATGCATCGGAGGGATTGCCCGTTTTGTTTCGGGGAAAGGAATACAAAGCCATGACCTTACAGCAGGCAGTGGACGCACAACCTGATTTGGCCCTGTTCTCTGCCGGAGGCGATGTTTCCAAAGAATGGGCGCCACGATTTGCGGCGGTCGGATGTACCGTCATCGACAATTCCAGTGCTTGGAGAATGGATCCAGAAATTCCGCTTATTGTACCCGAAGTAAACGGAGCTGTGGTACGATCCTCGGACAAAATCATTGCCAACCCAAACTGTTCTACGATTCAATTGGTCATGGTTTTGAACGCCTTGCACAAACAGTGGCCCATTCAAAGAGTGATTGTCAGTACCTACCAAAGTATTACGGGCACAGGAATGCGGGCGGTTCAACAACTGGCCGATGAGCGTCAAGGGATAGAGGGGCCCAAAATTTATCCCCACACCATTGATCTCAATTGCATTCCGCAATGCGACGTATTCCTTGAAAACGGATACACCAAAGAGGAAATGAAATTGACCCATGAAACGGTTAAAATATTAGGAGATCCTTCGGTAAAGGTTTCCGCGACAGCCGTTCGCGTACCGGTGCAAGGAGGACATTCAGAGTCTGTGAATATTGAATTTGTGCAAGAGGTGCCCACGCCAGAAGAGGTGAAAGCGTGCCTTGCGCAGTCGCCTGGTATCGCGGTGATAGACAATCCATCGAAAAGTGAATACCCTATGCCTTTGCAGGCACAAAACAAAGACGAGGTTTTTGTGGGACGCATCCGGAAGGATGTTTCCAGCCCCAAATCCATTCAATTGTGGATAGTGTCCGACAACCTGAGAAAAGGAGCGGCAACCAATGCCATTCAAATTGCGGAAACATTGCTCGCGGCAGGATTTTTGAAATGACACAACGCCATTAAACCTCCCTTCCTCCAAAGCATCCAACCCGCATGAGATTTACTACACTATCCACTATTTCCCTTCTATTTTTCTTCCCTTTCTACGCCAGTGCCCAATCCTCCGTTAGCGGCAGTATTGTGGATGCGACTTCCGGTGAGCCTTTGATTGCGGCGCCGATTCGGATCATGCAAGACAGAACACCGGTGGCCCAAGCACTTTCTGGAACGGACGGTGCCTTTGAAATAAAAAATGTAAAAAGCGGTGAGTATCGGTTGGTGGCAAAGCCCTTTGGGTATGCGCCTGTCATGAAATCCATCGTTGTGGAAGACGGAAAATTGACGCGAGTGGGAGTTTTAAAAGCAACGGCGTCAACGACTGAATTGAAGCAAGCGGAGGTGATCAGCAAAGGGCCAGACCTGTTGAACGGACTCGACAGAAAAGTCTACGATGTCAAAACAGATCTGCAAGTGCAGGGAGGGTCGGGCACCGATGTGCTGCGTCAAGTACCCAATGTATCGGTGGATATTGACGGGAATATTGCCCTTCGCGGACAAGAAAACGTGACAATTTTGATCGATGGAAGACCCGCTGCCATGCTAGGAATGTCAGGAATGAATGCCTTCGACCGAATCCCCGCTTCTGGCATTTCCAAGGTGGAAGTATTGACCAACCCGGGGGCCAAGTTTCAAGCGGACGGCACCGGAGGAATCTTAAACATTATTACGACAAAAAACACCAAAAACGGACTGAACGGAGACCTAATGGTGGGGATGGGATCGGGCGATAAATACACATCGGCACTGAATGTGTCCAAGAAAGTAAACGAAACCAATCTATTTCTCAACGCGTCCTGGGATGATCGCTTCCTGTCTGGAGCCGGAAGGACCTTTAGAGAATACAAATACATGCCAGATACAGGGTTTACCTTTTTGCACAGAAGCCAAAGTCTAGATCACAATGCCGGTATCAATCTGAGAGGGGGAATGGATTTTGTCCTCGGGAAGCAGCACTCGTTCAATCTATCCGCAGGAATCAATGACGGCAACAGAGAGGGGGCGGATACGACTCGGTATAAAAATCAATCTACCCATAGCCGTGTTGGAATAGATACTACGTTCAGAACGTATGCTTCTCAGCGGGATTCAAATACCAGCAAGGATTTCAACTACGATGTCGCGTTGCGGTACGAGTACAAATACAAAATAGAAAACCGTAAATGGACAGCGGATGTGAGCTTTTCAGACAATGCATCTGAAAAACATAGCAGCAACTATTGGACGTGGGACGCATTTTACCCCCTTACGTTAACACACGGGGCCTACATGCAAATGTTTGGCACCACAGGCAAAGGGCAAACATGGAATTTCCAAACCGACGCTGAACGAGCCGTTGGAAAAGGAGGAAAACTAGAGTGGGGAGCAAGAAGTACCCAGTTTTATCATCAAAAAAACCAAGTAGCAACGCAACAGTTTACGCCCATGGGGCCTGTCGTGCAGGATTCCTTGCGCTCGTTCCTGATTGAAAGTACCCAGTGGTTGAATGCGGCCTACATGACCTACGGCTACGTTTTTAACACGAAATGGAAAGCCCAAGCAGGAGTTCGGTACGAGCAAGCGAATTTGAAATTTTTACTGCGCGATGGATCCACCTTGTCCCGTGTTTTCCCTGGGCTTTTCCCATCGGTATTTGCGACCTATACACCGAAGAAAGGAACGGAGATTCAATGGAGTTACTCTATGAAAGTGGATCGTCCGGGACAAGAGAGTTTGAACCCGATTGTGGACTACACGAATCCTCAGAGCATAAGGAAAGGGAATCCCAACTTAAAGCCGCAGTACACACACGCGGTAGAGTTGAGTCGGGTGAAATTCTCAAAAAAGGGATCCATTAGCGGATCCACCTATTTCCGGCACACTACAAATATGTTCTCTCGTTACCTGGTGGTAGACCCTACGGGAATCGTGGTGGTTACGTGGGAAAATTACAATACCAAACAGAGCTATGGATTCAGTGGGTCGGCCATGGGTCGATTCCTTCCTTGGATGAATTTGCAGACGAGTGCCGATGTGTACTTCACCACCATCAACGGAACGAATTTGTCTGCAGGCCTACAGCAAAGTGGTTTGAGCTGGAATGCCCGCGCCAATGCGAGTATCGATTTGAATAAGATCCAACAAGTGCAGCTGACCTATATGCAAATGGGGGCGGGCCCCACAGGGCAAGGATGGCGGAAGCCTATGGGAGGAGTAGACATTGGCTACAAAGTAGATTTGTTTCATCGAAAAGTAAGTGTTTCCGCCCGATTAAGTGATGTATTCAACACCAAAAAATTCGGAATGATTCAAGACAGAGAGACGCTTTATTTTGAATACACTCGCTCAAGAGAAAGCCGTATTTTCTTTGTCAATGTTCAGTATCGATTTGGTCAGCTACAAAATCCGCGCAGCCGCAGCAACCGAGGAGGGATGCCCAGCAACGGAGGAGGATCGGAAATGATTGAAATGTAAAAACCGTAGCGGAATGGAGCAAGCGATTGTGGCCTCAGGGTGTTTTTGGGGCACTGAGTTTTTCTTAAAAAAGGAGACGGGAATTCTCCAAACAACGGTTGGCTACATAGGGGGTCATGTGGAGAATCCTACGTATGCTCAAGTGTGTGAAAAAACGACAGGCCATTACGAGGCATGTTTAGTAGATTTTGACCCCGCGATCATACCCTACGAGCAAGTATTGCGGGTATTTTTTGAGACGCACGACCCCACCCAGAGCGATGGCCAGGGACCAGACCTCGGACCGCAATACCGGAGTGCTATTTTCTATCAATCGGCGGAACAAAAGACAATCGCTGAAATGTTGATGGGACTGTTGGAAGCCAAAGGGCTTGCGATCGCGACCGTTCTGTTGCCAGCGTCAAAATTTTATGTCGCGGAGAATTACCACCAAGATTACTACAACCATCAAGGAGCGGTGCCGTATTGTCACGGATACCGCCGGCTGTTTTAATCCATTAGGGGCATCCCAGACGAATGAGGAACCAGTCCAACTTCGGTCATTAACCACCATTGACCGACCATATCCGCATCGTAAACATTTTCTACGTTTTCAATATCGTAGATTAATTCGATGCTGGAAGGATCCAAATACACACTATGGCCGATGGGTAAATACAGTGTAACCTGAATGTTTTGCCCCCGGAACCGATCCTGTTTTGCGAAAGACAAATAGGAATCCAAAGCAATTTTCCCTGCGCTGTCCACGCTGGCGTTGTACCCTACCGAGCCAGCCCTTTCTCTGGCACTTCTTCTGGTGGATCCGTTGGCCTTGGCTTGAACATCTACGCGTGCTTTTCCATCCGCGCTGGGGACCACATCAAAGTACACCAAGCTGGTGTACACGTGATCTTCGGTAAATACCCATTCTTTGCTGTTGTACTCCTCTTCGTTGAAACTGAATTCTAACGTTACCGGAGGAATAGGTGCATCCACGGCAACGACAGACCACCGCTGTACAGTAGGAAGGGTCAGGCTACGGGTGATGGAGGCTTCTTCATGAAATTCTCGACCCGTTTTGGATCCAAAATAAAACAAAAGGATGGTGGCGGAGATAAACAATAGGGTTGCCCCCCCATTCAACAGGCGCAGAGCGGGCGTTTTCCAGGGAATATTGAAAAGAATACGCGCCCCCAGGCTGAAAATCCCAAAAATAGGCCCCAATAATAGAAGGATAAGGAGCAAAACGAGCGAGGTCATTGAAAATCCCGCGGGAGCAAACACGTCTACTAACGTTTGCAATTGTTGGGGCGCAATCAGCGCCCCATTGACGTTGATTCCTTCTCCAAAAAGTATGACAGCTACGGAGATTCCTACAGAAATACTGACGATCATTAGCACCACACCGATCGCTTTGGCGACAAAATGGAGGATGTACATCAAAATTTGTCCGATCGAGTCAAAGGCTTCGCTTACGACTTGTCCGGCTTTGTTTTTGGTTTGACGAAAACTTTGGCCTTTGGTAAACCGAGAGGATCTGTTCGCGACGCCATCCAGTTCATCGTGCACTGTTTTTTGAATGTTTTGCCAGGTGATTTTTTCACCCCGCATGCGCAGTCTGTCGGAGGTCGATTTTGCCTCGGGGATGACTATCCAGAGCAAAATATAAAACCCAGCCCCAAAGCCGCCCACGAAAAACAGCAAGGCCATGATAACGCGAATAATGACCGGGTCGATAGAAAAATAGGCCGAGATTCCCGACGCAACACCTCCAATAATCTGGTCGTCCGGATCCCTAAACAATCGTTTAGTTTCTGGTTTTCCAACGGATTCCATCGCATCAGCAGAGTCCACGTATTCCTCTGGATTCCCGAGCAAAGCGATCACACGATCCACCTCGTTCAAAGCAATGACCTGTTTCGAAGCCATCAGCATCCCATGGAACAACTCCGCTATTCTCCCTTCTATATCCGACAGAATCTCCTCACTTCCCAGGGTGCTGGCCAGTGCTTTACGGAGCGATTCCAAATATTCGTTCAACCGAAAATAGGCGTCTTCGTCCAAATGAAATCGCAATCCTGCCAAATGGATGTCTATGGTTTTTTTCATGACTTTATTTTTTACAATGAATCAACAGCTTGAGTAAATGCTTTCCATTCTTTTTCCAACTGACCAAGGAAAATTTCGCCAGAGGGGGTGATTTGATAATACTTTCTGGGGGGCCCCGATTTGCTTTCCTCCCATCGATATGAAAGCCATCCGGCATTTTTCATGCGCGTGAGCAATGGATACAAAGTGCCTTCCACAACGAGCATTTCCGCCGCCTTCAACCGTTCAGTGATGTCGGATGTATACACTTCATCGGCGCGCACTATACGTAAAACACAGAGTTCCAATACTCCTTTGCGCATTTGCGCCTTTGCATTTTCTTCGTTCATGGTAAGGCAAAGATATGTGTAATAATTGGTATTATGTTATGCAGAGTAGTTGGAATGGTTTATAGTCAGTGGTTTATAGTTTATAGTTGGTGGTTTATAGTTTATAGTCAGTGGTTTATAGTTTATAGTCGCTGGTTTATAGTCGCTAGTTTATAGTTTATAGTTGCTGGTTTATAGTTTATAGTCAGTGGTTTATGGTTATCCCGCGTGAATAGTTCCAAAGCGGCGCACTTAAAATGCAGAAAGAAAATCCATTTTTGTTGGCTGGTGTCAAACCAACCAGGAGGCTAGTTCAAGTTGCTTGAGCAAACTCCCTGCATGCATCGTAGTGCACTTTAAACCATTCAAAGTAATCCGACGAGAATAGATAGGGATCTACCTTGGAAATGAACGACTGACAGCATTCTCTATCCCCTGCGAGACGAGCATTTATGGCTTGTATGGTAAAATAGTTATTCCAATCTACGTACTCAAAAGTGGACAGTAAGCCTCGGGGACGGTCTAAGGATTTCCAATTCAAGGCAATAGGACTGTTGATTCCCTTGATAAGCCAGATCAATCGATAATAAAAAGAGATAAATGCAATCTTGTCAGAATCTGCTTTGCATTCCGCAAACAATTCCTCCGCTGAGATGTCCGTAATGTCCAATATATAAGACCACGCCGCCAACCGTCCTTTGATGATGGGGTGAAACTCCTTCCAATCATTGCCTTGAATGGTACTCTGGATAAACTCTTTAAATAAAGTGTCATCCTGATTGGACGTTACCTCCAATTGCCCGTTCAAAAGCCGTCTAAAAACTGTAAACTCCTTCGAAACAACGGGATAGGGTAGATTCAACCAATATCCAAAATACCCTTCCAATGCATTTTCGTTCACATACAATTCTAAAATTACCTGACGAAATACAGGTCTGCGCAGTAAAACCTCCCCAATCCATTCCCAGTAATCCTTTTCGGATCGCTGAGATTTCCAGATGACCGATTCGAAGGACATAAACAATCGTTGGAACACTAAAGGATCTGAATCCTGAATATTTAAATCAGTAATTAACAAGAGTAGTTCCTGGTCTCTATGTTGAATAGCCGCGTCTACCAAAGATTTTAATTGAAAAAATTCAATCCAATTTCTAAAGGTCAATTGGTCCTTGAAATCTTTGATCCAACGCATTTCGTACTTTCCAAAGCCAGTCACTAATTGACTCTTTATCAAAAAGCGCTCATTGTCGAGTTGTTCTTCCCAATTCCTATAGCCCTGCCAATCCGGAAAGCCTAAAAACTTCGCAAGAACAGAAAGGGTATAGTCACTTGGAGCGCCGACAGAATTAATAATGCCCAATACGCGCCTAAGCGTATTGTAGTTCACTAATTCCCCGGTGGCCGTATAGATTAATTCAGAAAGCAATTTGCATGAATAGGTATCCACTAGCGAAATTCCCGATTTCGCCTGAAGGGCATTTTTTAATCCATTGCGATTTAGAGAGGTGAATTGTAATACAGCTGCCGGCATAGAATCAAACTTGATTCAAAAGTACTGCAATCTACACGGAGAAGAAAAGGAGAAAGTGAAGTTTTGTCTGCCCCTCAGTAACTCCAAAGGGATTAAAAAATCTTTCTGGCGGCTTCTTCCAAAGTAAACTCCTTTGGAATAATATGTTGCCCAAAATCGTCTTTTATTTGAACGGAAACACAAAAATGCTTTTCAAATAATTTTTCTACAGCGCCAATTTTCATTTGCGCGCCTATATACCAACCACATCCCCTAAGATTGATATTTTTAGAAAATCGTTTGTTAAAACCGGCCAAGGTTAGATCTTCATTAGCAATATCACCGTCCTTATAAACGACCAAAGTCAAACGAAATGTCTTTTTAAATTCAGAAGTCAACGATTTTAGTTTCTTGTTTGGCTGAATGGAAAATTCCCCGATGGAAAACCGATTAAAAAGGGAATCAAAAACATCCATGATTCTCTCCCGTCCCTTTAGGATAAACAATGCCCCCATTTGGATTAAAGGCACTTTGTTTCCCGTCCATTCACTCTCTTGTAATTCTTTGTATAACATTTCAATTTAATTAAAAGGAGACTTTTGTATTATTTCCAATCTCTATCTGGCTATTGAAATTGCTTTGAATGCATCACTGCAAGAATATATCTTTTTAGTCACCCCGATGAGTACAAATGGGTACAAAAGCGCCGGGAGTATGAAGTCACCAAACACGCATTCCTCCCACAACCAATGCCTACCAACTAACTATAAACTATTGACTATAAACTATTGACTACAAACTATTGACTACAAACTATCAACTACAAACTATTGACTATCAACTATTGACTACAAACTATCAACTACAAACTATTGACTATCAACTATCAACCATTGACTATCAACCATTGACTACCCACTATAAACTATCAACTATTGACTATTCCCCCCCTCTTTGTATCTTTAAACATGCGTTTTCTTTTTCTCCTCCTTGCGGTGGTTGTCATGGATTCTTGTACTGAAACAGGACCCTCGCGCAAACCTTTTAAGGCCGATTATTTGTTGTCCAGCGCACAGTTGGATCCTTTGTTTGATACAGTGGCAACGCAAAGCATCGGGTATGTTGATTTAACCGAGTCCTCTGGGGCCGTTGTATCGGAATCGTTCCCCGGATGCTTATGGGTTGTGGAAGATGGGGGAACGTCAGCCTATCTGTATTTGGTGGAAACGGCCTCTGGAGCGGTCATCAAAAGGATTAGAATAGAAGGAGTTGTCAATCAGGATTGGGAGGAATTAGCGGAATGGCGCGATGTTTCTGGCAAACGGTGGTTGGTGATTGGAGATATTGGCGATAACGAGGGAACCCGAAATCGGGTGCAATTGTATTGTTTTCATGAGCCCAAAGCCTCCGAAATAGAAGGAGAGCCTGGGGATACAGTGGAGTATGAGCCATCCTCACTCAGAAGTAGAGAGTTCTCCTATGCGGATGGCCCAAGGGATGCCGAATCGCTTTTTATTCACCCCGTTACGGGACAGATTTTTGTGGTGAGCAAACGAGAGGCGGCCAATCGGGTATACGTCTTGCCGTGGGAAAAGGAATCATCGAACACCGATGCAGAACTCGCACAATTCAGAGGGGAAATCCCGTTAACCTATACCACGGGGGCGGCAGCAAGATTGTTGCCTTCAGGGGGAGTGGAAATAGCTATTCGGACGTACGAATCTTTGTATCGATGGGAAAAGAAACCGCGTGAATCCATAGAACACGCGCTACAAAGAACCCCTACAAAACTACCTTATAAACCACGTGAATTGCAGGGCGAAATTTTTGCTTGGTCACCGCAGGGAGATTATTTTCTGCTCAGCGAAAGAGTGTTTATTGGTCGCCCAAAAGTTTTGAGTTACCGCCGAAAATAGGGAGAGGATCCCTGCTTTTTATTCGCTCACAAACCGAGGATCGGTTTCCATTACGTGGGCGCACTGTGTACATGTTCGCTTTTCAAGGGAAGCATAATATTCCTTGAAGTGGGGTAGAAAATCCTTTTCGATATTGTGCAATTCAAAATAGGCTGCGTGGAGTGGATGATTGCACTTTTCACAGAACCAAAGGAGGCCATCGGTGAACCCCTTACCGGCCCGTTTTCTTTCCATCACCAAGCCAACGGAACCGGGCTCGCGAACGGGGCTGTGGGGGATTTTTGCAGGACACAAAAACATATCGCCAGGGCCTAACCGAACATCGCGTGGCTGGCCGTCTTCTTGGATGCGCACCGTAATATGTCCCTCTAATTGAAAAAACCACTCTTCTGTTTCATTGTAGTGGTAATCTTTTCGGGCATTGGGTCCCGCAACAACCATCACAATATAATCGTCACTTTCTGAGTAGAGATTTTTATTGCCGACGGGCGGAACCAGTTCGTGACGGTGTTCTTCTAGCCAGCGATGAAAGTGGAGGGTGTCGCGAATCATAGAATAAATATACTACGGATTCACCGGGATGCCAAGCCACTCAAGGGCTGCTCCACTTTGTACCCATTTCTTGGTTTGCACGTCCCAAGGCATGGAAGCGACGAGTTTTCCTGGCTCCAATTCTCCCAAAGGAAACGGATAATCAGAGCCGATGGCTACACGGTTGGCGCCAAACAAATCGACGAGGTATTGAAGGGCAACGGGATCGTGGACCAAGGAGTCGACCCAAAATTTTCCTAGGTACGATTTGGGTGGATAGGGATTGTCGACAGCTACCAAGTCGGGCCGAACCTCAAAACCATGTTGAATTCGCCCCATGGTAAAGGGAAAGGAACCCCCGCCGTGCGCTATGGCCACTCGGAGGGAGGGCAATCGCTCCAAAACACCCCCAAAAATAAGAGAACACAAAGCCAAGGAGCTTTCCGCGGGCATCCCCACCAACCACGGAAGCCAGTATTTTTTCATTTTTTCTTTGGCCATCATGTCCCATGGGTGTACGAAAACGGCCATATTTAGGCGAGCGCAAGCTTCAAAAAAAGGAAAAAGTTCCGGAGCGTCTAGGTTCCAATCGTTCACGTGAGAACCGATTTCTACTCCCCGAAGTCCCAAAGAGGAAAATCGTTCCAATTCAGCAATGGCGAGCTCAGGATCTTGCAAAGGGACGGTTCCCAACCCTTCAAAACGGGCGGGATAACGGCGGACTACATCGGCGATGTGATCGTTTAAAAAACGAGCAATCTCCAGATTGTCTTTGGCCTTGGCCCAATAATAAAAAAGCACGGGAACGGTAGATAATACTTGTTTGTGTACACCGTAATGATCGCATTGGGCGATGCGCACACTCGGATCCCAACTATTGGCCTCTACTTCTCGAAAAAAAGTGTTGTCAACCATCATGCGCGCGCACCCCGCACAGTGATGGTCCATGGAAACAAAACCGCCGTATCCAAATCGCTGCGCGTACGCAGGAAACTTTTCCGGCAGAATGTGGGTGTGAATATCGACAATCATGAGACGAAGATACTTACCTTTGTGTCTTAGAAGCACCTCTATGAGCGACGCCATCCAGCACGAATGTGGAATTGCCCTTGTTCGGCTCCGCAAACCCCTGGAATACTACCTGGAGAAATACGGAACGGCTTTTTATGGCTTGAACAAAATGTATCTTCTGATGGAAAAGCAGCACAACCGCGGCCAAGACGGCGCGGGGCTCGTCTCCATCAAATTGGACATGCCGCCAGGAGAACGTTTTCTCAGCCGGTACCGAAGCGTGGATTCCAAACCCATTGCCGATATATTTTCTCGAATACAGTCGCGCATTGATGGCGCATTGGAGGTAAATCCGGAAGGATTAAAGGATGTCGCCTATTTAAAATCTTCCATTCCCGTTTTGGGAGAAATCTATTTGGGGCATTTGCGGTACGGCACCTACGGAAAGAATGCCATTGAATCGTGCCATCCGTTTTTGCGCCAAAGCAATTACAAGAGCCGAAATTTAATCGTCGCGGGCAATTTCAACATGACCAATGTGGACGAGTTGTTTGAGCAATTGGTGAACTTAGGTCAACACCCCAAGGAGAAGGCGGATACGATTACCATCATGGAAAAAATCGGCCATTTCTTGGACAAGGAAAACTCCCAGCTATACGAAGCGGCAAAGGATCAGGGCTTGAACAAATCGGAAAGGGCTCGTTACCAAGGAGCGCATTTAGACATCACCTCTGTTTTGCGCAAAGCTTCTAAACGATGGGACGGCGGGTACGCCATGGCTGGACTCGTGGGCAATGGAGATGCTTTTGTTCTACGCGATCCCAACGGCATACGGCCAGCGTATTACTACTACAATGACGAGGTGGCGGTCGTCGCATCCGAACGGCCTGTCATACAAACCGCTTTTGGCGCTCCTTTTGAAGATATCCATGAAATTCCCCCGGGACATGTTTTTTGGGTGAAGGCCAACGCAGAAATTACGATAGAGAAAGTGCGCGAACCCAAAGAAAGAAAAGCGTGTTCTTTTGAACGCATTTATTTTTCACGCGGAAACGATGCCGAAATTTACCAAGAGCGATTGCAGCTGGGACGACTTTTGGCGGAGCCGATTTTGGCCCAGGTGCAACACGACGTCGATCACACAGTCTTCAGTTTCATCCCCAACACGGCGGAGGTTGCCTTCCATGGTTTAGTCAAAGGAGTAGAAGAGTCTATTTACTCAAGAATTCGAACCGAACTGCTCGCCAATCCCGCGCTTATTCAGGACGAAGAAGCGTTTACAAAACGAATGAACCAGCGTCCTCGGGTGGAAAAAATCGCCTGGAAAGACGTAAAGCTCCGCACCTTTATAACGGAAGATGCTTCCCGGGATGATTTGGTCGCTCACGTATACGATTCTACCTACGGGGTAATACAACCTACCGACACACTCGTCGTTATGGATGATTCCATCGTTCGAGGCACCACGTTGAAGCAGAGTATTTTAAAGATGCTCGATCGTCTAGGCCCCAAACGAGTACTCATTGTCTCTAGCGCTCCGCAAATTCGTTTCCCCGATTGTTACGGAATCGATATGGCGAAAATGGGAGATTTCATTGCTTTTCAAGCAGCGGTACAACTGCACAAAGAAAGAGGAACGGAACACATTTTAAAGGATGCCTTTCTGAGCGCCAAAGCCCAACTGGCTTTGCCCAAAGAGGAACAAATCAATGCGGTTTTGCCCGTGTACAAATCACTGGCCATTGAAGACATCAACGCAAAAATTGCAGAATTGCTCACCCCAAAAGGAATGAAAGCAAAGGTGGAGGTGTTCTATCAGAGCATTGAAAATCTTCATGCAGCCATCCCAGAGCACCAAGGTGATTGGTATTTTACTGGAAATTACCCGACTCCTGGCGGAATTCGCGTGGCCAACCGAGCTTTTGTGAATTACATGGAAGGAAAAAACCAGAGGGCGTATTGAGGGACTAGGGGTCAGTGACCAGTTTATAGTAAATAGTCATTAGTAAATGGTCATTAGTCATTAGTAAATAGTCATTAGTCAATAGTCATTAGTCAATAGTCATTAGTTTGTCGTTCATTCGTTTGTAGGCGATATTTTTATTCCATTGAACGAGGGACATGGGCCAGTGACTACCGACCAGTGACCAGTTTATAGTAAATAGTCATTAGTCATTAGTTTGTCGTTCATTCGTTTGTAGTCGATATTTTTATTCCATTCAACGAGGGACGAGGGACGAGGGACCAGTGACCAGTGACCAGTGACCAGCGACCAGTGACTAATGACTATAAACTATAAACTATCAACCATAAACCATTACCCCCCTCATGAAAATCTATACCCGAACCGGGGATCAAGGGACCACAGGTCTTTATAGCGGTCAGCGCGTGAGCAAGGCAGACTTGCGATTGCATGCCTACGGCACGATGGATGAACTGAATGCATGGCTAGGGGTGGTCCGCGATGGAGTGGATCCGGAGGGCCCCGTGGCGGATTGTTTGGAAATTTTGTTGACAGCACAAAGCGAACTGTTTGCGCTTGGGAGCCATTTGGCCAATGATTCGTTGGAATTCGCAGATAAGTTACCCTTGGTGGAGGCATCGGCCGTGGAGATGTTGGAACATGCCATAGACGAAATGGAGAAGTCGCTAGACCCCATGCGGCATTTTATTCTTCCCGGCGGACACGCATGGGTGAGTCAGGTGCATGTGGCTCGAACCGTTTGCCGAAGAGCAGAACGATGGGCCGTCCAGTTGGCGGAAGAATTGTCCAATGACCCTCAAGCTGTACAAGTGCCTTCGTTGGCTTTGGTATTTTTGAATCGAATGAGCGATTATTTATTTGTATTAAGTCGCTGGGGATCAAAACAGTATGGCGCATCAGAAACGGTATGGCTGTCAAAAAAATCGGGACAATAAAAAAGGGTTGCACAGGTCATTCCTTTTTTTATTTTTGCCCCATATTAAATCCATAAAAGAGCCATGTACTGGACACTTGAACTTGCTTCCTATTTGAGCGACGCCCCTTGGCCCGCATCCAAAGACGAATTGATTGATTACGCCATCCGCACGGGCGCTCCCTTAGAGGTTGTAGAGAATTTACAAGCCATCGAGGAAGAGGAAGGAGAGATCTACGAATCCATCGAAGAGATTTGGCCAGACTACCCTTCTGACGAAGATTTTCTTTGGAACGAAGAAGAATACTGATTCTAAGCGTTTTTTCCCGCATACGTGGCATGGGCTTTGTATTTTTGCCCTTGTCATGATTCAAAAAATTTTAGAAAAAATCTTTGGGAACAAGTCCGACCGGGACCTCAAAGAGATTCAACCCTATATAGACCGCATTCTGGCGGTTGAGCCGTCCATTCAATCGTTGAGTAATGACGAGCTTCGTGCCAAAACGACTGAGTTTAAGTCGAAGTTGGCAGAGGCCCAGGCAAGCGATCGTGCCAAAATGGCTGAGCTCCGAGAAGCAGCCAACGCACAGGATGATCCCGATAAAAAAGAAGAATTTTTTCAAGAAATTGACACGATAGAGAAGTCTATCTACGCCAAGACAGAAGAAGTATTGTTGACCCTCCTTCCGGAAGCCTTCGCTGTCGTGCGCGAAACAGCCAAACGGATGAGCGCTGGAAACCTGCGCGTACAAGCCACGGAAAGCGATCGACAATGGGCAAAGACCATGGATGCCGTGCGCATAGAAGGCGACGAAGCAGTATGGCAAAATGAATGGACAGCAGCCGGTACGCGTGTGGTTTGGAATATGGTTCACTACAACGTTCAGTTGATTGGTGGAACGGTGCTTCATTTGGGACGCATCAATGAAATGGCTACCGGAGAGGGAAAAACATTAGTGGCTACGCTGCCCGTTTACCTCAATGCACTCACCGGGTTTGGTGTCCATTTGGTTACCGTAAACGATTACCTCGCCAAGCGGGATGCCGAGTGGATGGGGCCGTTGTATCAGTTTCACGGACTGTCGGTAGATTGTATCGATCGCCATCAACCCAATAGCGACGCTAGACGACAAGCCTATCTGGCGGACATTACGTTCGGCACAAACAACGAGTTTGGATTTGACTATTTGCGAGACAACATGGCGCGGTTCCCAGAAGAGCTCGTTCAGCGTGGCCATAATTTTGCGATTGTAGACGAGGTCGATTCGGTTTTGATCGACGACGCTCGAACGCCTTTGATTATTTCAGGGCCAACACCCGATGGGGATAGGCACGAATTCAATGAATTGAAGCCGCATGTTATCGATTTGATGGAGGCGCAAAAAAAGGTCGCCGTGGAAGCGTTGCAAAAGGCAAAAGAACTATTGGCCGAGAAAAACACCAAAGACGGTGGATTTCAGTTGCTTCGAGCGTACCGAGGATTGCCCAAGAATAAACCTCTGATTAAATTTTTAAGCGAAGAGGGAAACAAAGCCTTGCTGCAAAAAACAGAAGGGGTCTACATGCAAGATCACGGTCGTGAAATGCGCTTGATAGATGAGGTTCTTTATTTCACCATAGAGGAGAAAAACAACCAGGTTCAGTTGACGGACCGCGGCATGGAACTACTTGCGAGCCGAACGAACGATTCGTTCTTTGTGATGCCGGACATTTCAACAGCCCTCGCGGCCATTGAGCGTTCCGGTGTACCAACGTCGGAACGCGCCAACGAAAAGGAAGCTGTTTTGCGTGATTACCGTATCAAGAGCGAGCGCGTCCACACGATGAGCCAGCTGCTCAAGGCGTATACCCTCTTTGAAAAAGATGTGGAATACGTTTTAATGGACGGAAAAATTAAAATCGTTGACGAACAGACCGGTCGCATCATGGAGGGTCGTCGCTATTCCGATGGGCTGCACCAAGCCATTGAAGCAAAGGAAAATGTTCGAATAGAAGCAGCAACCCAAACGTATGCTACCGTGACATTGCAGAATTATTTCCGCATGTACAAAAAACTAGCGGGGATGACCGGTACGGCGGAAACCGAAGCAGGGGAATTTTGGGAAATCTACAAGTTGGATGTCACCGTCATTCCTACGAATCGCGACATCGTTCGGAAGGATCAGGACGATTTGGTGTATAAAACAAAGCGCGAGAAGTACAACGCTGTCATTGAGGAGATTGAAAAACTTCGCGGGGCAGGCCGTCCTATTTTGGTAGGAACCACCTCGGTGGAAATTTCCGAATTGCTCAGCCGCGCCTTGAAAATTCGACAAATACCGCACAATGTATTGAACGCGAAATTGCACCAACGAGAGGCAGAAATTGTGGCCGAAGCGGGGCAATCGGGCGCTGTGACTATAGCCACTAACATGGCGGGTCGCGGAACGGACATCAAATTATCTCCAGAAGCGAAAGCGGCCGGAGGATTAGCCATCATTGGAACGGAACGTCACGATTCGCGCCGGGTGGATAGACAATTGCGCGGTAGAGCAGGACGTCAAGGAGATCCAGGCAGTTCGCAGTTTTTTGTCTCATTGGAAGATAACTTGATGCGTTTGTTTGGATCGGAACGGATTGCTGGTTTGATGGATCGAATGGGCCACGTGGAGGGCGAAGTAATTCAGCACCGCATGGTGTCCAATAGCATTGAAAGGGCGCAGAAAAAAGTGGAGGAAAACAACTTTGGCGTTAGAAAGCGGTTATTGGACTACGACAACGTGATGAACTTCCAGCGAGAAGGTATTTACCGCCGTCGCCGGAATGCACTGTACGGAGAGCGATTGCAAGTCGACCTGGCCAATATGGTCTATGACGCGTGCGCCAATGTGGTTGCTAACACCATTGGAGACAGAAACTTCGAGGCCTTTGCGATGGATGCATTCACTTTGTTCCAGCTGGAAACGCCTCCCGTAACGGCGGCTGAGTGGAACAAGATCTCAACACAAGAGGCGACTCTGGCGTTGTACGAGGCATCGATGAATCGCTTGGCTCAACGCAACGAATCCTTGGCCCAAACCATGTTCCCCGTGTTGGAAAATGTGTACAGAGAGCAGAAAGGGCAAGTTCAAAACATCATGATTCCGTTTACGGATGGAAGACGTGGATTGCAAGTCAGTGTTCCGTTGGAAAAAGCAGTGGACAGCAAAGCCCACGCCGCCTTGCGCGAATTGGAAAAATTTGTGGTTTTGTCTACCATTGACGATGCCTGGAAAGAGCATTTGAGGAACATGGATGACCTTCGTACCAATGTACAAGGGGCCGTTTACGAGCAGAAAGATCCCTTGCTTATTTACAAGCACGAGGCGTACAAGTTGTTCCAAGAAATGGTCGACGAGATGAATAAAACGGCTATTTCGTTTTTGTTCGGGGCGTCCATTCCTCAAGAGAATGCTCCCGCGCCAACGGCAGCCCCAACGCGCCCGGCTCCTCGTCGGGAAGTATTGACTACGTCTGGCCCCGGAGGGCCTGATGCTCCGGCTTCCACATCGGCTGTTGCAGGGGTAGCTTCGGCCGCTGGCATGGCTCATCGTCCTGCCCCTCGCGCACCTCAAACACCGGTGGTGAAAACTGGGAAACAATACGGCCGAAACGACACGGTTACCATAGGAAACTTGTTGACCGGAGAGCAAAAACAAGTAAAGTTCAAAGTGGCCGAGCCGTTGCTACAACAGGGCTGGACGATTTTGTCGTAAGCAGGAAAAATAAAAAGGGCGCCGAAGGCGCCCTTTTTATTGATCAGAACGGCAAGGGGTTACCCCAGAGAAGCCTTTAAAAATTCGCGGTTCATACGCGCAATGTTTTCAATACTGATACCGGCCGGACATTCTACTTCGCACGCGCCTGTATTGGTGCAGCTTCCAAAGCCTTCCAAATCCATTTGGCGCACCATGTTTTGAACTCGTTCAGCCGCTTCCACTCGGCCTTGCGGCAACAGAGCAAATTGGCTCACTTTCGCTGAAACAAACAACATGGCGGAAGCATTTTTACAAGTGGCTACGCACGCACCACAACCAATGCAAGAGGCCGCATCGAAAGCCGCATCTGCATCTACTTTGGGAACCAAAAGAGCATTGGCATCCGGGATGTTTCCAGAGGTGTTCACCGAAACATAGCCTCCTGCCTGAATGATGCGATCAAAAGCCGTGCGGTCGACCATCAAGTCTTTGATCACCGGAAAAGCTTCTGCGCGCCACGGTTCAATCGTGATGACATCGCCCTCTTTGAACTCACGCATGTGCAGTTGACACGTCGTCACAGCTCTGCCGGGACCGTGCGCCTCTCCATTGATGAAGAGGGAGCACATTCCGCAAATACCTTCGCGGCAATCGTGGTCAAAAACAACGGGTTCTTCTCCTTTTTGAATGAGATCTATATTGAGTTCATCGATCATTTCCAAGAAAGACATATCCTGACTCACATGAGAAACGGGGTAGGTAACCATTTGACCGGCCTCAGAGGGGCCGCTTTGGCGCCAAATTTTTAGGATGAAGTTCATTTGTAACTACGGGTAATGAGTTTTACATTTTCAAAAACGAGTTCTTCTACGTGGCGAATGGATTGACCGGGATCTCCCTGCACTTGTTCCCATAGGGCCACGTGAGCAAAGCGAGCATCGTCCCGAAGCGCCTCTCCTTCTGGGGATTGGTGTTCTTCGCGGAAATGACCACCACAGGATTCTTCCCGCGCCAAGGCATCCAGGCACATCAGTTCGCCCAATTCTAAGAAATCAGCCACACGGCCCGCTTTATCGAGTTCCACATTGAGACCTTCCGCCTTTCCAGGTATCCGCACCTCTTGGTAGAATTCTTCTCGGAGTTTTCTAATCTCAGCAATGGCCTCTTGTAAACCCTGCGCATTTCTGGCCATACCGCATTTGTCCCACATGATTTTCCCTAAACGGCGATGAAACACGTCTACTGGTGTGGCTCCCTTGGCATTCAACAAGGCCGATTGGCGATCGGTAGCGGATTTTTCCGCAGCGGTAAATTCCGGGGAATCGGTAGAAATGCTGCCGGTTCGAATATCATCGGCCAAAAATTCTCCGATGGTATAAGGAATGACAAAATAGCCGTCTGCCAACCCTTGCATCAAAGCGGAAGCGCCCAAACGATTGGCTCCGTGATCAGAGAAATTGGCCTCGCCCAAGGCAAACAGCCCCGGAACGGTGGTCATGAGATTGTAATCCACCCACAATCCACCCATAGTATAGTGAACGGCCGGATAGATCATCATGGGCGTGAGGTAAGGATTGTTCGCCGTGATTTTCTCGTACATCTGAAAGAGGTTGCCGTATTTGCTTTCGACAATAGCGGTACCCATCGTTTGGATTTCCTCCACCGTAGCGTGGTGCAACCCCTTCAAAGTGGCTTGTTCCTTTCCGTACCGTTCAATCGCGGCCGCAAAATCTAAATAAACGGCTTCACCGGTGGCGTTCACTCCATGCCCTTCGTCGCACCGCTCTTTGGCTGCTCGAGAAGCCACGTCACGCGGCACGAGATTTCCGAAGGCAGGGTAACGTCGTTCCAAATAATAATCGCGCAACTCTTCTGGTAAATCGGTAGGCTTCAATCGACCTTCCCGAATGGCCAATGCATCTTCTTTGCGCGCAGGAACCCAAATCCTTCCATCGTTCCGTAGAGATTCGGACATCAAAGTCAATTTGGACTGATGATCACCGCTGAGAGGGATGCAGGTGGGGTGAATTTGCGTAAAACAAGGATTGGCCATGAAAGCACCTTTTTTGTGCGCCTTCCATGCGGCCGTTACGTTGGAGCCCATCGCATTGGTACTCAAATAAAACACATTGCCGTATCCGCCTGTGCACAGCAAAACAGCGTGCGCACCGTGTCTTTCCATCTGACCTGTCAACAAATCTTTGGCGATAATCCCCCGCGCCTTTCCATCGACCATCACCACATCTACCATCTCGTGGCGATTGTACATTTTCACACGGCCCTTGGCAATTTGTCTGGAAAGTGCAGAGTAGGCCCCCAATAGGAGTTGTTGCCCCGTTTGGCCTTTGGCATAAAAAGTACGGCTAACCTGAACGCCCCCAAAGGAGCGATTGTCCAACTGGCCGCCGTAATCCCTAGCAAAAGGAACCCCCTGAGCCACACATTGATCAATAATACTGGCACTTACTTCGGCCAAGCGATGCACATTGGCCTCGCGGCTGCGGTAGTCGCCGCCTTTTACGGTGTCATAAAACAATCGGAAAGTAGAATCTCCATCGTTTTGGTAATTTTTGGCGGCATTGATGCCCCCTTGCGCTGCAATGGAGTGAGCCCGGCGCGGAGAATCTTGAAAACAAAAGGCTTTTACATTGTAACCCAATTCCGCCAAAGAAGCCGCGGCGGAACTGCCCGCAAGACCGGTTCCCACAACGATGATATCGATTCGGCGTTTATTGGCAGGGCTAACCAACGGCACATGGCCTTTGTATTCTGTCCACTTGTCTGCAATAGGACCTTGGGGGATGCGTGCATCTACTTTCATGTCAACTCAATTCTTAGGAAGCCAAATAAATGACCACAGGGATGGCAGCAAAGACGGCGGGAATCACAAGGGCAAAAAAAGCGCCTGCGATTTTTATCATCGGAGTGTATTTCGGGTGGGTCAGGCCCAACGACTGAAAGGCCGAAGAAAAGCCATGCCATAAATGAAGACCCAACAGAGCCATGGAAACGACATAAAAGACGGTGTACCAAAGTTCTTGAAAAGCAGTCACTGTTAGGGTGTACAAGTCTTTCAGCTCTGTTCCGTCCTCATAGATGTACACGGGGATTTTTCCAAAATGCATTTCGTACCAAAAACTTTTCAAGTGAACGACAATAAAGACCAAGGTAAAAACGCCCAAAAGGCCCATGTTTCTACTGGACCACGAGGCATTGGCCGCTCCGTTGTACGCAGCGTATTTCACGGGGCGGGCTGCGGCATTTTGACGCATCAAGAGGATCCCATCCACAGCATGCACAACAAAGCTCGCGTACAATAAGTAGCTCACGGCTTTAATGACCGGGAAGGTGGTCATGAACCGAGCGTATAGGTTGAAATCGTCTTGATGGCCCAGCATCAAGGGTATATTTCCCAATAGGTGAATAACCAAGAAGCTACACAAAAACAGGCCCGTCAAGGCCATCCAGTATTTGCGGGCTATAGAGCTGCCAAAAAGACCTTTTCCAGTTGCCATAAATTAAAATCACAATGAGTTTGTACCGTGCAAAAGTAGGGGGCAAACAGCTCCGTTGTATGCCGGATTTTCCAGAAAGCGCAATTCGCTCCTTGGGCTTATTGGGGATTGACAGGCAATAGCAAAAAGGACAGTGGAGTCCAAGTTGACGATTTAGTATAAGTATTATATTGCACCAAGGGTTGTATTCAGTAATACATAAAAACAAACAAACAACTAATTCATGCTGAGAAATTGCACATTGTACGTTAAGAGCATAGCGTTGATTATTGGCTTCTTATGGTTTCTACCCGTAAGAAGCCAAAACCTATCGGGCTGTATACAAGGAGTAGATCGCTCCAAAGGAGTGCTTGGATATTACTTGGGTAGTCAAAAATTACTGGAAGACAGTATTGTATTTGATAAGAAAGGTTGTTTTCAAAACAAGGGCATCTTGAAACCCGGATTTTATTTTATTTCCATAGACTCTGCTAGAACCTTGGACTTTTTTGTCGGGGAAGAGGATATCCACCTTTCTTTACAATCTGATCCGTGGCCATCTGTTACCTGGAAAGACGATGCAAACAAATCGTTCGTTGAATTTCAACAAATCGGCGCAAATATTAACCAACAGTTTCAATCGGGCAGTATAACGGCGGAAGATGCACAGAATCTATACGATCAGCAAATAGTCTATTGGCATGCGACCCATGAGAACGCTCGGATATCAAAATTATTACAAGCGAGTAATCCCCTTTTGCAAGTAACGGAAATACCCAAGGGAGGAATTGAATTTTGGGTGAAGCAATACTGGGGGAAAGTTCCTCTCTCCGATCCCGCTTTACTGCGCTCCCCATTTTTACAATCTTCCCTTCAAACTTTTTTCGAGAAAGCGTTTTATCCCGATGCGGATTCTATCAATGTAGCTATTGATATCCTATGGAATAGGGAGATGGATAGTTTGGTTGAGAACTTTTGCATTGCTTGGCTCGCCAATCATTTTGAAAATTCTAAAATCATGGGTCACGATGCGGTGTTCGTGCATGTTGTAAATAAATTTTACAAGAAGGGAAGGGTCAAATGGGAAACCCCTGAAACCTTAAAAAAAATAGTGGCTAAAAGCGATGAATTGCAATGGAATCTAATAGGTAGTGTAGCTCCAAACTTCGAATTTATCCAATCAACAGGCCAATTGAAGCATTTGAATGACTACAAAGGAAAATGGACAATATTGTATTTTTACGATGCTACCTGCCAACATTGTCTGGAGGTAACGCCTATGATTTTCTCTCTATTTTCTGAGTTTAAGTCGAAATTAAATGTGATTGCTATTTCAACGGAGACAACCATGGAGGAGTGGCAGAGTTATATTACGAAAAATCAGTACGATTGGGTCAATGGATACGACAACCGAATGGGGCAGATTAATTTTAGACATTACTATTATATACCAACAACTCCGACACTCTTAGTTTTAGATCCTCAGCTTTCTATTGCTGCAAAGGGATTAACGCCAGCTGATCTTCGTGAATTCTTATTAAAAAATTTAGACAAATGAAAAGGGGAACAACCGCTTTCATCCACAGGAGTTGGGATGAAAAATTATTCTGCGGCCAGTTTAGATTATAGATTTTAAGCGAAATCCCTTCTGTCGGTGGTATCTTCGGTGTAGTAAAAACATCGCATGAAATACTACCGCCTTCCTTCCTCTCTCTATGTGCGCAACAGAGAACGATTTGCAGCGCACTTGACCGCCAAAAGTTTGGCTATTTTTCATTCTGCGGATATTTATCCAACGAGTGCGGACGGATCCTTCCCTTTCAAACAAGCCACGGATATTTTGTGGATGAGCGGGGTGGACCAAGAAGAGAGCATCTTGCTAGTTTTCCCCGAGGCCTTTAAGCCAGAGCACCGGGAAATACTCTTTTTAAAAGAAACGAACGAAACCATTGCCGTGTGGGAAGGAGCCAAACTGACCAAGGAACAGGCATTTGAAACCAGCGGAATCAAATCGGTGTACTGGCTTCAGGAATACGAAAGTGTTTTGAAGGAGCTCATGGCCCAAGTGGAGAATGTGTACTTGGTAACCCATGAACATTTGCGTCGTAAAACGGAAGTGGAAACCCGTGAGGAGCGCGAAGGAGCCAAAATTAAGGCCGCCTTCCCAAACCATCAGTTCCTCCGGTCGGCCCCCTTATTGAATGCCCTGCGCGCCATTAAGCAACCCGCAGAATGGGAAGCCATGCAGACGGCAGCCACCATCACGGCTGCCGGATACGATAGAATTTTGCGTTTTTTACGCCCAGGGGTGTGGGAATTTGAGTTGGAAGCAGAATTTCTACACGAATTCATTCGCAGAAGATCCGATGGATTTGCATACACTCCCATCATCGGAAGTGGATCCAATGCGTGCGTGCTTCATTACATTGAAAACAATTCCCCCTGCGAAGAGGGCGAAGTGGTTTTGTTTGATGTCGGTGCGGTGTACGCCAATTATGCCTGCGATGTGACCCGATGCTTCCCTGTCAATGGACAGTTTACGCCTCGGCAACGCCAGGTTTACGAGGCCGTTCTTCGTGTCCAGAAAGGAGCGATTGCCCTGCTTCGTCCGGGGACGTTTATTCAGGAGTACCATGCGAAAGTGGGGGACTTGATGACGGCTGAATTGATGAATCTCGGACTTATTACAGCCGAAGAAGTAGCGCAGCAAAACCCCGAATGGCCCGCCTATAAAAAATATTTTATGCATGGAACCAGCCATTATTTGGGATTGGATGTGCACGATTATGGTTTGTGGGATGTGCCGATGCAATGCGGGATGGTTTTCACAGTGGAGCCAGGGATTTACATTCCAGAAGAAGGATTGGGCATTCGAATAGAAGACAATATTGTTATCACGGAGGGGGGCCATACTAATTTGACACGCGCCATTCCAAAAGAAATAGAGGAGATAGAAGCGTTGATGGCGGAAGCGCGGAACGCACGCTTAGAGCAGGGATAGCCCATGAGCTCTCTTGGGATTAAGAATTCCGTAGATTTCAAAGGGATTCCCATAGGGTATACCGCGTACGGTCGCCCCGGAGCCCCTGTACTTTTGGTATTGCCTGGTTTTTTAGAAACGCGTTCCTCTTTTGATTTTGTAGCGCAGCACTGGGCCAAACGCTTTCGCGTAGTAACGGTCGATTTAATAGGTCACGGAGATTCTGGAAACTTAGGGTATGTACACACCATGCGCGACTTTGCCGAAGCCGCTTGGGCGGTACTGCGGCATTTGCACATCCGTTTTTTTCGTGTGGCCGGCCATTCCTTGGGCGGGTACATCGCCTTGGAGTTGATAGCCCTCATGCCGCATCGGTTGCGCGGAGTTTTGTTGTTGAACACCCATCCTTTTGCAGACTCTGAAGAACGCAAGCGCAACCGCCGCCGCGCCATGGCCTTGGCCAAGCAAGCTCGGCACGCCTACGTGGGCGCGGCGATTACCGCCTTAGTGGATCCATCCCATGTACAACAGCTCACCGCGGAGTTGGAAAAAATGCACAGTGAGGCCAGGGGCCTCACTGTGCAGGGCATCATCGCGGCCCAAGAAGGCATGATGCAACGCGTGGATCGCAGGGATCTTCTTGCGAAAAGGTGGCCTTTCCCAATCGTTGTGGTTGCGGGGCATCGCGATCCCATCATCCCCCTTTCTCTGACGGAATCCTATTGGGCCTTACCGGCCATCACGTCGCGTTGCTTGCATTCCGGTGGGCATTTGAGTTTCTTAGAAGATCCAAAAGTGCTAATCAAAGCCACTTCGTACATTTAACCCATGGATCATCCCTTATCAGGAAAAACAGCTTTGGTGGGCGGAAGCACACAGGGCATTGGAAAAGCGGTTGCAAAGTTGTTGGCATTGCGCGGAGCCAATGTGGTCTTATTGGCCAGAAACAGAGATAAATTAGAGCAAACATTACTGGAATTGGATCGTCGGGACGGCCAATACCACAGCTATTTGGTCGCAGATTTCAGCGATCCCGAATCCGTTACGGGCGCATTGGAAGCCTATTTGGAAGAGGGGCATTGCATTCATATTTTGGTGAACAACACGGGAGGACCCCCCGCAGGACCCATTGTAGAAGCGACCGAAGAGGCGTTCTATCAAGCGTTCACTAATCATCTCATCAACAACCATAATTTGGTGCGCCGGATTTTGCCCGGAATGCGGGAGTCCGGGTACGGGCGAATCATCAACTTAATCAGCACCAGCGTAAAGGTTCCATTGCACGGATTGGGCGTGAGCAATACGATTCGGGCAGCCGTAGCCAATTGGTCCAAAACCTTAGCCAATGAAGTAGCGAAGGACGGAATCACGGTGAATAATGTTTTGCCAGGAGCTACCCAGACAGAGCGATTGACAACGATTATTGAAAATAAAGCGGCCCGAAGCGGTCGAACCACAGAAGAGATTCGCGTAGAAATGACATCAGAAATTCCCATGGGACGATTTGCAAAACCTTCTGAAATCGCAGAAGCAGTAGCCTTTTTGGTGTCTCCGGCCGCGAGCTACATCACGGGAATCAATGTGCCGGTGGATGGAGGGCGAACGCCCAACTTGTGACCCAATGAAGCTGCAGAATTACATCAACGGCGAATATGTGGACCCCATAGAGGGTCGATTTTTAGACAATATGGACCCTTCCACGGGGAGAGTATATGGTCAAATCCCTGATTCGGGACCAGAAGATGTGGAGCAAGCCGTGCAGGCTGCGCGAAAGGCCTTCCCTGCTTGGTCTGGATTGTCAGCGACAGAAAGAAGCCGCATTTTACTCCGGGTGAGCCAAGGAATTGAAGATCAGCTAGAATCGTTGGCACAAGCCGAGTCCAAGGACAATGGCAAACCGGTCAAATTGGCCCGAACGGTAGACATTCCGCGGGCCCGTGACAATTTTGCTTTTTACGCTACGGCCATTTTGCACGATGCATCGGAGACACACGACATGGGTTCGGCGGGATTCAATTACACCTTGCGCAGGCCCATCGGGGTAGCGGGCTGTATTAGTCCATGGAATTTGCCGTTGTACTTGTTTACATGGAAAATTGCCCCTGCTTTGGCGGCGGGGAACACGGTGGTTGCTAAGCCATCGGAAGTCACTCCAGCAACTGCCTTTCTGTTGAGTCGGATTTGTATGGAAGCGGGTCTTCCTCCAGGGGTGTTGAATATTGTTCACGGCACGGGGCCTCGCGTGGGGGAGGCGTTGGTGGCGCATCCGGATGTCCCGCTGATTTCTTTTACGGGAGGCACGGCCACAGGAGCTCGAATTGCTGCTCAGGCTGCCCCACTGTTTAAAAAGCTGAGTTTGGAACTAGGGGGTAAGAATCCCACCCTTCTTTTTGCCGATGGTGATTTTGAAGCGATGTTGAGTACTACTGTGCGCTCATCCTTTGCTAATCAAGGCCAAATTTGTTTGTGCGGAAGTCGAATTTTGGTAGAGCGCTCATTGTATCCTCGATTTATAGAAGCATTTGTGCAGAGAACAAAAGCATTACGCGTGGGGTCACCCCTTGAGGAAGCTACTCAAATAGGAGCGGTCGTCAGTGAATCGCACATGGAAAAAGTGCTGGGATACATTGCCTTGGCTCAAGAAGAGGGCGGAGTGATAGCCTGTGGCGGGAAGCGAGTTGTGCTGTCTGGAGAACAATCCGGGGGATACTATTTGGAACCCACCGTTATCACGGGTCTCCCCATGCAGTGCAGGACCAATCAAGAAGAAATTTTTGGTCCCGTGGTCACCGTTATGCCTTTCGACACGGAGGAAGAAGCCTTGTCTTTGGCCAATAGTACGCGTTATGGTTTATCCGCCACGGTATGGACTTCTCACTTGACACGGGCGCACCGAATGGCTGCCGCCTTGGAAGTGGGCATTGTTTGGGTGAATTGCTGGCTGGTTCGTGATTTGAGAACGCCTTTTGGAGGAGTCAAAAGCAGCGGTATTGGGAGAGAGGGCGGATTTGAAGCCCTTCGGTTTTTCACGGAACCAAAAAATGTGTGCATTTCCTTATAAAAAAACCCCGCCGTTTCCGGCGGGGTTCTCAACTCAGAAGGAATTCGAACGTTAACACAAAAATCACCTAAAACGTAGAACTCTTTGTAGTAAAGATGCAAAGGCCGTGCCAAAGTTTAATGGCATCCATTAATTTTCTAAACCTTTGAGTATCCATTCGTTCCCCCAAGGCATGCCGTCCAACGTGTAAAATACCCAATGGCGCACTCCGGGTGGATGTACATCGACCCAAGAAGTTTTGCTCTGCGGCTGCAGTCGATACGATCCAAGGCATTGCCCATCGGCGGAAAAGACACTGGCCTCCAGCGGAAAGGGGAGCGGATTGTGAATGGAAAGGATTGTGCCGTGTGGATTAGGGGACACCACGGGTTGAATGTCTACATCGTATCGGCCTCGGTTGCTGTGTCCTCGGGTACTTCTGCGGAACAATGCCCAGGCCCCGTATCCGTCTACAATGCGGGCATACCACTGCCCCTCTTCCAGGGAAGGGTAAGTGACTTGGTCCATTAATGTACCCCCTGCTTTCCACAAGGAAAGTGTTTCTCCTTCTCGCGCTAAAACAAAGGGCAGATGAGATGCATCCAAAACGCTGTCTCCGCTCGCCCAGAGAAGATAAAAGGAACCTGGGGCCAAGGTCACCGCAGGCAAGAGTCGGGCCTCGGAAAAAGTAGCCTTATTGGAGAGATAATAGTCTCCTAAAAAGACACTGTCCGGTGTGGGATTGAATAGCTCTATCCAATCTCCACTCGCATGAGAAGCGGAAAGTTCGTTGAGATAAATCGAAGAAGATTCAACGAAAGGATAGGACTTAGGAGCGCAAGGCCATCGGGAAACATGACCTGCAAGGTCTTGTGCAAAAAACTGATACGAGCATGAACTGCCCTCCAAGGGCCAAAGAAAGGATGCGGCATACTGGTTTGTTTTCTCCGTCGGCGTCAGCCAGACGGTATCTACAGTGGCACCCGCCGCTATCCTAAGACCTACCTTCGTTACAGAGTCAGTATCTAACACACACATTTCTGCTGAGAAGGACAACCTCCGTTGCTGACCCAAAAGCGTCGGCGAATGCAACAAGGGATGGGCGCTTGGGGTCAGTAATTGACTGGCGGTAGAGGCAACGCGCTGCGAAATAAAGGGTAGCAAACCGTAGGTCACATGGCTGCCGTACGCGCTGGTAAACGATTGAACAAAGTCGTTGGAGGTAAATCCATAATCATAGGTTCGGTACAAATCATTTCCTATATAGGGATAGAGTTGGTCTCGGTATCCCAGTACCTGCAAGCGGAAAGCAGTGCTGTTCATTTGGGAAGAAACCATGGCTACATAGGTAGAAAATCGAGCTTTAATTTCCGGATGGGCCATCAACCGAGAGTACAGGGGATGGTTTGACGTACTCCACATGTATAGCGGACGAGTGGCCCAATCAATACCAAACCAGTCGATGCCCAGGGTGTTGTCTATATCGTACAACAAGAAATGAAAACGCTGGTCTACAGGACTCTTGTACAGGTAATAGTTGTTTTTATTGATGGCATAATCGTCCCAATGCCCAAGATTCACTTCCAAGGCAAGGGTCAATAAAAATTCATTGAGGTCTAAAAGGGTGTCCAACGCACAGATCAATTGTGCGGAGGGCGTTTGGTTTAACACCTTGATCAAGGTGGACAAATCGGAATAGTCGTCTGCTAATTCGTTGGTTTTTAATTCATAAGCCCGACGGCCCTGAGCAACATATTTGTAAGCGTTTGGGTTATCGGACAAATAGAGAAGGGGCGCTGGGTACAAACATTTGTAGAGATTTCCGTCATCGGAACCAAAGCGTTGTTGAACATAATCATCGTTGATGTGTTCCACGTTAGCATACACTCCAAAGTATTGACCGTTGATGTACAATTGAACATGATTCACTCGGCAAGCGGCCAATCCCAATTGTCGAGCGAGATTCCACCCCACGCGGGCTCGGCTGATGCTAGGGTCGTTGTGTTCCCCATGGAGATTGATGTCTTTGACGGATTGCCAACGACGTCCTGCCGAAAATGTGTTGAATGAAATTTTAAATGATTTTTTTGCAGAGGAGCGGGAAGTGTTTCCCTTGAGTCGAAAACCCACATCTGTCACTGTGTCCCGAAGACCATTGCCCCAAAAGGAAAAAACAACCCTGTATTCGTGATCACTTTGCGGATGGTCGAAGAGGGCATTCAATGAATCGATGGGAATCCATAGATCTATACGCGGGACAGTAGAGTCTGCATACAATGCTCCAGGGGAAGGATTGGGAATCCCTTGTGCCCATACGCGGGGAGAGAAGGGCGTTAAAAGACTACCAAAAAATCCAAGAAGGAGGAAAAGACGCATCTATCAAAGATAGGGCGTCATAAAGAGTCTACGCGCGCCAACGTATCGCCTGGTATAATAGGGCATGGCCAAGAAATTCTGAACCACAACACCTGGACTTCCGGAATGGAGCATCCAGACCGCGCCGGGTTCAACAGCAATGACCAAAGCGACGTGTCCAATCCCCCGACGACCTCGCCCGGAAAAGAGCAAAAAATCGCCTTTCTCCCACTGGCCATAGGAAACAGCCGCACCGCGGTGCGCATAGTCTCCGCTGTGTGAGGGCATTTTGTATCCAAAATTCCCAAAGGTGTAGTAGAGAAATCCACTGCAATCAAATCCTGCGGGAGTTTTTCCGCCAGATCGGTAAGGTCGTCCTAGGAGGGACTTACCAAAAGCAACAATTTCGTCGATGTACGCATCATTGGGAATCAAAACCAGAGAAGAATCTGCCGGCAGCACAATGGAATCTCTTACGCCGCCCCAAAGGGGAACTTCTTGCCCTTGTAGAGAGTGGAAACAGAGGAGTGCACACACCCAGAACAAGTACCGTTGCATTCCTCTCCTGATTTAGTGAGCCACCACCAATGTGCCTCGTAAGCCGGGGCCGCTGATGAAATAGGAACCGTTCTTCCAATGAGAAACCTCCAGAAATAAGGTGCTTTCCCCGGCGAGTAAAGTTTCTTTTGCCACCAAACGCCCGGTGACATCCACGATGGAAAGAACGCGGTTTGTCTCAGCGGAAGGTACATGCATACGGGTTAGTGCATGGGCGGGATTAGGGGTAAACGATGGGGATACCAACGAATTTTCTTCCAGGCCAATGGTGCTTTTGGTCAAGACCAACTGCGCTGTTTTGGTGCGATCCCCGCTGTTATTACCGTTCCCGTTGCCAAAAAGCATGGCAACATACACCGTGGCTCCCGTGGTAGCACTTCCTGAGTTCCAACGAAAGGTCCAGCTGTTTTGACCGTTGGTTGTGGCCGTTGATGTAGTGATGTGTGTAATGTTGTCTCCCAGTTTTTGATTGTTCGGCATGGGGTAAACGGTTCCAGCAAAAGCCCCACCCTGTTCAACAGACGCTGAAAATCCCATGCGGGGAGTGTTGACAGCCGTTCCCACTACAGTGATGGTGTAGTCTGTATTGGCCACAAAACCAGTAGAGGGAATAGTGGTGGTGATATTTATGGCTTCACCTGCAGCGGTCACAGGATTGTGGCAAGAAGTACATGTCAAAGAGTTGCTGGCAGGAGAGCCGGTACGGTTCACCGGGGACCCTTGGGGATAGGAGAAAAGAGTCAGTGCTGAAAAGGTCACCAGGCCCGTCAGAAGGAGTATGTTTTTTAGATTCATGGGCGCAAAAATACGGCTATATTTGGGCATGCGATCGTTTTTCCTTGCCACCCTTTTTGCGGGAATGCAGATTTCTTTTTTCCTCACTGCACAAAACGTGGTTCTTCCCAATGTGTTTATCGGCACGGGAGGGCACGGACATACGCATCCAGCGGCGCAAAGGCCTTTTGGAATGGTGCAATTAGGACCGGATACGCGCCTGGATGGCTGGGATGGCTGTTCTGGATACCATTACTCAGACTCTTTGCTGTTTGGATTCTCACATACCCATTTGTCTGGCACAGGGGTTAGTGATTATGGAGACGTCTTGTTCCGTCCGCAAACAGGCCCTCTTCGGGCAGACTTTCTTCCCATGCCCTTTAGGCACAACGCAGAAACGGCAGTACCGGGATATTACGCGGTGGATTTGCCAACGGAAAAAATAAAGGTGGAATGCACGAGTTCAGAACGCGTAGGAAGGCATCGGTATTCCATTCCTCCCGGTTCGGCTTTCCGAATTTGGATTCCGATGCAACACAGGGACCATGCCTTCGATTATGCTCTCCGTGCTACAGGGAGCACATCGGCAAAAGGCCATCGGCATTCCAAGGCGTGGGCTACGAAACAACGATTGTTTTTCTCCATTCATGCATCGGTTCCTTTTGTTTTGTCAGAGGGCCAGCCCGGAGTGTATGTTTTAGAATTTGAACCATCCGATGGACGGGTAGAAGTGGATGTTGCCTTGTCCGGGGTGGATGAAGAGGGGGCAGAAAAAAATTGGTCTGCAGAGGTGGAGAACAGGTCGTTTGACCAAACCCTTTTGGAAACTAAAAAAGCGTGGCTGACGGAATTAAGCAAAGTGAAAGTGGAAGGCCAACCGAACGATCAAATCATTTTGAGCACGGCCCTTTATCATGCCTTTTCTGTTCCTAATCTTTGGAGTGATGTGGACGGTCGATTCCGCGGGATGGACGACCAAATCCATCAAGACACATCTCTTGAGCGTTACACTGTTTTTTCTCTTTGGGATACCTACAGAACGGCGCATCCGTTGTATGCATTACTACAGCCAGAGCGTATGGAGGGATTTTTAGCCACGATTTTGGATCATTTTGACCACAGCGGACGGTTGCCCGTGTGGGAATTAGCGGCCAACGAAACCAACTGTATGATTGGATACCACGCCGTGTCCGTCTTGGCGGATGCCTACGCCAAAGGATACCGAGGTTTTGATCTGCAACGCGCCATTAAAGCGGCTACGGCCACTGCCGAGGCGCCTGTTTTTGGACTGCAAGCCTACCAAAAACAAGGCTACTTAACGATACAAAACGCATCGGAATCCGTTTCTAAGACGTTGGAATATGCGTACGATGATTGGTGCATTGCCCAATTGGCCTTGGCTGCCGGCGACCCATTCACGGCCCATCGATACCTGTTAAGATCCACTGCCTACCGACATGTAACGGATAGAGAAACAGGATGGGCACGACCGAGAGACAATGGCGGATGGCTAGACCCCTTTGAACCGCGCGAAGTCAATAACCACTATACGGAAGCCAATGCCTGGCAATATTCATTTTCTCCCGTGCACGATCTCCGCGGTTGGATGCGTATCCTTGGGAAAGGAGATGTGGCCAATGGCCAAGCCCGGTTAGAAGCGCAATTAGATGCTCTCTTTGGGGCTACTTCTCAGACCATAGGAAGAGAACAGGCCGATATCACAGGGTTGATAGGTCAATACGCTCACGGGAACGAGCCGTCGCACGCTATTGCGTATTTGTACAATGCCACCGCAAACCCTTGGAAAGGCCAAGAAAAGGTGCATCAAATTCTGACCACCCTGTATTCCAATGAACCCAACGGCTTGAGCGGGAACGAAGATTGCGGCCAAATGAGTGCGTGGTATGTGATGGCTTCTTTGGGATTATACCCTTTGGTACCCGGAGAGTCAAGATACGCCATCGGGGGAATGTTGTGGGAAAAGGCCGAGGTGCAACTGCCCACAGGAAAAACGTTGCGCATGCAAAAAATGGGAGAAGGCCCCTCTGTGGAAAATGTGTATTTCAACGGACGATCCATACAACAAGCCTATGTGGATCATGCTGAATTAATGGAGGGGGGCGATTGGACGGTACACCAAACCAAAGGCCCTACTTCTTGGGCTAAGAATTCACCGTACATCAATGGGGTAGAGATACCAGCGACAGCAGCGCCTATTATTAAAGTTCCCCGAACCTTTAAAGGAGGAGCTGTTGCGCACATCATCAGCCAATCGCCCAATGATTCTTTGTTTTTGCGAATCAACGAGGGGAAAGCCACGTTCATTCCAACAGAGTACACTTTGGAATTGCAGAAATCAACGCGACTATGGGCAGCCCATCGCCTGCCGGATGGATCGTTTGGTGCATCTGCGGAAGCCACGTCCACCCATATTCCTCACCATTATACGGTACACTACAGTTCAGAACCCAATGGACAATACACGGGAGGATCTTCGGATGCCTTGGTGGATGGCATCCAAGGGGATGAAGAGTGGCGCAAAGGGCATTGGGTTGGGCTTCAGGGAAAGGATCTGATTCTTACGATTGACTTAGGAAAGAAGCGAAAATTCTCTGGTGTTTCCTTGGGACTTTTAAAGGATATCGGTTCCTGGATTGCTCTTCCGGGAGAAGTGTCCTTTTTTTATGGCAAAGGACAAACAGAATTATCTTCCGAATGGGCTTCCCTGGGGACGGTTGATTTATGGGAAGAATCCCTTACCCCATCCCCTAGCGAGCGCCGCGAAATAAGTGTTTCCATCGGGAAGCAGAGGGCCCGGTTTTTGCGAATTAAAATAATCAATGCGGGAGTATTGCCTGCATACCATCCGGGAGCGGGGGGTCAGACATTTTTCTTTCTCGATGAATTGCAACTTATACCGTGATCAATTTTCCCCAAACCATGCGCTATCTTCCTTATTCAGTCACTTTTGTCGTCACCATTCTTTTGACCAGCTGTTCTGGTCCTAAAAATATCCTTGTGGAACCCTCAACTACCACTTTTGTGAATCCTTCTCCAGAAGTCCCGACCTCTACAGTGTCCATCCCTATTTCTATTTTCTTTTCTGCTTTAGAAAAAGAAATCAATGCTGCTTTTCAAGGCGTATTGTACGAGGACGATTCGTTTGAAGGAGACAATCTACTCGTACGCGTCACCAAAGCGGGCGCCTTTCAAATTATCGGGTATGGAGATAGTTTGATGATTACGGCACCTGTCCACATCTGGGCAAAGGGACGTTATGTACCGGGAGGAATTACTGCCTTAACCGTGGAAAAAGACATTTCCCTAAAACCCATTGTCACCCTGAGTACCCGGATGAAAATTCGGACCGATTGGGGTTTAGAAACCAAGACTACACCCCACATTGCTTGGCAAGAATCTCCTGTTTTAGAAGTGGGACCCCTAAAAATTCCCATTCGAAGGGTATTGGATGCCGTTTTGGAGCGTCAATTGAACCGAATAGGCAGTGAAGTAGACAAAGCCATTGCGGATCAATTGGAACTTCGAAAAGAAATAGAATCCGCCTGGAAAACGGTCCAAATGCCTATGGAATTGGATAAAGAGAGGGGCGCTTACTTGGTATTGACGCCCTCTGCGCTCGCTGTTCAGCCTTTTCGAGCGGACGGTCGGGCCATGCACACAGGAGCCGTGATGCAGACAAAGGCACGTATTGTCACCGGACTTACTGCCCCGCCTGTAGTTGCTTCGCCTACACCGTTGCCCAAAGCATCCAGTAAATTGGGAGACGCCAAGGGATTTCAAGTCGTTTTCTCGGTAGCGATTCCTTACCCACAATTAGCAAAGGAAATGCAACAGGCCTTTGCGGATGAACCCTTTGATTTTCCCGACGTTTCCCGTCGATTATTGATCGATACTTGGTCCTTTTCTCCCCGTGGAGAAAGAATCCAAGTGGGGCTAGACTTCCGCGTTCTAAAATTAAACAAGTCGGGCAAAGTTTTGGAGGGAAAAAAGCCATGGAAAGGACATGTCTTTTTAACCGCAAAACCGGTAATTGATATGGCTACCAAAACGATGTCTTTTTCCGACATCCAATTTGAGCTAAAAAGCAAGAATGCCCTCCTAGGTGCAGCGGCATGGATGCTCAATGGACGACTGGAAAAGGCAATGGCCGCAGAGAAATTTGAGTTTGGGTCGTATCTAATAGAATACAAAAAAATGGCAGATCAGATGCTGCAAGGATACCCCATCGGAGGTGGTTTAGAGGTGCGTGGGAACTTGAAACAACTCGACATTTTGGAAGCACTGCCTACACAAGAAGGTTTAATTATTTATATAAAATCAATCGGAATACTTGAGGTAAAGAATTAATAGGTACTTTTGCAGTCAGAGGGCACGTTGCGTTGACGGACCCCAAGTATCAATTTTTACCCCATTTCCCATGTCAAAACGTGGAACGGTAAAGTTTTTCGATGCCACTAAAGGTTTCGGCTTTATCAAAGAAGAAGGCGGCTCAGAAGATTACTTCGTGCACGCTACAGGCATCAACCAACCCATCGCTGATGGTGACGAAGTCACTTTTGAGCTGAAAGATGGCAAGCGTGGTTTGAACGCCGTGAACGTCAGCAAAATCTAATCGTTCAGCGGCTCGTCCGCTTTGATTTCTTTGTTGCTTCGAACGCCCAACCGAAAGGTTGGGCGTTTTTTATGCAACATACCTGTGAAATTGGAGTACAAAGCATTCCAAATTGTTGAAAGAATCATCATGATTACAAAATAAAGAGAACTAGATTCCCACTATCTTTATAGGACAATAAAATCCGTAAAAAATGACCACTCTATCCATCGTACTGTTCACGCTATTAGTACTTACCCTTTACATGGGGGCAAAAGTGGTCCCCCAACAAACGGCCTACATCATTGAGAGGCTAGGAAAATACCATGCGGTCTTGAATCCGGGATTGAATTTGATCATTCCATTCATTGATCGCTTAGCGTACAAGCACACCTTGAAGGAGGTTGCGGCAGACATTCCAGAACAAGTGTGTATAACAAAAGACAACGTGCAAGTAGCGGTGGATGGAGTTGTTTTTCTGCAAGTAATGGACCCTAAATTGGCTTCCTACGGTATTTCTAATTACATGTTCGCCGTATCGCAGTTGGCGCAAACCACCATGCGATCAGAAATAGGTAAAATCGTTTTAGATAAGTGTTTTGAAGAGCGTGGAAATATAAATGTGGCAGTAGTCAATGCCATTGATGAAGCAGCAGCGGGATGGGGCGTGAAAGTTCTTCGCTACGAAATCAAGAACATTACACCGCCTCAAACCGTATTGATGGCCATGGAAAAACAAATGCAAGCCGAGCGGGAGAAACGCGCAACCATTTTGTATTCTGAAGGCGAAAAACAAAGCGCGGTCAATGTAGCGGAAGGCCAAAAACAAAAAGTTGTTTTGGAATCGGAAGCTTTAAAAATCCAGCAAATAAATCAAGCGGAAGGCCAAGCAGCAGCTATTGTGTCGGTAGCAGATGCTACGGCAGAAGGGATTCGAAAAATTGCCGAAGCGATTCAAACCGAAGGAGGAATGGAAGCGGTGCAATTGCGCGTGGCTGAGAATTTAGTGGAGCAATACGGTAAGCTGGCGAAATCAACCAACACCATGATTTTACCTGCGAACTTTGCCGATATGGGAAGCATGATATCAGCAGCCATGTCCGTTATTAAATCAGAAAACAATAAACCTGTAAAATAAATGGAAGCCTGGCTTACTCCCGCAGTACTCTGGATGATTATTGGGTTGTTACTGATGGTTCTAGAACTGGCGTTGAGCGTTTTTGTTCTCTTGTTCATTGGCGCAGGCGCGATTCTCACGGGTGTACTGTTATGGATGGGGGTGGATATCAGCCAACCGTGGCAATGGGCACTGACCGGAATCTCCTCCTTGTTTTTCATTGTTGTTTTTCGGCCGATGATGAAACGGTCGATGGATAATTCCACGAAAGGATTTGAAGAACACCACGGACAAATAGTCCCTGTCATGGAGCGAATTACTCCGAATACTCCGGGGATTGTTCTGTACAAAGGGGCGAGATGGCGCGCAGTTTCCGAAGAAAATGAAACGCTTGAAGTGGGAAGCAAGGCCGTTATTGTACAATGCAAAGGATTGGAATTACACGTCAAAGCAGCTTAGCCAGAAGGTGGGGGCTTTTTTTTATCTTCCCCCCATGAAAAAATCATTTGCCATTTTAGTGTCCGTCTTCTTTTTCTGGGGCTTTGTAGCGGCCAGTAATAGTATTCTCATTCCTGTTTTTCAGAAAAAATTGGATTTAGAGCAGTGGCAGGGCCAAATGATCGAGTTCATTTTTTATGTGGCCTATACGGTGGGAGCATTATTGTACATGCTTATTTCAAAGCTTTTGCAACGGGATGTTGTGCAGCAGCTCGGCTACGGCAAATCCTTGGGCTTGGGTTTGTTCATTAGTGCCTTAGGTACTTTGCTTTTCATTCCTGCAGCGGATACGGCTTCCTTCTCTCTCTTGTTGCTGGGACTTTTGGTGGTAGGGCTTGGATTTTCCCTTCAACAGACCATCGCGAACCCTTTGGCCATCCATTTGGGGTCCAAAGAAACAGGATCTCAGCGCTTGAGCATGGCTGGCGGAATCAACAACTTAGGGACCACATTAGGCCCTTTGGTAGTCAGTTTTGCCATTTTTGGATGGGGAACGAATCCCTCAACAGAGTTAGACATTGCCGCCATTAAGGAGCCCTACATCCTCTTGGGAGCCTTGTTTATTTTGTTTGCCGCTATTTTTTGGAAGTCAGATTTTGGCGGGCCGGAAGAAGAATCAGCGCTTCAAGCGATCGAAAAAAAATCGGAAGGAAGTACACTGGCCATGCCGCAAGTGTGGATGGGTATGCTGGCAATTTTCTTGTATGTTGGGGTGGAAGTTTCCACGCAAAGCAATTTGCCCGCTTACTTGGAGTCTTTTCACGGCATTGCCATCCAGGACATTGCCCCCTACATTTCTCTTTATTGGGCATCCTTGATGATCGGAAGATGGACAGCAGCCTCAGGGGCCATGGGCTTGACGGGGTTGGCGCGGCAAGCGATGCGGATCGTATTGCCTGCGGCGGCTTTTGTTGTTTTTTTGGTAGTCAACACAGCGGCCGGTCATGATGTGATAGGATTTCTCCCCTTCTCTATTGCCATTGCTTTTTTAACCCTATTGGATTGGATTTCCAAAGGAAACCCTGCTAAACAATTGCTGTACTATGCGGTAGCGGGAATAATTGCCATTGTACTAGGGATGACAGCCGATGGGCCCTTGGCCATTTATGCCTTTTTGAGTGTGGGTCTCTTTGCATCCACCCTGTGGCCCTGCATTTTCACCTTAACCATTACAGGGTTGGGTAGACGTACGGCCGAGGCTTCCAGTGCATTGATTATGATGATTATGGGAGGCGGAGTCATCAGCTTGCTTCAAGGATTTCTTGCCAGCCCAGACCTTCTTGGGATTCGAGGATCGTACATCGTAGGGGTCGCCTGTTTTGCTTACTTGGCCTTTTACGCTGTCCGCGTGTCTACAGAATTAAAAAATCGAGGGTTTGATTTGGAAAATGTAGAATCTTCCAGTGGGCATTGATTTTGGGTGGTCCCGCTCGGCCAGATGGGGTTTGTTGTGCGTAGCAGGAGCCATACTGTGGATTGTTGTACAAAAACCTCGTCCCCTTTTTTCTTTTCGAAAAGAAATGCCCTGGAGCGCAGATTCGCTCCGCATTCCGCCTTGGGACTCTACCTCATCGCCCTGGCCTGATTTTGATTTGGACGGCTCACCGGATTCCCTTATCCCCTTTTCTGTACCCGTTTTCTGGAAGGTTTTTGATGCCGATCAAGACGGTGATTTAGACGTTATCGCGAGGGATTCAAAAGGAGTCGTGCGCGCCTTTGAAAATCAAGCAACCGCACACTTTCCCGACCGTTTATGGTTGGCAGTAGGGCCCGTAGACATCCTGGGACATCCCATGACGGGCTCAGAAGTTCGATTTTACAGACGATACCGGAAAGGCGTTCCCGCAATATTCCTAACGAGTGCAGAATATCCGGTGGCGCACATGGCCATTGGATCCATGAAATCCAGGGCGTTTCCTGCGTTTGACAGCGTGGTAGTGATGGGCCCGCAAGGTCAAAAATGGATTCACCGAGCTGTCTACGCGAAGCAGCGATTCAAAATCATTTTTCCTCGTGGCCATAAAGCACAGTTTCACCTCCAAGACATACCCTGGGTACCGGATTCGATTTTACCGAGAGAAGTGGAGGGGATTAATAGTTTATAGTTGGGTAGTTAATAGTTAATAGTCATTAGTCAATAGTTAATAGTCATTAGTCAATAGTTAATAGTTGGGTAGTTACTAATTACTAGTGACTAATTACTAATTACTAATGACTAGTTAGGTGCTTCTATTGATCAATCCGGGGGCTTGATGGTTACCTTTATCTCGACATAGAATAGTCATATTATGAAAAAATATTTCTTAGTTTTTTTAACGATGACGATGGGGCTTTCGTTGTCTGCACAGTGGACCTCCAACACAACGCTGAATACATTGGTAGCCGGGTGCCCTACAGAAGATGTGAAAAGCATGACCACGCCCGATGGACGAACTTGGGTTGCTTTTTGGAATCCCGTTTCTAGCCCACAGAATTATGAAATGCGGGTTCAATTGTTAGATCAAAACGGTGTCCCGCAATTGGGGACCAATGGACTGCTTGTCAACGGGACCGTGCCCATGTCCACCTATACCGTGACGTGGGATATGGCGGTGGATGCTTGGAATAACGTCCTCCTTGGCTTTACAGGGACCGGCGGGAATACTCCGGCCATGGTTCACAAGATTTCTCCGGCAGGCTTACAGTTGTTTGGCACCTCTGGAGTCAATTTAGGAACGGGGTATGATGTTAAATTGTTGCCCTTGAGTTCGGGAGAAACCGTGGTTGGGTATTTACCCGCATTGATAGGTCAATTGCAAAAACTTTCTATCGCAGGGGTCCCCGCGTGGAGCAATCCCATCGTCATAAATCCTACCGTTACTGGACACAAAACAAACATTGGAGAATTGGTAGAGTTAGCTTCTGGGAAATTCATGTTACTGTACCATGACCGGACCGGCTTTTCTCCTTCTGGATTGCCTTTCGCACAAAAATTCAACACTGCCGGATTGGCAATCTGGCCAAGCGCCGTGGCGCTGACCAATGGGGTCTACACCTCTACTTTTACCCGGTATGATTTTCTTGCCGATGCGGACACCGTGTATTTTGGTTTTTCAGGGGCCGCAGGAATGAATATTCAAAGCTATTTGCAGCGAATCAATCCCAACGGAACGCTGCCTTGGACCACTTCGGGAGTAGATTTTGCCACACAATCAACACAACTGGAACGGGCAACGAACATTGCAATTGAGACGGATGGTCGAGGGGTTTGGGCGGTGGCAGAGTGGACTTCGAGCAGTCAATCGAACCAGGGAACCTATGTCCAACAATACCATAAGAAAACAGGCGCAAAATTGCTGGGCGCCAATGCTAAGGTTGTTTTTGCGGTGGGTTCTGCTGACAGGGCTCCTTATGGTGCGTTGAGACTCTTGAATAATCAACCTCATTTTCTCATCTCGGATGGGAATTCCAACGGTGTATTCTCAAAACCCTTGCTGCTGGTGGGGCTGGACACGCTAGGGAACTTTTTATTTCCAACGCAAACGCTGCCGGTTGGGACAAATAGCACGGGAATTAAATGGCGCTTTGATTTAGGAAACATTGTCAACAATGCGGTGATAGCCACCTGGTCGGAAAACCGTTCCGGAACGATTCGGCCCTATGCACAGCGAGTCGACTTAACACCATGCGTTTCACCTATTGCCTCCATTGCCCAAATAGGAGGACAAAATTTAACCGCTACGTTTTTGAATAGCAGCCTCCAGGGCGATTCAACCTTCTGGAGTTTTGGAGATGGATCGACCGTTTCCGATACAAATGCCATCGTCTCTCATACCTATTTGATCCCAGGGAACTACACGGTTTGTGCTCGGGTTTTCTCCTCTTGCTCATCCGATACCTTATGTATATCGGCAGTAGTTTGTGCTGGAGTGAATAGCCAATTCACCTATGCGCAGTATATAGACTCCGTCCAATTTACAGGACCCTCTTCCCCCGTCGATTCCTCTTTTTGGAAATTTGGTGACGGAGGAACCCTGGGAACGACCGTTGCCTGGGCATCTCATGTGTATGCCGCCAATGGAGTCTATACCGTAACACTAAAAACCATGAATGCTTGCGCATCTGATTCTTCAACGCAGCAGGTGATCATTGCGGGCATTGGCCTTCTCGAAGGAGAATTCAGGGCGAGTTTTTTGTCTCCAAACCCTGTGCAATCGTTCACGAAATGGGTCGGAATATCCTCTGAAAACAGGAGAGATGTACGGGTGATGGATCCTTTTGGAGCAGTGATTCAAATCCCCGTAGAGTCAGACGGAACCTTGGATATGCGATTTCTGCCTGCGGGACTGTACTTGGTTTTCTTGCAAACACCAGAGGGAGAGATGGTTGTTAGAAAAGCCATCAAGTCCTTGTAAAAACAAAACCCCTTCCAAAGGGAGGGGTTTTGTTTTTTTGTGGAGAATATCGGAGTCGAACCGATGACCTCTTGCATGCCATGCAAGCGCTCTAGCCAGCTGAGCTAATCCCCCAAGGGATGGCAAATATAGTGCAACTTAAAACACCCCACAAAAGGAACCCTTTCGTTATCGGCCGTCGAGAGCGTAAGTGATTTGCACTCCCCATGTGCGCGGCGCATTCAGGGCAGCAGGTCGAGGCATAATCAGTTGATTGAGCAGATTGTTCACTTGAAAAGTGAAAGACAGGTCTTTGTTCGATTGGTATTTCAATCGTGCATCGATCAATAAATCGTAATGGGGTAAAAAATATTCGTAGGCGTCTCGAACCCCCGGAACCAGCGTATTGAATAAAGCGCTGACAAAAAGTTCATCCATATTGTCCATCCGGTTGTTGAAACGAACGGAGGTCCCCGCGGACCATTGGTTGTATAATATCTCTACGTCTGCTTTGGCCACGTGCCTGTAGCGGTATTTTAAATAATTATTTTCTGTATTCATCGATGTGGAAGCATAACTCACGGGTGTTCCTGCGGCATCTATCATATAGGCTGAATCGGGCTTTAAAGCGACGGGATGCGTATAGGTGTACCCTAACATCCCTTGAAGCGCGATGGCTTCCGTAGCATCGTATCGACCGGATGCGGTCAATTCTATTCCTGTCATTTGAGCAGGCCCTACATTGATACTTTTGAAACCGAAATTTGCCAAGGTAGGAATGGGAGCGGGTGTCCATTGTCCAAAAGTAAATTCCAGCATATCATCGTAGTGATTAGTAAACAAAGCCAAATCCAAATACCCACTGGCTCTACCGGATTGTAGCATTTGCTTGATTCCTATCTCTGCCGTATACCCCCGTTCTGCTCTTGCCAGCGGATTTGGGAAAACTTTTACAGGGCCCGCTTGGGCAACAGTGTAGGCTTCAGCGATGGTGGGATAACGAAAGCCCTGCCCAGCGGATGAACGCACATGCAGACCTTTGGCTATTTTCCGGTTGACCCCTGCCCGAAAGACAGGACCTGTAGCGGAGGAAGTGTCCAAAACATAGTTTTCTACACGTGCGCCCAATGAAAAATTCCATGCGCCCAGCATCTTGTCCCATTGCCCAAAAACACTGTTCGATGCGGCGGTGTGTGGCCCCCCAAAAAGCACACTGTTCAAACTGATGCTTCTTGTTCCGGAAACGCCCACGGTATAATGGAGTCCTTTGGTGCCATAATGATGAAAAGTATACTCACTATAGCCCGTGCGCGCTGCGTTGGAATAATCTTCTAGCCCTGCCGTCAAATGATTGTTGTGTGCCATAAACCGCGTTCGCAGGGAGTGTACTGAGCGTCCTTTTCTGTATATTATATACGGACTGACGGTCAACTGGTAGATGCCTTGATTGGTTGCTGTACTGTCCAACGGGATATAGCCCGTCCGAAAATCGCTCCACAAAAGACTGGTAGCTCCTTTTAGTCCCCGTACAGAGGCTTGTGTTCCTATATGTAGTCCCTTGATGGGCTCGTAATCCACCTTGGCATTGAATCGAGCACTTTTTTCTGTTACCGCGTATTGATACCCCTCGTCCCACAATCCTTGTCCGTGAATCAAAAACCCAACCTTCTTTATTTTTTTCCCGATGGCGAACCGCATCGTTCCCTGTGTGCGCGGACCGGTGCCCTCCCACCACCGCAACGACCGCCGTTCCGGTTGATCATACACTGTACTTTGAACAGACGCACGAACAACCCATTCCGATCCCGGTTCAAGGGTGCGGATGTTCATTACTCCATTGAGTGCGGCGCTACCATAGAGTGCGCTAGCAGCACCCTTCACCACCTCAACTTGGCTCATGGCTTCTACAGGAATGAGACTCCAAGAGGCCGTAGCCGCATCTGGACTCAACAGCGGAAGGCCATCCAAAAGCACTTGGACACGACTTCCCACACCGTAACTCCATCCCGAGCCGCTTCGAATATTGGCCTGCCCATCTTGAATAGTCACTCCGGGAACTTGGATAAGCGCGTCTTCAATTTTTAGTAAAGGTTTGTTTTTCAGGATCGAAGGAGACAAAACATCAATGCTCACGGTGGTTTGCTCCATTCTTTGCGCGTAACGGCCAGCGGACACCACAATGGTTTGGAGGCGAACGGTATCTTTTTGCGCCCAAAGCCCTGAATTACAGCACAGCAAAAACACGAAAAGGGCTCTCGACCAGCCCATATTAGGTGAATTAAACGATTCTTGAGGGGAATATTTCATCATAGGTCAGTACATTGTCCTGTTAAAAGCGTTGCCTTCATACGAACAAGGTACTTAAAAAGGAAAAAAAATGGATTCTTACGTAGGAAAAATTCTCATTACAGGCGCATCGTCGGGGATTGGAAAAGCCACTGCACTACTGTTTGCAGAAGAAGGTTATCAAGTATTTGCTACGGGTAGAAGACGACTGGACATGGCGGAATTGGGTAGATGCTTTGAGCCGGGGGTCATTGTTCCGATGGTCTTGGACATGCGCAAACGAACGGCCGTTGAAAATGCATTCAAGGCGATTGGCCCCGTAGATGTTTTGATCAATAATGCGGGACTAGCCTTGGGGATGGAACCTTTTCACGAAGGAGATGTGGATTTTTGGGAAGACATGATCGATACCAATATCAAAGGAATACTGTACGCATCACACACGGTGGCCCAAGAAATGATACAGGCCAAAAAGGGACACATCATTCATGTCACTTCTGTGGCGGCCAGGCAGGAGTATCCTGGAGGAAATGTGTATTCTGCCACCAAGGCTGCAGTGGATTCTTTGACCCGTTCCATGCGAATCGATCTCGCTCCTCACGGCATCAAAGTGGCGTCTATTGCTCCAGGAATGGTAGACACAGAATTTTCCAGAGTGCGATTCTTGGGGGATGAACGCAAAGCCCAAGCGGTGTACGAAGGAATGAAACCCTTGACGGCGGAAGACATTGCACAAACTCTTTTGTGGATGGTCAAAGCGCCTGAGCATGTCAACATTGCCGAGGTCCTCATTTTACCCACGGCCCAAGCGAGCGCCCGAGATGTGACCCGCGTGCGGTAAACATTTGTATTCGTTTTCTACCGATTACCGCGCCTCGCCGGAGCGAAATTGTCGGCATGAATTCCTACAACGAACACATACGATGGGCAGTGGCCCTTTCTTTCCTAGAGGGACTGGGCCCTATTTCTATGCAGCGTTTGGCCCAGTCGATACACGATGATTTGCCCTCTTTGCATTCTCTTCCACTTTCCGCTGCCGTATTGGCTGCCGGACGTACCCATTCTATGGTCCGCATACCTTTGAAAGGATGGTCGGAACTTTTGCACAAAGCGGACTTGGCTTTGACCATGGCGGAACGCCATTGCATTCAAGTGATTTGGCACGAGGATTCTTCCTTTCCGATACGGATCCGTCGAGACCGAATGCCCGATGGTCCTCTGGTGCTGTATGTAAAGGGAGATGCCACCTGTCTTCACTCCGCCCGCTCCTTAGCCGTGGTAGGAACCCGCAAACCCACAGCGTATGGAATGGCTGTCACGGATTTATGGGTGGAAGCGCTTGCGCCTGCTCAACCGACCCTGGTTTCCGGATTGGCTTTTGGTATCGATAGCGCGGCGCACCGCGCCGCGCTCCGTTGGGGATTGCCGACGGTAGCCGTCTTAGCGCACGGCCTGCATACAATACAACCTCAAGCCCACTATCGGTTGGCTGATTCTATCCTTCAGGAAGGGGGTTGTTGGGTATCGGAATTGCCATGGGGAGTGGATCCGGAGTCAGGACGATTCCCGCAGCGCAATCGATTGATAGCGGCGTTGGGAGATGCTGTTTTTATACCCGAAGCAGGGTGTCATAGCGGCACTTTAATTACCGCCCGAATGGCTATGGACTACAACAAACCGGTGTATGCAGTTCCTGGGCGTATCGATGATGCCATGAGTGAGGGATGTTTGGCATTGCTTACTTCAGAAAAGAGCCAAATGGCTTTTCGGCCAGCCCAGTTCCTAGAGGATATGCAATGGAATGGCGCCACACCCGAATCCGTTTTGGCCACGGCCCCCAATGGATGCGCTCTAGCCATTTTGGAGGCGCTAAAAACGATGGAAGCGAAACGCAAGCGCGCAGGCCCCCTTTCCTTCAAACGAGAATATGTGCATCGGCTTTGTCCGGGATGGGCAAAAAGCCAAATAAACCACTCCCTCCGCTATTTGGAGACACAAGGGCAAGTAAAGTACAATGCGGAACTTGATATTTATTCTTCTTCGTCTGCGTCGTTCTCCGCCGAAGCCATGTCGCCCTCCACCGCCTCTTCTTCTGAAGATTCATCGTCTTCCCCCACTAAAGCTTCTGTTGGTGTAGTGGCGGCTAGCGCATCTAAATCACCTAGATAACGATCGACACGGTTTTGCAACTCCACGCTGATTTTGAAAAGGTATTTCGTATCGTGGGTTTCCAAGGGAACCGCTCGCACCAATTCCCCTTTGGAATTATTGTAGGTAATCATTACCGCAGGATCAAATCCTTCCGGGTATTTGTCCAATAGTAACGCCAGCAAATCTGGCGTGATGTTGTTGTAGTCTATGATTACTCGCTTCTTTTCCATTGCTCGAAGAAGGGTTTTTTACCAACCCAAAATCCAAGCGAATATAAGAGGAGTAACGATTGTAGCATCAGATTCGACAATAAATTTTGGGGTATTGGCATCCAATTTTCCCCATGTGATTTTTTCGTTGGGGACAGCGCCGCTATAAGAACCGTAAGATGTCG